>JAITIJ010000070.1 GCA_031279495.1 Holosporales bacterium | reverse complement strand
ATTGTATTTTGTGTTTTAACGTATTAGAGCACATTGCAGAAGACGCCAAAGCGCTAGGAAATTTGACCTATCTTTTGAGAAGGGGGGGTATTTGTGCCTTTTTCTTCCTGCTTTCCCTTTTTTATTCTCGCAAATGGACTCATTGGCGGGACATTATTCGGAGATACACAAAGACATCTCTGCGCGCATTGGTTGCCAACCTTCCGTTGAAAGTCGTGAAAATGGAATATTTCAATGTTATTGGTGGTATCGGATGGTGGATCAACAAATACATAAGAAAAGAGTCCTTGAATGACAGTGCCATTAATATTCAGATAAAAATATTTGACAAATATATCGTCCCTTTTTCAAAAAGGCTTCAACCTTTAGCACGGCATTTGTTCGGCCAGTCTTTGGCGTGTATTCTGAGGAAGGTTTAGGCGGGAGAGAGGTACGTATGACTGATGAAGGAAGGTCTTCCATGCGGTTCTGTTCTTATTTGTCTCGATTACCATGGTATTCTTGGATGCTTTGCGGCGCAATAATCGTTTATGCGATATGGGACGGCTGTGTGATCGTTCCTGATACCGGCACATATGTTCACATGGCGCCACATCGTTCTGCTTTATATCCTTTATTCTTGCGTTGCTATTTTTGCTTCTTTTCAGAAGAAACATTGCGCCCACTGGCATTTCTCCAGACAGCGCTCAGCGTAGTAGCCGCGCTTTTTTTCGTATCCTCCATTCGAAGGTGCTTTTGTTTTAAAAAGATGCGATTTGTCGAATTCTTTATTTTTACGTTACTGATGTCTCCAAATTTTGGAACAGAGCCCTATAGCAGATGCGTCATGTCAGAGGCCCTTGCCTACCCTCTTTGGTTACTAGCAGCAAGTAATATCATGTTGTTTTTTAAAGAGCGCTCTGTTAAAGCGTGCAAAAATTTCTTCGCGCTAACAGCATTGTTGATTCTTACACGCAGGCAATTCTTATTCTTGTACCCAGTTATTTCCCTCCTATTGGTTGGAATATTTACTTATCTGAGATACATGGTCCGCAAAGAGTGCCATTGGCCTCTTGTTGCATACGCTGCGCTGAGCATTGTCGTAACGGATCTTACAGAACGAGGGTATCATCTTGCGGTACATAAGATGTACCGGCATGTACCATTTACAGGACAGCAACTTGTTATCCTACCGTTTTGGCACACTATGTCGTCGGATTTGCATCTTTCTGATAAAAAACAGAACGCCATCTTCCACCGCGCTCAGAATATTCTCTCTCAAAGAGAGCTTCCTTCTAAGCATATTGTTGGCTCGCTTCGCTACTTCTACGATTATGGAATCGTTGGCAGGATTCTGCGAGAAAGCACCGAAGATGTAATGCAGAACGAAAATCTATGGGCACGAGATGAGGTACAGACCAAAATGGCTTTCGAATTGCTAAAACATGCTCCTATCGCCTGCTTGTGTGGATATATTAAATCGATTCTTGTTGCTTATATTCCTTTGCGTGGAGGAACGGGGGGACTTGCTGCACTATGGTTATCGTTCCTTTTATTGTTTTTTGTCACTTATAGACGCGCCGAAAGAGATGAAAAAAGACTCCTCGAATGCATTGCGTTCATGAGTGCCAGCAACATTGGGCTAGTTGCACTCGTTGAGCCCATTCTTGGGCGATACACTGTGTACACCGATAGCTTTCTGGCAACTGTTCTTATTGCGATGGTTTTTTCGCAAACTTGGCCAGGCAAGCCTATACTGGAGGCCAGAAAGAGCTGCAACACTTGATGTGTGTGTTCTCTTCTAGAGAGGGACGAGAACCCTAATAAATATGTGAGGAAACAACTACAGGGATCTTTGAATGATTCCATCATTGCTGCCTTTGCGAGAGAAAAGAGAAAGGCCAGAATAGGTATATTTGCTAATGAGTAGAAAGCACTTCAACAGATCATCTGCGGAAGTGAAAGCGCAAGGAATTGCAGAGAGATTAGTGAATCGTGTTTAGGGTATGTTTCTTAGGTTTTTCCTTACCAAATCTGCTAGTCAAGATGAAGTATTGAAATACAACAGGGTTTTAGATCTTTGTTGTTATCAAGATCTAACGTCTTCACTTTTTCAGGAAACCACGAAACAAGACACTTTTTGAACGCTTATAAGGAGTATCGAATTGTTCTTTATCTTTGAGAGAAGATCATAGATTGTTCGGTGAGCGATTGCTTCCTTTACGAAAGTGGGCCGAAGAGCAAAGAAAGAGTTGCTCATTTCATCAAGCAAAGCCCGGTTAGTTCCTTTTTGATTGAAAAACTTGCGTCTTCCGTTCCTTCTTATTTTGCGACTTCTCATTTGTCTTTCCAAGAGAGTCTAGTTTAACAACAGAAACGAAGATCTTTCTAAAATCCCAAGTAAACCGGCCAATAGAAAAAAGAGGCTAGGTGAGGACTGTAGTATTTGCCTCTAAGATGCACATCCTCATGCTTCATATTGTATTATACTATGTTCTTCTTGCATCTCTTCTTTGTGCTGAAAAACAACCCCATTTCTGTCTCAATCCTGTCGTCCTATTCTGCTCTATAATCCTATCGGCGATTCATCTTAAGAGGTGGGTAGTATTAGCGCACTTCAGAGGATTGAAAAATTTTCTACGACATGCAGCGGAGAAGATGTATGAGCAATGAAAAATTTCGGATAGGCATAAAACTCTCATTGTCGGAAGAAATCTCTTACTTTTGTAGCGACAACGGTTTCCCATGCGCTCTCTTTCCGAACAGGTTTCCAGCAGCGATCAATAAATCCTTGGAAGGGTCGTACGCTTCCGGACTGATAAAGAGCATTATGGAAGGCAGCCAGTTTACGTGAGAATCCTGCGAGGTGAAAAACATACACCGGTTTTCGCGTCGCACATGCCTCAGAAATCATTGATACAGAATCAGCGGTTACTAGTAATGCATCAGAAGCCGCTAGCACAGAGATATAAGGGTTCAGTGCACCTGTCTCTCTAGCAACGACGACAAAAGAGTGTGCAGCAACGCATCTTTCAAGCTCCTTAATCAGCCAAATCGGCGTTCGGCGAGAGGGCAGAACAACAACGCTCCATCCTTCATCGTGAAGCTTTTGCAACGCTGTTATAAGAACACGAAATCGCGGAGGAGTCAGCGGCACAAACGGAAGGCAATGCGCCATTAGACTTTCTGCTGCGGATCGGGTCCAGTTATAGTGTTTGCTGATGCCTCCGATAAGCACACCCAACAAAGGACGGCGTAAGGTCGAAAAATCCTGCTGCTGCAGGCCCTCTCTTAGCTTCTCAGTTGTGATGCGATGTAATACCCCTTGGATCGACAGAACATTTGGACCACGCAAGTTTTCGTGTTCGGGCGCGATAGCCAGATCGAAATTGGGCAGAGATCTATACGGATTCAATAGCGCAATTGAGAAGACCTCTGGATGCCGCTTCTTAAACAAAACAGCAACAGGATGACTTCGACGACCCGCAGAAACTACAATGGATGGATAAGGAGGATGGTGTTCGAGCTCCTGCACCCATCTTTCTTGTTGGGCTCTGAATGCAATACGCGGAAGGTCTATACAATGCAGATTGAAAGGCCACTTCATACGCTCTACCAACCCAATGGCCTGGTTCTGAGAGCCTATTTTCCCCGCATCTGCTAGAATCCAACAGAAGGGAACCATGCGAAAAGAACTCTTATAGAGGCGCTGCGGAACGCTTGTTAGAAACCACAGCATCAAGCTCTTCTTGAGAGCAAAAGGCGAGCTGCACAGGGGATTTCGGCGTTAGTTCTTGAAGACGAGCATGTGTACCGTCTCGCAAGGCTTTTACAGTCGGACGCGTTGTTGATAACAAAGTACAAATCTGCGCATCCGACAATTCAGGATGATTTCTGATTAGCCACAAAATGGCGCTCGGCCTCTCTTGACGGCGCGCAAGCGGAATGTATTTGTGACGCGGTTTCTTCTTGCCTGCAGCGGCTCCTCCTGCATGCTGTAAACGCGCACTCGGATCCTTGCTGCATCTTTCGATCTCTTCAAGAGTCAATTGACCAGTGGAAATAGGGTCCATGCTCTTCATGCCCCCATGCACTTCCTCATCTGCCATCGCCTGCACTTCCAATACATGCAAACCGCAAAACTGAGCAATTTGATCAAAAGTAAGCGCTGTGTTGTCGATAAGCCAAATCGCCGTCGCGCGCGGCATCAACGGTCCCATAGATATCCCTTTACGCTCAAACCACCTAGCTACACCTAACATCCAAGGAGAACTATATGCTTCCTACAAAAGAAAGAAAAGACTTCACTCAAACAATAGTTAAGGCTTTTCAAGTTTGTGTTTTTGTTTAGCGTTTTTACGGGCATTTTTACGACGAGCAGCTGCATATAGAGCAGCTGCATATACGCAGGTAGGATTTTTTATTGGCTTGAGAAGCGCTTGCAGTATGTGTTTATCGGGATTTTTTTCGCGGTCGCATTCCCAGTCCGATGCTTTTTGCCAATTGACTTCTCCTGATTGTATAATTAGGTGCCACCATAGGGTATGCACTTGAGAGTCCCCAACGGCTGCGATATTGATCTGGCGTCATGTTATAAGCTGTACGTAGATAGCGTTTGAGCATTTTAAGTTTTTTTCCATCTTCCAGACAAATGATGTAATCCGGCTGGATGGACTCTTGTATAGAGACAGCGGGTCCTGTGGCTGCAGGTATACGGATATTTGTTATTGCAATAGTACTTAATGTTGCGTAGACACGATTAATAACATTTGCGATATCTTGAATATCAACGGCATTTGTGGACAGATGCGCTGCGGCGACATAGGCTGTTAGCGACAAGAGATCCAAGTTATCCACCGGTATATTCCGCTGGAGCTGTTTTGTTGCAGTACCAAGGTTTTCATGCATCATCTTTTTTTCCTTTCGATTAGCTCTTTTTCATCGATTTTCAGGGCACGAACACAGCACGATTGCTGTTGTTCCATGATCGGTTTGGGGGTAATACCCATAACGCCGTCCCACCTCTTTAAATCCGAGAGCTCTATATAGATGTCTTCCAGCAGTATTGGCCTCAGAGACTTCCAGGAAGATCTTCTGAATGTTTCGCTGATGCGCTTCCGTGAAGAGTTTTTTCAGCAATTTTTGTCCCAGTCCTTTTCCCCGATGTTCTGGCGTTATACAGAAAGAATAGACCTCCGCTTCTTCGACTACAACGTGTAAGTCAATAAATCCCACAACTTTAAGTTGATTTTCTTCTAGAGCGAAACCGTTATAAGCAGGATCTGCGTAGAGGAGGGCGAAATCTTTAGAGCTCCATCTGGAGGGCAAACATTGCTGGTGAATTTCCGCAAGTCGTTGTGTGGAGACTTGGCGAATGGGGATGGTTCGGTAGGTCATCAAGGGAAATGTATCTATAACGGGTTATAACGGATTATAAAGCTATACTGGACTATAATAGGCTATATATAACGGATTCTAACAGGTTTATAAGCTAATGGATTATATGGGTGCTCAGGAACCTTCAACAGCCGCCAAAACCTCCGATAAAGAAATACCAATTAAGCATAACTCTGC
>JAITIJ010000039.1 GCA_031279495.1 Holosporales bacterium | reverse complement strand
AGCGATCTTATGACATCTATTCGCGTCTTTTAAAGGAACGTATTATTTTTGTGACAGGCGAGATAGAGGATGCGATGGCTTCTCTTATCTGTGCTCAGTTGTTGTTTCTTGAGGCTGAGAATCCTAAGAAGGATATTTTTCTGTACATTAACTCTCCCGGTGGCGTTATTACTTCTGGATTATCCATCTATGACACGATGCATTACATTCACCCCGATGTTGCGACGCTCTGCTTGGGTCAAGCGGCCTCTATGGGTTCGTTTCTTTTAACGGCAGGAGCCAAGGGCAAGCGCTATTGTCTTCCCAATGCGCGCATTATGATTCATCAGCCTTCAGGAGGGGTACGCGGGCAAGCCACAGACATCGAGATTCACGCCAAAGAAATCTTAAAGTTGCGGGCACGTATAAATGCAATGTATGCCAAACATACGTGTCAACCGGTAAAGCGCATAGAGGAAGCGTTGGAACGGGATAATTTCCTATCTCCTGAAGAAGCGCTGAGTTTCGGCCTGATCGATCATATTGTAGACAAGCGTCCGAACGAGACAAAAGAATCTGCTTAACGACGGAGATGGAACGAAGTAGAACAGAAAACGCCCGTTGTTGAATGATGAGCGAAGAATATTAGAGATGAGTTCTCCAGCTGTGCATGATTGTTTTTTTGAGGCAAATAGGCAGAGATTCAGCAAACATAGAAAATACTGCGCACAACTGCAGTGTGCTTTTTGTGTGCCAGGATTGGTCTTTTAGGTTTGAATATATACGGAGAAGTGTTTAGTGATGATCTTTAAAAAGCGTGTTAGATTGCCTAATGATACGGGATTCGTATATACTTTTCTCCACTTGTAAGCGCATTATTATAAGAAGGTACTTATGGCGAAATCCTCTATTCTTGTCGTAAAGATGCTCAGTTCTGCGAATACCGGAGTTTTTTACGTAGCGAAAAGGAATCCACGTAAGAAGCCAGAGAAGATGGAATTCCGGAAGTACGATCGTGTTGCGCGCAAACACGTTATATTTAAAGAAGCGAAAATCAAATAGGCGCTTTTCTTAGTTCAAGAATAGGCTTTTTGCGGAAGAATAAAGGACATAAGAAGGAGTAAGTTTATCAATTAGCCTCCCCTTCTTACGAAAAGGAATAGAGAAGAGCCGAGAACCTTGGCTTCTTAGTTTCGCAAAGATGTTTTTATGGAAAATTTTAAGAAAAATTTTTGTCCAAGTTATTATTGTTTTCGTTTTTTATTTGTTTTATAGATTGAAAATCATGGTGGTTTTCAATAAGACTAAAAAGGAAGAAAAAATGAAAATTACTCGCTACCGCAATCGCAGCTATGGTCTTTTGAGCAAATGCTCTCTTCTATCCTAGTTGAAAGCGCTGACGCAAAAGATGCGTTTGATCGAGCGGATAAAAACTGTTTCAGATGATACCTTCTTATGAAAAGTTTGTTAAAGAAGGTGCGTGGTTTTTTGAGAGGATGGATGATCTTTCTCTTGAAAACTTTTTTGCAATAAGAAGTGACATTTGTCCGAGCGAAAAGCAAACTCTTCTAGAGGCTATAGCTTTAGAACTAATAAATTTAAAAAAATCCGCAAGGAAAATATGACGAGATGTGTGAGTTAATGCTCAAATTGTCATACCCGGACGTTGGAAGTTTACCGCTAGAAGGGCGAAAAGAATAGTCCTTATATCGCATATAGCTCATGTCTGCGCCTTCGTTCTTTACCCTTTGCACAGGATGGAAACGGAAAAAGAACGGCCAAAGAGAAAAGCAACAGAAACACTCATCAAATTGTCAGATAATTCAGATGGAGATATAAAAAAGGGTGCAGCTTCGGCTTTGAATCCCCATCCTTTTGGTTTTCCGTATCTCCTTGTAACCGATGATAAAGAGACGCCGAAGGAAAAGATTCGTGATATCCTCGATGAATAGGCCTGTTGCGGAAGCTGAAATAATAAAGATAGTTTATAGTTTAAAGAGATAGAAGAGAAGTCTTAAAGAAGAGAAAAGACATAAAAAATACGCCTTCTCTTTTCTTTATTCTTCATATCTTATCATTCCATCCCTTCTCTCTTTCAATGTTTTCCTCACATCTTTCTAAACCATTTTCATCTTTTTGTTGTTATGTCCGTTTTCCGTATCTTGCTAACCAAACCATTCTTAGTATTACCTCAACTTCTGCAACGGGCCTGCTCTGCAAGTCCACCCATTGAGAAGGCTTCAGCGCATCTTTAACAAAGCGGAGAAAATCCCCTTCCAGCTGGTCTTACCAACCAGCTGGAAAAGGGGAGGTTCAGCACTCTCTTCTTTTGAGAAAAGTACTGTTAGGATTTGTCAAAGATCTCTTCTATCTTTTGTTGGAGGTCATCTGGGATGTCTTCCCGACGAGATAAATAGTCGGCCACCATTCTCACATTAGTTCCATAGGGGTCGTTCTTCCAATCCACATCTTTCTTCGCCAAATCCACGTTTCTCAAGAAATCGAACAAAATTTTCTTAGCTTTATCAACACAATGGTCACGCGATATTCCACACTGCGCCCACTCATCAGGATCCATGCTACACATGAACATTGCCGAAAGCAGTGAATAACTCGTTTCAGAATCAGGGTCAAAAGGCAAACAAAGCAATTTACATGCATTCGAGACCCGAGGAACCATTGGGACCTCTCCGTCATATACACTGGATAGCAATGTTTCTTTTTTTCTCTTCTGACATTTCCATTGCTCCTGCGCAGAAAGTTGCCAGAACGGTCATTACGGTCAATAGTCTACAAGTGTTGTTCGTTTTCTATACTCCTTTTTTGAACATGAGGGGAATGTATTATGGGGTACCCTATTCGTCAAGTTTTTGGAAAAGATTTTTTTGCAGTTTGCTTAAAAAGAGTCTAGAATAGGGATTCTTGCTCCAAAGCATCATCCAATTAAAAATACCAAAATATCGAGAATTCTCTTTAAAAACCGCTAAAAGATCACCCCCTCTAAAGGGCTTATAGAAGGGGTGAATAGTATTCCAGTTTACTTTGGGCACAACCTAATTCACCGAATTAGCTGTAATATCCTTACAGAATATAAAACAACTCGATGCGCCTTATAGGTACTTAGGCACTCGACCTACTAAACCTTATCCTACCCCACCCTAGCTAACACGATTCTATTAGGAAAGATGCTCATTAAAAACGCTCATTCCCATACCTTTCTTGTGATTCTCTTCCTTTTTTGCATCTGCTACCTGAGATCATCGCATGCCTACGTTAAGATCTTCCTTATTTCCTTTGGAGATTCATGCAGCGATATTTTGCTTACTATGCGTTTCACTAAACGATTGCAGCAGTCTGCAAAGACAACTTCACTTCGAAAGATCGTTCCAAGAAATCATGCTCCCCTCCTATCTTTCTAGTAACACCAATTGACAGCTTCGTTCTGCCAAACTACCTTCGATTTGCTTGGATGGGGGTGTAGCTCAGCTGGTTAGAGCGCCGGCCTGTCACGCCGGAGGTCGCGGGTTCGAGCCCCGTCACTCCCGCCA
>JAITIJ010000010.1 GCA_031279495.1 Holosporales bacterium | reverse complement strand
AAGGATGATTCACCGGATGGCTCTCTGAGAATGGTAGACGTGTATTAGCGCCGTAGACGGAACTTGTGCTTGCATAGATGAGATGCTCAACATTATACCGACGACACGCTTCTAAAATACTAAAGAAACCGACTAGATTAGAGGAAACGTATGCCTCTGGATGCTCAAAACTATAGCGAACGCCTGCTTGAGCTGCTAGATGGATAACATGCTGTGGCTTAAACTCGCCAAACACTTTTGCGCTTTCGCTTAAATCTAGTTTTATATTCTTAAAGGCCGAGAAGGGCTTCAATTGCTCCAAGCGCGCCGCTTTTAAAGAGGGATCGTAATAGGTGTTACAGTTGTCGATACTGAGTATTTCATGGCCCTCTTCCAAAAGTCGGTGCGCAACGTGATATCCAATAAAACCGGCGGCTCCTGTAACAAGTATTTTCATTTGATAGTTTCTTCTGGTGCTAAATTATGAAACATCATCCACCGCCATAGTAGAGCAGACTAAGGCCGGAAGTAAAGCGTCAAAAAGAGCATTAAATCCCTCTTGTGTCTGCGCAGATAAAGCAAAAACAGGTTGCCCAAGATGCGCGGCTAATTTCTCTCTTGTTTTTTCAAAATCCTGTTGTGGTAATAGATCTTTTTTGTTGAGCGCAACCCATTCCCTCTTGTGCTCCAGCTCAGCACCATAAGACGCTAATTCATGACGAATAATTTGATACGTTTCACATGGGTTCTCCAATGTCGCATCGATAAGATGTAGAACATGACTACATCGTTCTATGTGGCTAAGGAAGCGATCACCCAGGCCAACCCCTTGGTGCGCTCCCGCGATTAAGCCGGGGATATCGGCGAGCACAAACTCTTTTCCTTTATAGCAAGCTACCCCTAATTGCGGGTGTAGCGTTGTGAACGGGTAGTTCGCGACTTTTGGTCGTGCCTTTGTGGCTGCCTTTAAAAACGAGGATTTCCCCGCGTTAGGTAACCCAATCAAGCCGATATCTGCAATAAGCTTCATATGCAGCCAAACAACGAGCTCTTCACCCAATTCCCCTGGATCAGCCCGTGTCGGTGCTTGATTGGTAGAGGTTTTAAACCGAATATTACCACGACCGCCACGACCGCCTTGCGCAAGCAAAATCTGCTGGTTCTCCAGAACAAGATCCGCAATCATAAAGCCAGTTGTATCGTCAAAAATCTGCGTCCCACACGGAACATATAACGTTGTGTCCGTGCCTTTTGCTCCTGTTTTCTGGTGTCCTTTGCCATGTTTTCCGCGCTCTGCGCGAAAGTGTTGCTGATAGCGGTAATCGATAAGTGTATTGAGATTGCGCGTGGCCTTCACGAAAACATCGCCTCCTCTACCTCCGTCTCCTCCATCTGGGCCACCGAACTCAATAAACTTCTCGTGACGAAAACTGCAGCAACCATTGCCGCCGTCACCCGCTTTTACGTAGATCTTGGCGCGATCGAGAAACTTCATTCTTAAAAGTCCTTGTACGCAGTCTCACTTAGCAGCAAGACCAGATGCTTATGTAAAATAAAAATCAAGAGTGCGCTTTAAAGCATCGTCTAGCGGCGTTGTGGGACTCCATCCCAAATAGTGTTGTGCATTTTTAATGGAGGGTACACGGCGACTTGTGTCCTGATATGACTGCCCATAATAAGCGCTTGCTGATACAGAGGTGATCTTTACATGGTGCGCCAGATCCGCGATTTTTGGATAGTGTTTTGCAGCTGCAACGATTCTTTCTGCGAGCTCTTTGATAGAAACATCGTTCTCCGGGTTACCAATATTAAAGATACGGCGAGAAGCACAACCATCGCGATTGCGAATAATACGAATTAAAGCATCAATGCCATCGTCGATGTAGGTAAAACACCGATGCTGTTGACCACCATCGACAAGTTTTATCTCTCCAGTATGCAAAATATTGCTGATAAACTGCGCCACACTGCGCGCACTTCCTTCTTTTGGCTCATGAATTGTATCTAGCTTCGGACCAATAAAATTAAAGGGCCGGAACAATGTATATTCCAAGTTATCTCTAAGACCGTAGGCATACACAATCCGATCGATCAGCTGCTTGCTGCAAGAATAGATCCAGCGCTGCTTATTGACGGGACCGACGACAAAGGAAGAGTTTTCTTCATCGAAAGTTCCATCTTGGCACATGCCATATACTTCTGATGTTGATGGAAAAATAAGACGTTTTTTATAAAAAACTATCTTGCGGATAATGCTCAAATTTGCTTCGAAATCCAGTTCAAAAACGCGCAGAGGATCTGACACATAGGTCGCTGGAGTAGCAATCGCCACAAGCGGCAATACAACATCGCATTTGCGAATATGATACGCGATCCATTCGTGATTAATCGTAATATCGCCCTCTACAAAATGAAAACGAGGATCCTTTAATGAATCTCCTAATTTGTCATTTGAGAGGTCCATGCCGAACACCTCCCAGTCTTCTTCACGCAGAATGCGTTCGGTAAGATGGCTGCCGATGAACCCATTCACCCCAAGAATCAGTATCTTCAACGACATTTATTCTTCTCGTTTCGGTTGCGACATTTCTATAATTTCGCGAATCACAAAACGCGGATGCTGGCAAACGGAAAGATATGTCCGACCCACATATTCTCCGATCAACCCAATTCCCATGATGATAACACTCAAAAAGAAGAATAATATTGCAAAAAGCGTAAAAACGCCCTCTGCCTCTGGGCCAATAAATATACGGCGAAAGCCCATATAAACCACCAACAAAACGCTTAAGAGAGAGGTGCACATTCCCAACAGAGTAAAAAGTTGCAAAGGAATCAACGAAACCCCTGTAATCAGGTCAAAAGTGATTCGGATAAGCTTGTAGAGGTTATACTTGGATTCTCCTCGCGCACGATCGTGATGTTCAACGGCTATATCGATGGGGTTTCCGGCGAATTTCTGCGCCAGTACTGTTATAAACGTCGAGGACTCTCGCGTTTTGATCGCTTGATCGATGATATGACGCCTGTACGCGCGTAACATGCACCCATGATCACGCATCTCTAGTCCCGTTATCTCTTTGCGCAGTCGGTTAATAACACGTGAGGCCTTTGTTCTGAAGAAAGAATCGTGCCGTTCACGTCGATAGCTTCCGACCGAATCATGTCCTGCGTCGATCATTTTAAGAAGGCTCGGAATTTCTTCTGGAGGATTCTGAAGGTCAGCATCAAGAGTGACGATCACGTCTCCGCGCACATGCTCAAATCCCGCAAGAATAGCCGTGTACTGACCATAATTATTATTGAAATGAATGATGCGCAGGATCCGAGGATACTGCTCAAAAAATCTGCCCAACAAATACTCTGTACGATCACAACTTCCGTCGTTGATAAATATGATTTCATAGGTCTTGCCTATGGATTCCAAGACCTCTGTAAGGCGCGTAAAAAACTCTTCAATGCATTCTTCTTCATTAAAAACTGGTACGACAACAGAGAGGTAAGGCGTACTAATACGCTGTGTCCGCAGCTTAGAGGATCTTTCCGTTGGTGACAGAATTTTCTTCTGTTTTGGCACTGGCGCAAGACTCCCCAACTTCCCAAAGGCTAAGGTATACTTCTTGATACGCCGAATCAACGGATAACAAAAACATTGTTCGCTCACGAACTCCACAAAGACGGGCAATATTATCCAATTGAGATTTAAAAAACATGCTACTCCGAATCTTAGAGATATTTCTGCATTTAAAATTTTTTCAAAGATCGAACCCTTAGGATATGGCTGTGAAATCTGCCTGACTCCCGAAGTGCAATTTCTTTCGCCAAAAGCTAACGCAATTTCTTTGTGGGATATGTGATGATCGCATACCGACACTGATATGCTTGTCGGCCTTTGTACAAAAGGATGGGTGCTCTTGCGCACAAGGAAATGCTCTTGTATATACGGGCAAGGGCTAGATTTTAAGCGGGTGTAGCTCAATGGCAGAGCAGAAGCTTCCCAAGCTTACGACGAGGGTCCGATTCCCTTCACCCGCTCCACGGATGCGAAATTGTCATGAGCACAACTTCTTTTGTTGCAAGAACCTTTTGGAAGGACATAGGTCTTCTCTGTACATTCTTGGTGTGCTTTTTTTCTTATGATTTAGGAAACAGGCCTTTCGCCACGCCCGATGAGGGACGTTATGTCGAAATCCCACGTGAAATGGTGGTCACAGGAGACTTGATTACGCCGCGCCTTAATGGTGTGAAATATTTCGAAAAGCCTCCTCTTTTTTACTGGCTTCAAGTTGGCGCAATTAGGACGTGCGGTATCCACTTTTGGTCGATGCGTTTGTGGCCAATGCTTTTCGCCATTTTAGGATGCTTGATGGTCTATATTGCGGGACACGTGCTCTTTTCAAGACACACGGGCCTTTATGCAGCCGGAATTTTGTCGACAACGCTTTTGTACTACGTCCACAGTCGCTTGATTATCTTAGACCTTGTCGTTTCTATCTTTATCTCCACCACATTACTGCTGGCCTACGGTTCTTTGCAGTCCTTAGCAAGAAAGAAAGAGATGCTTTTGGGGGCTTATGCTTGTGCAGCACTCGCTTGTTTGACAAAAGGGCTTATTGGTATCGTTCTGCCAGGATTGGTCTTCGTTGTATGGCTTATTCTCAAGCGAGACATGCGCATCATTCTAAACTTGTTTTCCTTTGGTGGAATTGCTGTGTTTCTGGCTATCGCCGCCCCATGGCACATTTGGGTGTGTCTAAGGAACGCGGATTTCGCGTATTTCTATTTCATAGGAGAGCACTTCCTTCGTTATACCACCAATGTTCATCAGCGTTTTCAGCCATTCCTGTTTTTTGCTCCTGTTTTGATATTAGGGGTGTTCCCGTGGACAAGTGCCATTGGAAGCGCCATAAGGGATCTTTTTGATACGTATAAGAAGCGAAAAGCGCTTGTCGATCAAGAAGTATCCTCTTATGAAACAACGTTATTTCTAGCAGTTTGGAGCGGTGTTGTTTTCCTCTTCTTTTCTTTTTCTCATTCGAAATTAATCCCTTATATTCTGCCCATTTTCCCTTCTGTAGCACTTCTGGGTGGGCAAGCGCTCAGGAAAAGGGAAGAAAGCCAAAACCCGTACGCATTTTATCACCTTGGATACATTGACGTCGTTCTTACGGTAATCCTATGCGGCTATGGGATATACGAACTCTTAGAAGATACGCAGTTGAAGGCTTTGTTTTTGACAGAGGCTCTTCGTATCTCGATTTTTTCTTTGGTTGCAGTTTCATTGCCGTTCTTTTTCAAAGGAATGCAGGGCCAATTTTTAAAAGCTTTGACGTGGACCTTTGTTTTAATCTCCCTAAATACCATAGCGCCAAAGGTGCAAGAGAAGATAAAATCTTCTATAAAACCTCTTACAGAGGCCGTTGCCCTGAATGTGCGTCCGCAAGATCGCGTTTTCTGCCTTGAGATGTATTATCAAGATCTGCCGGTGTATTTAAATCAACTCGTTGATGTTGCTGGATGGAAGGGTGAACTTGCTTTCGGCATTCATGCTGAGGATACGTCTTACCGTATGATGCCTTCTCAAGATTTTTGGTCTATTTTTCAAGGGAAACAACGTGTCTTTGTTTTTACGCGCAAAAGTATATACGAAAGGTACTGGCAGCAATTACGATTTTCTCATAAGATCCTCGCAGAAACAGAACAAGATATTGTCTTCATAAATAGATGACTCCAGCTTTATATCTTTTGGCGGTTGTGCAGATCCTTGCAGCGGTTTTTGGGCAGGTTTTCTTTAAGCAAAGCGCTGGACGCGCTATGGATGCTATGGGAAATGTAGGTCTTTTAGAACTTCTGTGGGGTCTAGCAACCGATATCCGTGTGCTATCTGGATTTTTTATTTCCGGAATGGGATCCTTGATGTGGTTTTATCTACTCACGCGTGCGGAGATCAGCTTGCTTTACCCTCTTGCGCACGCCATCACTTATGTCCTGCTCATCTTTGCTGGGTGGTATATTCTAGGGGAGGGTGTTTCTCCCCTTCGCCTTGTCGGTATCGTTGTCATCTTGATCGGTATTGGACTTGTTTCTCAAAGTTAGCAAACCTAGCGAACAATCTATCTATTGGCTCGTCTTAATAATGCACTGGTATAGCATCCAAAGAACGCCATAGATACCATGTAGCAACAGTGCGGTAGGGCCGCCACCGATCAGCAATAGTAGGTATCTCTGTGATGGGAATACGATAAAGAGACGTAATCGCTTTTTGAAGCCCTAGATCTGCTTCCGGAAAGATATCTGGACGCATACAATGGAAAATAAGAAACATCTCCGCTGTCCAGCGGCCTATGCCTTTTAGGGTCGTCAATTCTTTCATCAGAAGAGCATCAGCAAGCGTTGGCCAGGCGCGCCACTGTTCTGTTTTCCAAAACTGAGCAAGCCCTACGATATATGTTATCTTTTGGCGAGAAAGGCCAGCAGCGCGTAAATCTTCAACCGTCCATCGCATCACGTCTTCGGGTGTCTCAATACGTAATCGGTCGGAAATGCTTTGAGCAGCTTTAACGGAAATTTGCTGTCCAATGATAGCCTGAACTAGCGTACTGAACCCGTTACCATGTGAGCTTAGAGAGGAGCCATCCATGCACTCAGCAAGAACAGAATCGTGTTGGCGTAGATAAGAACAGGCCTTTTCCCAATAGAGAGGAGAACTTTGTGGAATCACACATCATAATAGTGACTATCTCATGCGACTGACAAGTGCTAAAGTTCCTTTAAGGAGCAGAAGCGATGCCCGATTCCTTGCAGATGTTTGAGCTTTTACTGGCGCACTTATGTCATGACCTGATTGCTCCGGTAGGCGCGATGGAACTCGGCCTTGATGCCGTTGAAAGCAGCAACAGCAAAGAGGACAAGGGAGCCGCTCTCAAAATCCTCACGGAATCCCAGCATCGTCTTGCGGCACGTCTAAAGATGTTTCGTCTTTTGGCTATCAACATACAGGAACAAGCAGAGTACTCTTTTGAAGAAGTGAAAGATATTATTTCTAGCTATTGTTTATGCGAAAAAGTTACTTTCCTTCCGCGCGGTATACCGCAAGTAATTCCAACTACGATTACGAAATTTATGGTCACAGCCACTATGATCCTTCTGCCAACACTTGTGCGTGGAGGGCATATGGTCTTTGAAAAACAAGAACGCATAGAAGGGGGCACGTCTTTGCTATGCTCTGGCCAAGGAGGACGTGTTTTTTTGCGCGAATCTGTTGCCGCTTGGTTTGCTGGAGACCGCACCACAACATCTCAAACAATTCTGTGCTTTTTTGCTGAGACTTTTGCTAAGTTCTGCAACTCTAGTTTACGCTTGATCCAGACACCTGAGAAAACAACGCTGTTCCTGGACATGCCTCCGGGAATCCTTTAAAAACAAGGCTAAGTGCGGTCGTAGCTCAGCTGGATAGAGCACGAGATTCCTAATCTCGGTGCCGTGGGTTCAAATCCCGCCGATCGCACCATTTTGTTTTGTGTTCATTAGTACCAACATCGCCTATTCTTCTTAAGAAGATTCAATGAAAGAGGGGCTACTGTAGTTCTCTCTATCCTTCGCTAAACTACGATATTGTCTTTTCTTAAGGTCAACTATGCTACGTTGTGTATGGTAGCGAATGTAACAAGGTGAGACGAAGATGATTTGCACGACATTTCCTAAGAACGCATGTGTTTTAGTGCGTGTGGACCTTAATGTGCCGATGCACAAGAACCAAGTAACGGATGACACGCGCATACGCCTCATTGTTCCGACGTTGAAAGCTCTTCGTTCTGCTGGTAATCAATGCATTTTAATGGCGCATCTTGGCCGGCCTAAGGGGAAAGACCTATCATTTTCTCTTCAAGCGCTGATTCCAACGTTGAATTATTTTCTGCACGAAACTGTCGCTTTTATTCCAGACGCCACGCAAGTCCTAGAAGACATTCCAAGCAACGCCTATGTCTTGCTAGAAAATCTACGGTTTTATCCAGGAGAAGAGGCCAACGATACGATATTTGCGCAGCATTTAGCGCGGTTGGGAGATTTTTATGTCAATGAGGCGTTTTCTGTCTCTCATCGTGCACATGCATCGATTGTCGGTGTTCCCTCTTATTTACCTCATGCTGCAGGACTGCTATTTCAACAAGAATTAGACGCCTTGCGACAACTCACGGAATATCCAGATCCACCAGTTCTTGCGATCGTAGGCGGCAATAAGATATCGACCAAGTTGGGGCTACTATACAACTTACTGGAGAAAGCTTCTTCGCTCGCTGTTGGAGGCGGATTGGCCAATACACTTCTTGCAGCGCAAGGATACACGTTGGGTCGATCTCCATGCGAGCTATTAATGCTAGACCAAGCACGAGAATTCTTAAAGAAAGCAGAGAAACAAGCCTGCCAGTTGATTCTGCCCGTTGATGTTGTCGTACGTACAGAGGAAAACGCTGCACATATTTGCTCTATCAATGATATTCCTTTAGGTGCGCATTGTTTAGATGTTGGGCCTGCAACAAGCCACCAAATAGCGCAAGAAATTGCGTGTGCGGGTACAATTTTATGGAATGGCCCATTGGGACGCTTCGAAGAACCGCCCTTTCATAGGGCAACCGAGATGATGATGCGCGCCATTGCGGTAGAAACGCAGCGTCGCAAGATACTTTCCGTTATTGGAGGAGGAGACAGCGTAGCAGCTCTTAATGCAGTAAAAATAGACTTCAGTTGTTTTACCTATGTCTCTACTTCTGGAGGTGCTTTTTTAGAGTTTTTGGAGGGTGCAGACCTTCCAGGTGTGCGTGCTCTAAACACACAGAATCCTTAAGTCTGCATTAAAAGCGTCACTTAAAGTACACTCTCCTTTCAAATAGAACCTAGAAAAAAGAATGTAAATGTGCTACAGGAAAGAAGTTGCTGAGTTTTTGCATTTACATCGCGCATCCCTATATAAGGGTAAAGGGAGAAAGAAGGATGACGCATATCGCACTTGAAGAAGGAAGTCTCGTCGTCTACCCAGCACATGGTGTTGGGAGGGTGGTAGGCTTTGAACAGCAAACAATTGCGGGAGTAGAACTTCGTGTCGTGATGATTGCTTTTGAGAAAGACAAACTGACATTGCGTTTGCCTGTTAATCGTATTGATTCGTCCGGATTACGCACACTCTCGTCTCAGGAAAAAATGAACGAGGCGATTAAGACACTAAAAACGCCCTCCCGTGCACGGCGCATGATGTGGAGTCGGCGTGCTCAAGAATACGAGACGAAGATCAATTCTGGAGATCCTCTTTCTATCGCACAGGTGGTGCGCGATCTTCATCGTTCTACTGCTCAATCAGAGCAGTCTTACAGCGAACGCCAGATCTACCAAGTGGCGCTCGATCGCCTGATGCGAGAATATGCGGCTATCGAAAAAATCGATGAAGAAAAAGCCCTTGAAAAACTCGAAGAGGCAATGCAGGCCGCTTAAACAGCCCTCTTGGGCTTTAATCTTTGTTTGATGTTTTTTATTATATAGATGGCGTGTTCCTTTCTTGCAGAGCTCTTCTTTAGAAGACTCTAGCGTGGCTTTTTTTATTTTATCTGATACGCCATTAGATCGCGATTTAGAGTGGTCTGATGAGGGGATTGAGGGGTGTTGGCGTTTTATCAACCGTATTTGGCGTTTAATCGAACGGTACAAAGGAGCG
>JAITIJ010000009.1 GCA_031279495.1 Holosporales bacterium | reverse complement strand
AAAAAAGACCGTGATGCTGCAGAGAAGATTTTGGCCTTGGTCTACTAAACCCTCCCTGAGAAAAGTCGAGGGAGGGTTGAAGCGCTAGTAAAAGAGGTTGTTCGTTTCCTTCAGGCGATTCAGCAAATTAAGGCCGAACCCTCGATGCATCATCTCACCCCCTCGAAAACGCAAAGAAACCTTCCGATTATTAAGAGGAGAATACTTGAAGAAAATCCTTAAAGGATGAACGGTCTCTACACGGAAGCCTTGAAGGGAATAGTGACTATATCTTTGTTCTTTTAGACTCATATTTTCCCCATCTCATATCCCGTCTACCCCTTTCGCAAAAGGCTCATTTTCATCATTTCAAAGGTCTGTTGTGTTTCTACATATGCATATATTAGAGACATATCTTTTCCATATCCGTTTAATTCAGATCGATCTTTGTGATCGATGGATTATACAATCCTACAATGCAAAAGACACAAAGACGCGGACTGTCGTAAGACTTGTTTTGCCATCTACGCTGCGATTGTTTGAGAGCGATTGTGTTTCGCTTTCGCCAAATGCGTAATTTATGTCGCCGCGCATTCCTATCGTTTTTGACAATTTATACTCTGTACCGATTCCTACTAGAGGACGAAAAGTAGAAAAAGACTGCTTGCTGCTAAAGGCAACACACGTAGACTTTGTTTGTATACCTCCGAGATTAACGAAAAACATAAGGGGGACATTCGCTAGTACATAGCCAAAACGCGCATTCACACCTAACGCAACTTTAGTAAGCCCTGTAGAAATTACAGAGAGCCCGCCTGAAGAGCCTATCTTTTGCTGATCAGCATGCGGTGTAATGTTGATGCTCATCTCCATACCTACATAAGGACCGTTCCCAAGGGTTCTCCCGAATCCTGCGACGATATGGTATCCGAGTGTGTTAAGTATATGAGACACCGCAATGTTTCCTCTGGCGCCTCCTGGTTTTCCAGTATATTCCTGAGAGGCTCTAGTCAGACCAGCTCCTAAAGCGATATAGCTTCCAGAAAACGGCAAAGCAGGACCAGACAATAGCGGCGCCTTTTGCGGTTCCTCCGTTTTGTCGCCCACATAAAAGTCCGTTGCGGATTTTGCTTGGGCTTCTTTCGACTGCACATTCAAATCGACCACTTGAGATTCTTGTGCCAGCACACAAGAGGCTATTACAAGGCTTGCTAAGACGCAATATCGCACAACCCCTCCTTTCCCAGGGCTATCGTAGGCTTTTCTCGTCAGATCTACAAGGTGGCTAATCGCGTTTCTCGTTTGGCAAGAGCCTGAAGGGCTTGTTCCATAAGTCCTTCTATTGTGGCAGCTGTTGATTGCTCTTTCTCCACTAAGCCCACGGATTGACCCGCCATGAGAGATCCGTTCTCAATATCTCCGTCAACAACAGCGCGTCGCAATGCACCCGCCCAGAAATGCTCGATCTTTAACTGTGCTTCTTTAAGAGTTAACTCTCCTTTGTCAAACGACTTGATTACTTCTTTTTGCAAAGAATGAAAGTCGCGCATCGCTGTATTTTGTAATGAGCGTACAGGAATTACCGGGAAACGCGCATCTATTTGTACAGAAGCAACAGCATCCCGAGCTCGAGCTCGCATAAAGGCTGTCTTAAAGGAAGGATGCACTTGAGACTCCGTACAACACACAAAAGCCGTTCCTAATTGACATCCAGCTGCTCCCATTTCAAGATACGCGAGCATCATTTCTCCGCGTCCAATGCCTCCTGCAATAAAAACGGGGCATTCATCGATATGCAAGAGAATTTCTTGGGCCAGAACTGTTGTGGAAGTGGGGCCAATGTGACCGCCCGCCTCAGTTCCTTCTAGGATAAGAGCATCTGCTCCGTTTCTGATGAGTCTTTTTGCAAGTGCCAAAGAAGGCGCAAAGCAAAAGACTTTTGCGTGATTCTTTTTGGCATGCTGAATGAGATCGACAGAGGGAACACCCCCTGCAAGTATGATATGCGACACAGCATTCTGAAGACAAACGTCTATAAGGGCGTCTATCTGCGGATGCATGACGATGATGTTTACTCCAAAGGAGGCTTGCGTCATTGCGCGCGTCTTCTCTATTTCTGTCTGCAGGTGTTCCGGCTGCATAGATCCAGAAGCCAGAACACCTAAACCGCCGGCATTGGAAATGGCCGAGACCAGGTGGTGTTCTGACACCCACGCCATGCCGCCTCCAAGTAGAGGATATCGCACACCTAAAAACCGACATCCTCGCTCCGCTAATTTCTGCAAACGTACAGCACAGGCACTTTCTATTGTCGTGTTTTCTGTCATCTTACTCCTTCACATCCAATCCACAAGTGCTATGCAAAAGGCGTACTCCGCGTTCGGCCTCCGTTGATCGCACTAAGAATAGACAGCTTTCGCATAGAGAAGCATCCTCTGGTAAGTCTTGTATAGTGGCAATGTGCGCTTCTGCTAGCTGTCTTTTAAGACTCTCTTTTTGTTGAGAGGCCTCTTTCCCGATGACCGTAAGACGAGAAAGTGCATGACGCATGGTACCCATTGTCCACGACGCGATGCTCGGCATTGATTTGCAGAAATTCTGCACTTCCTGAAGATCCGTACGATTAAAAAGAAAACGTGCTGCCGCAGAGGTCTTTTTCACGACGTTGAAGGGAAGATATTTTTTGTGCAACGCCTCAATGATGGTGGACCACGAAGACGATGCAAAAGTCATGTCGACTGCGAACAGATGCATCGCTACCGCTACCCCACAAATAGACGGTCGTTCTCCTGGAAATGCCGCAATATGTGTTCCTGGATGTCGCGTAAAACTAGAGCGCACATGAATGGGAACAGCATGTTTGGCCGCGTACGCAACAGAGCGTGCTTGCAAAACTTTCGATCCATGTGCCGCCATGGCTAGCATGTCCGTATAATCAACATATTTCAAACATTGCGCTGAAGGAACGATGTTGGGATCGGTCGTATAGATTCCATCGACATCTTTGTAGGTTTCACAAGTCGTATTTAAGGCTGCTGCTAAGGCAACAGCTGTTAAATCAGAGCCGCCTCGACCCAGAGTCGTTTGTCTTCCAGTTGCTGTTACTCCTTGAAATCCTGCTACAACAGGAACGCCACCTTCTGCCAAAATCGCCTCTAACACTGGCAAGGATCCTATACATACCTCAGCCGCAGAGAACTGATTGTCAGTGAGAAAAGGCACTTGCCACGCCAAGAACGATCTTGCTTTTATCCCTAAACGAGAAAGAGCCAGAGCCATTAACCCGGCACAGATCTGTTCTCCTGCTGATACAACAACGTCATATTCTGAATGGCCTTCTTCTCCTGAAAATTGGTGTGCAAGCCCGGCAAGATCGTTAGTCACACCAGCCATGGCCGAAATAACCAGAATGGGTTGATCTCCCAATTCAAGGCGCGCAAGAATGCGTTCTGCTACACGCATAATACGATCCGGTGTTGCGACAGATGTACCGCC
This sequence comes from Holosporales bacterium, assembly GCA_031279495.1. GTDB lineage: Bacteria > Pseudomonadota > Alphaproteobacteria > UBA3830 > JAIRMZ01 > JAITIJ01. The sequence goes on along the minus strand of JAITIJ010000009.1, from coordinate 4,766 downwards.
GAATTTCTGCACAACAAGAGCCATGCGCTGTCTACTCTACAAAATCAACGCTACCGTAGCATATGATGATGTGTGCTGAGGAGCGCTCTCTCTTTACTTACTTGCAAGAAGAGTACGCCGGGACGGGAAACCCAAGAAAAGGAGGAAATGCAGGGGTAAGTTTTTTAGAGCATGAAGCAGAGCGCTGAAGTGACAAAGATTTTTGAGGTTTTGTTTCAGTTATTGTCCAGCAGTCGGGATGTTCTAGAACGGCAGCTGTTAGCCGTGCATTGAGGGCATGTCCCGTATTTTTCCCCTCGAAATGCGCGCAAAGCGGATAACCTAAAAGGGCCAGATCCCCTAAAACATCAAGCGTTTTGTGGCGCACAACCTCATCCTCAAAGCGCAGGCCCTCAGGATTGAGCGGTGCACCATTTGAGAAAACAACGGCGTTTTCTAAGGACGATCCTTGCGCAAGACCATTGGCATACAGCCTTTCGATATCATCAAAGAATCCGAAAGTACGAGCGGGTGCTATCTCCTTTATGAAGTTTTCTGTCGTTAATGTTGCTGAGTACTGCTGGCGCTTTATGCTGCGCGCGCTGTAATCACAGCAGACGTCAAGTGAAAATCCCACAGAAGATGGCAACAAGCTTGCCGTGCGACCTTCTTGCTGAACGCGAATTGGGCGAAGGACACGAAGGAATCGCCGCAATGCTTGTTGTGAGCGTCGCCCAACAGCTTGCAGAGCTTCGACATATGGTCGCGCGCTGCCATCAAGCATGGGAACCTCTCCAGCGTCTATTTCAACGATCGCATTGTCGATGGCATATAAAGAAAGGGCAGCAAGCAAATGTTCTACCGTCTGAATCTGTGTGCCATCTGAGTTTGCCAGAGCGGTGCACAATGTTGTGTTAGAGAGATATCTTCGACGCGCCGGAATCATGCTGCATTTTGGAGAAAGATCTGTGCGAATGAAAACGATACCGGTATCCAGCGCCGCTGGCTTTATGGCAAGATGTGCGTATTGTCCGCTATGCGCGCCTATACCCTCAAGAAAAATTGGTGCACAAATAGTTCCTTGGAAAGGCGTAAAAGAAAGATCTTTCATAGCGAGTTCCTTATCTTCAATCTAAATATACGGAGAAAGTAAAAAACAAAGTACCCTACGTGTATTACGAATTGTTGCGTTTTTTGAAGAGAAAACGCGAGCGAGATGTGATGTTGATTTTTTCCCCTTAATGATATGTTATGTAGTGGATTCTAGATTAGTGGATGGGACAATGGAACAGAACAATCCTCAGAAAGCGCATTTTGAGAGGGTTCATGATCTGTATTCGGCGCACTATTATGATGTATTGTCGATGCGATACCGCGAGGAGTTTGTCTACGGTCCTCTTTTCCAAGGAATAGATCTGAACAACAAGGATGTTTTGGATCTAGCTTCGGGAGGAGGAGCAAATACGCAAGCGCTTTTGAAACGTTTTCCGGGTGCCCGATTCACAGGATGCGATATTTCTGAGAAAGCCTGTGCAGATTATCTGGCCGAAACAGGATGCCCTTCTTTTCAGGCGGATTTAACAAAGCCTCTTAAGCATCAAAAAGTATACGATATGGTGGTTGTGCTTTCTGCTCTTCACCACTGTGTGACGAACTTACCCGTTGTGTTAGAGAATGTTTATAAACTGCTCAAGCCAGAGGGATATTTTTTGATGTTTGAGCCAAATAGCAGGTGTTTCCTAGAATGTGTACGCAAGTTTTGGTACAAGCATGACCCATCGTTTGAGGCTGAATCGGAGGCCTCTCTTGATCATGACCATCTGCTGCATATGGCGAATGATAGAGGAAACAGATTCACTGCGGAAATGATCAAATATTTTGGTGGACCGGCTTTTTACCTGATCTATAACAGTATGATCTTTCGCGTTCCGCTTGGATTGAAACCGATTATCGCACCACCTCTTACGTTCTGCGAAAGGATCTACAATAAGCTTCCCTGGAAATGGCTACATTCTAGTTTCCTTGCGCAGTGGAGAAAGCTTCCTCTATCTTAAAAGGAGGGCGGATTCAATTCCCTCCAGCGAAAGCTGCTCTGTCTATTGAATAAGATGAAGATCTCTTTAGAAGATTGGCCAGTTTGATCAACAGAAGAAAGAGACACTAAGCGAGAGCTTAAGTTGAATAAGGTTCTGTAGCCTCTTTCAAACGCCTAAACAAAAGGATGCTTTTATGGACATTCTCCTCTTTCCTTTATAGAATCCCTCCTGATAAAGGAAAAATGTATGCATGCCGCCAAAAAGTGCTTGTTTGCGTGCTTCGGAATGCTTGTTTTGACGGCGTGTAATATGGACATTGTAGCGCCGACAACCAAAGAGCGCATTACAGGAAATCGTCGACATCGGCGCTTTAAGAAAATAGGCAGTATTTTCGGAAAGGAAGGAATGACATGGCGCCCAAGCGTCTCAACGGAAAAGACAACCATACCTAAATCCTCTTCAAACCCATCAAACCTGTTTCAGGTAGCCCTCGATGCTATTGCTCAATATCCTATTGCTTCCAGTGATTCGGCTGCGGGAATTATTGTAACGGACTGGAAGATAGATACTCCAACAAGCCGCTCGAAAGTTATTGTCCGAATAGTGTGTGGTCAGCCTCAAGTAAAAGTCTTTGAACAAACTTATCGTGAAGGAACCTGGTGGGATGCGCCGCAGGCAACAGCGCAAGCAGAGATTTTGCGCAAGGACATCCTTAAAAAATCCCGGAAAACAGCAAAATAGCCTATGTACAATTTTCAAGAATGCGAAGAAAAATGGCAGCTTGCTTGGCAAGAGGCACGCCTTTTTGAAGCAAAAGAGTCATCTGACACTCCACATGCCTATGTGTTGGAGATGTTTCCCTATCCCTCTGGACGTTTTCATGTTGGTCATGTGCGTAATTATGCGATTGGGGATGCGCTTGTGCGATTTAAAAAAGCGCAAGGATACGCGGTGCTGCACCCAATGGGATGGGATTCTTTTGGCTTGCCCGCAGAAAACGCTGCGTTAGAGCGTGGAGGACATCCGCGCCTGTGGACAGAAGAAAACATTAAGTCTATGCGTGTTCAGCTAAAACGACTCGGCTTTTCTTACGATTGGGCGCGTGATACAGCAACATGCCATCCGGGTTATTACAAGCACGAGCAAAAACTCTTTTTAGATTTTTTGAGAAAGGGGCTTGTGTACCGGAAAAAAGCCACCGTCAATTGGGACCCAATAGAAGCATGCGTACTTGCCAATGAGCAAGTCATCGATGGAAAAGGCTGGAGATCTGGAGCGACTATAGAACGCCGCGAGCTAGAACAATGGTTCTTTAAGATTACAGATTTTTCAGATGCTTTGTTGCAGGGATTAGAACACCTTATGGGTTGGCCCGAGAAAGTGCGAGTCATGCAAGAACACTGGATCGGGAGGTCCCAGGGTCTGACATTTCATTTGCGTGTTAACGGAGAAAAAGCACCATTGTCTGTTTTCTCTACGCGACCAGAGACGATCTTTGGAGCTAGTTTTATCGCTATTGCGCCACATCATCCTTTGGCTGAACAGCTCACCCATCAAAATCCAAATTTAAAAGAATTTATCCATGCCTGTGATCGTCTTCCTACTGCAACAGCGGATCTCGAGACGATGGAAAAGCAGGGATTTGATACAGGTTTGACCGTCCAGCACCCTTTTATAGCTGACAAGACGCTTCCTGTATATATTGCGAATTTTGTGCTTATGACGTACGGAACAGGCGCGATTTTCGGTGCACCAGCGCATGATACCCGCGATTTTGAATTCGCAACTAAGTACAGACTTCCTATAGTTCCTGTTGTTTCCCCCCCCCATCAGGAGCCGCTTCCTTATACCGGAGATGGCGCCATGATCAACTCTGCTTTTTTGAATGGAAAGACAGTACAAGAAGCGCGTGCATACCTTATTACAGAAGCTGAGAAAACAGGCTGTGGCAAAGCGACTGTTTTTACACGCTTGCGCGATTGGGGAGTATCTCGTCAGCGCTATTGGGGATGCCCCATTCCCGTTATTCATTGCCCCCATTGCGGCGTCGTGCCTGTGCCAGAGGAAGATTTGCCTGTTTTGTTGCCGGATGATGTATCGTTTACCACCCCAGGCAATCCTCTTGATCATCACCCGACATGGAAGCACGTAACGTGCCCAGTATGCGGTCAATCCGCAAAACGCGAGACGGATACGCTGGATACTTTTGTCGATTCCTCGTGGTATTTTTTGCGTTTTTGCTCTCCTCGGCTCGAAGAGGCCCCTTTTGATCCTAAAGCTGTACAATACTGGATGCCTGTAGGGTATTATATTGGAGGTGTAGAACACGCAATTTTACACCTGCTGTATGCGCGCTTTTTTTCTCGAGCGTTAAACGTCTGTGGCTATAGCGTACCGAAAGAGCCATTCCAACGCCTGGTTACACAAGGGATGGTATATCATCCAGCTTATAAAGACGAAGCTGGTGCCTGGCTGTTTCCGGAAGAGGTGGAAAAATGTGGAGATACCTACGTTAAGCGTTCAGATAAGACACCTGTAACTATCTGCCGTGCCGAAAAAATGAGCAAAAGTAAGAAAAATGTGGTGGACCCAGATACGATTGTATGCAAATACGGTGCCGATGCAGTGCGCCTTTTTATTTTATCTGATACGCCATTAGATCGCGATTTAGAGTGGTCTGATGAGGGGATTGAGGGGTGTTGGCGTTTTATCAACCGTATTTGGCGTTTAATCGAACGGTACAAAGGAGCG
>JAITIJ010000006.1 GCA_031279495.1 Holosporales bacterium | reverse complement strand
AACACTCGTTCTGGAAAAACTTCGCGGAAGGAAAAGAAAGGACGAATGGATAAAAAAAGGAAGGAAGAGGAAAGAAATAGGAACAGCTTTTAAGATGACACCTGCTCTAAACGTACGAGTAGCCGCACCACATAGGCACAGGGCTCTAAGGGAGACTTCTACCTGATACCGTAATAGCCGCGGCGCAGTGCCGCGGGGCCTTTGTGCCAACTCTTTTGTTTAGAAAAAGACACAAAGGCGTGGATGCACTAACATCACCCTTATGAGTAATCTTCAACAAAAAGCCTCGTTCTGAGTTGTTATAGCCGCGGCGTAGTGCCGCGGGGCATTTGTGACATTAATCTATTTGGTATAGCCACAAAGGCGTTGATGCACTGACATTCCACTTACGAATAATTAAAATCGCATTTCTTTCCATATTGCATCTATTTCGGCAAAAAAAATAAAGAAACACCGCTGCAGTCATAAAGCGAGTCCAAATAAAGACAGCCTCACACCTCTCCGAACTCTATTCCTATGGGAAACTCTTCTGTAAAAAAAAAGAAAACGAGAGTGTACAAAGAAATAAAACTCAATCCCATTCATCAAGCAGGAGCGGATGAGCAACCTCTTCCCTTGACATTTCAACCCTCCTTTCCCAAAAGAAGTTAGTGGCTCTTCCGGTGAGCGAAAAAACGCAGATCAAAGATATCATGCCATGCAACACTTTCTCCTTTTCTTCACAAAATCCGCAATTGCCCACCATCCTAGAAAGCCGGAGAGGAATGTCGCATGCATTATATAGTATGCATCCTTGAACAACAGCAACGCATGACCCAAGAGAAACGAGAGAGAGACACACAATAATGCAACTCGCATCAGTTTTTCTTTCTTTTCTTCTGCGTACTTCTGGAAAGGAGCGAACACCCCCCACAAAGCGTACAGAGCGCCCAAGACAGAGAGAAACATCCCGTAGAAGCACAAGAAATTCGCAACAAAAGAAGCTATTCTTGAAGATCCGATTGTGTATAAGGGAATAATCCCTTGAGAATGCCCAGCGTATCGTTTGGGAAGCCCGCTACTGGTATAACAATTTGTGCCACTAGGAAGAGACACACCAGCTTCTCCACTTACAGCATCGAAACAATATAAAGGGCCATGTAGAGATATTGAATGCAAATAATAACCCCAGGGAGCCATTTTCAACCACTCGATAGGATGCGATACCATAAGTCGGAAAAAGTCCCGTTTTGCCTCTTTCCCCAATTGGGCATTACATATGGCCCAAGCTTTGTGCTGTTTGGATGGATCTTTTAAGGCTAGGGTCTCTGCTCGTTTCTCTACGATTTTGGAAAAGGCTGCATTCACATTTTCATTGGAAAGATGCCCTCCATTGGGATACAACTCCTTCAGCCATGTTTCTTGCACGAATTCAGGATGAACCCGAGACGCGTCGGCAACAGCATAGCCAAAGCAGCGCCCCTCTGATGTTGATAAAACCGGTACTCCAACACTATACCAGCTTAGCATATAGAAAACTCCAGTTGGAATAGCTACTGCAAGAGTACACGAAAAACATACGCTAAACACTTTCGTGCGCAAACGCTTATAAAGAACAAAGAAGAGTGGGAGCAATGTAAGTGCAAAGCAAATTGCAGTCTCCCGAAAGATAGGCATGGTAAACAATGATGCAAAGCAAGCGATTCGATCTGCACGAGATGTGTGGTTCCCCAAACACATCCGACATAAGACACTGATGGCTATAAGAGCGCAAGAGTAAAATACAAGACGGGAACTAACAATGCGAGAACACATGCCAAATATTCCTGTACTATACGAAAATAGTACCGCAGTACGGATCCAACAAGGCCACGCTAAATCGCGCATCAAACGATACAGAAAAACGCTTGCTATTCCCAACATCGACAAATTAAAAAGAGCAATACCCACAATCCAATGATCTTCTCCGAAGAGAAATCTGCTAACAATGACCATTAAAGCTGGACCTGGAAGTCGATAAAAGAGGGCACAATGGCCATTAACTATATGGTCAGCCCCGCCCACGTAATAGTATTGATCAGTATTATACCGCATAAAATGCTCTCCCAGCCATATCAGCCAATCCCACATAAGATTTTCTCCTATCCTCTTAAATGTCCCAGCACAACGACTTCTGTCGGCAGAACAGAACATACGCCATGGGTAATGTCAAATGCCTGAGGCGGCACGCCAGTTTTCTTCTCATGAACCAGAACAGAGCCAGCTTCTAATAAACTGATCATCGGAATATGCCGCGGAAGAATCGTAAACTGACCGAGCGCTCCTGGCGCAACAAGCATCTCTGCTTGGCCGATCCAGAGAATGCCTTCTGGCGCTAAAACGGTGACCTTAAACGTGTCCGCATCGCTCATGCTATTTTCCACGCACCAGCTTATGCGCTTTTTCGCGAGCAGACTCTATCGTCCCGACCATAAAAAACGCCACTTCCGGCATATCATCGCATTCTCCATTGACGATGGCCTTGAAACCCGCAATCGTGTCCTTTAGATCGACAAAAACACCTGGCTGACCTGTAAATACCTCGGCTGTTGTGAAAGGCTGAGACAGAAAGCGCTGAATCTTGCGCGCGCGCGCGACAATCATTTTATCCGCTTCGGAAAGCTCATCCATACCTAAAATGGCAATAACGTCTTGTAACGATTTGTACGTTTGCAAAATAGTTTGTACAGAGCACGCCACATCATAATGCTCTTCTCCTAAAATGCGCGGATCGAGGATCTTCGAGGTCGAATCCAGTGGATCAACGGCGGGATAGATCCCCAGCTCCACAATACGGCGACTAAGCACAGTTGTAGCATCCAAATGCGCAAAAGAGGTTGCAGGAGCGGGATCAGTCAAGTCATCAGCAGGCACATAAATCGCTTGGATGCTTGTAATCGAACCTTGGTTCGTGCTGGTAATACGCTCCTGCAACTCGCCCATTTCCGTTGCTAAAGTAGGCTGATAACCAACAGCAGAAGGAATGCGGCCGAGAAGGGCTGAAACCTCGGATCCCGCCTGCGTGAACCGAAAGATGTTGTCGATAAAGAGCAACACATCCTGATGTTCATGATCTCGGAAATACTCCGCAATCGTAAGGCCTGTAAGCGCCACCCGGGAGCGAGCACCGGGAGACTCGTTCATCTGCCCATAAACAAGCGTTGTTTTCGATCCCGGTCCGTCTTTCTGAATAACGCCGGACTCTATCATCTCGTTATACAGATCGTTGCCCTCGCGTGTGCGCTCGCCGACACCTGCAAAGACAGAAAATCCGCCATGAGCTTTGGCAATACTGTTGATCAGCTCCATAATGATGACGGTTTTACCGACACCTGCGCCTCCGAGGAGACCAATTTTCCCCCCCTTGGCATAAGGGGCCAACAGATCGATGACTTTGATACCTGTCACCAGCATCTCGGTATGCGTTGATTGTTCACCAAAAGTTGGGGGAGCTCTATGAATGGGCAGTTTTGTCTTGGCCTTGATTGGTCCGCACTCATCAATAGGATCGCCCACTACGTTAAGAATACGACCAAGTGTTTCTTTACCGACAGGAATCTCTATCTGCGCTCTTGTGTCTAGCACTTTTTGTCCGCGCTGCATTCCATCTGTTGATCCCATTGCAATGGCGCGAACAGTTCCGTCTCCCAAGTGCTGCACAACCTCCATTACAAGGTCGGCACCTTCTACGCGCAGCGCCGTCAGAACGTGAGGAAGCTCTTCAGAAAACTTCACATCAACCACCACGCCTACGATTTGAACAATGGTTCCTATGTTTTGCTTTTGCGTCATGATCGCCGTCCCATTCGTATCTTATCCACTTCCCAGCGCTTCCGCTCCTGAGACAATTTCTGTTAGCTCTTTGGTAATCAACGCTTGTCGCGTTCGATTATAATGGAGAGTCAATCGTGAGAGCATATCTTCTGCATTTCGCGTTGCTCCATCCATTGCTGTCATGCGTGCTCCTTGCTCGCTGGCGAAACTCTCTAGTGCTGCCTGATAAATCTGCAGTGTTATATTGCTCTCTAAAAGTAGCTGCAGCACTTCTTCTTCTGAAGGTTCGATAAGGGGAGCAGCCGGAAGAATTTCTGCGGTCGTGAATGTATCTTCGACCGGAATGAGACGCAGATTAGTAAATGTTGAGCGCATAGCTGAATAAAAGCGATTATACAAAAGGTGGACTTCCCCTATTTCCAGTGCTTCGAATAACGCTACTACGCGACCAGCTAAATCTTCAGCAGTCTTGAAGGCAGATTCAGAACGTAACCCGTCAACAATGATATCAAGAAAGGAAGCTTCTGGTGGTAAGTGCCCTTTCAGCAAATCTGCTGTTTTCCGCCCAACGCAAAGGATGCGCACTTGCGTTCCTTTCTCGCGGTACACTTGAACTATTTTCTGGGTTTCGCGTCCTATACTGGCGTTAAAACTGCCACATAATCCCCGATCAGAGGAAAACACGATCAGTAAAACAGTGTTGATTTCAGGATGACCAGTCAACAGAGGTGGTGGCGTCTGCAAATCCGAAGCACGGCTCAACAAATAACTTAGGACATAGCGCAAATGCTCAGCATACGGCCGCGCCTTTGTTACCGATTCTTCGGCACGACGCAGCTTTGCGCCAGAAACCATCTTCATAGCAGCCGTAATTTTCTGAGTTGATCGGACACTAGCAATGCGCATGCGGAATTCTTTTAAACTGGCCATCAGGCGCTCTCCGTTTCCTTGCCGGCCTTGAATGCTACAAGTGCTTCGTCTAGAAATATGCGCAATTTTGCATCAATCTCCTCTGTCAATGTGCCCTGCGTGCGCAGCTCTTCAAGTAAATGCGTCGTCTCAAGACGAGCAAAAACCACTTGTTCAAACGCTTGAACGTCAGTAGTTTCAAGCGAATCCAGATATCCTTGGGCACCAATAAAGATGCTGATAGCTTCGTGTTCTGCAGAAAGCGGACGGTATTGAGGCTGCTTGAGAATTTCGACCAAACGTTCTCCGCGCGCAAGAAGATCTTTGGTCGATGCGTCTAAATCCGACGCGAATTGGGAAAATGCCTCCATCTCTCGGTATTGCGCAAGCCCCAACTTGATACCGCCCGCTACTTTCTTCATCGCTTTTGTTTGAGCAGCGGATCCCACACGGCTTACAGACAAGCCGACGTTGATGGCTGGCCGAACACCTTTGTAAAACAGCTCTGTTTCCAGAAAAATTTGTCCGTCTGTAATGGAGATGACATTGGTTGGAATATAGGCCGACACATCGCCTGCCTGAGTTTCTACGATAGGAAGGGCTGTTAGCGACCCACCTCCGTTTTTGTCGCTCATCTTGGCAGCACGCTCTAAAAGGCGAGAGTGGAGGTAAAAGACATCTCCCGGATAAGCTTCGCGCCCCGGTGGGCGTCGCAACAAAAGCGACATCTGCCGATAGGCAACCGCATGCTTAGACAAATCGTCGTAGATGATGAGCGCGTGCATACCATTATCGCGGAAATACTCGCCCATCGCGCATCCCGCATAAGGTGCCAAATATTGCAAAGGAGCCGAGTCCGAAGCCGTTGCGGCAACAACGGTGGTATACGCCATTGCCCCTGCATCCCCTAGCACTTTGACGATACGTGCGACATCCGAGCGCTTCTGCCCAATAGCAACATAGATACAGTACAGGATCTTGGCGGTATCCTTTGTCTCAAAAGCCGCTTTCTGATTCAAAATGGTGTCAATGGCAAGTGCCGTTTTACCTGTTTGCCGATCCCCGATAATCAGCTCGCGCTGTCCACGCCCAATCGGCACCAAGGCGTCGATCGCCTTGACTCCTGTCTGCACCGGCTCGAACACAGAACGCCGATCGATAATACCCGGAGCTTTTTCTTCAACGCGACGATACTCTTTTGTTTGAATGGGACCTTTATCGTCAATGGGATTTCCTTGTGCATCAACAATCCGCCCCAAAAGAGCAGGACCAACAGGCACCTCCATAATCGTATGCGTTCGACGCACTTCTTCGCCTTCGCGGATCTTCGCGCCACTACCAAGGATTACCACACCAACACATTCTTTCTCTAGGTTCAAGACCAAACCTTGGTATCCCGACTCAAAGGAAACCGTCTCGCCCATCTGCACGTTATCTAATCCGTAAACGCGTGCAATGCCGTCACCAACAGAAAGAACTGTGCCAATTTCGGCGACATCGAAAGAAAGCGAGAACTGCTCTAGTCGATTTTTTAATAAGGAGACAATTTCAGAGGCCTGAATGCTCATGGATGCGCTCCTTCCAACTCATTTTTTAAGTGCTTTAGGTGGCTTCTAAAAGAAAAATCAACAGTTTTTGAGCCTACACGCACCTTAAATCCTGATAGAAGAGTGGAATCTACCGTAAAGGTGGGATCGATTTTCTGTCCCAACGCCTCTTGCAGTTGAGATGTTAACGCTGCGATAGCTGATTCTTCCAGTGGAGCTGCTGTAAAAAATGTTAGCGACTTATACCCCTCCTTTGTCCGAGTAAAAGCCAAAAACCAATGAACGATCTCTTCCAGGAAGACAAGAAGGCGCTGTTCCACCACAAAGCCTAGGAATTGCACCATTAAAGGAGACGGATCAAGCACATCAATCAAACACTGCGCGGCACGGCTTTCATTGGAAACAGATGCTCGACAATTGGCAAGAACAGTCCGCAGTTCGGGTGTTGCAAGCGCGCGCTGAAGACTTTCGAAATCCCGCTGCACTTCAGGAAGCACACCAATTCGTTCCGCGATTTCCGACAGCGCACAAACGCACCGTTCCGCAATATGCCGATCGGCAAACGTAGACAAGAGATCCTCCTTTAATACCCTCAGATGCTTAGCATGACCCTGGCAAGTTTGCAATATTGACTCAAACGCAGAGTTCCGAATCTATACCATTTCGGTTCATAGAAAAGGTTGGAAAAGGGCGCTTTTTGGTGGCGCATATTTGCGCTTAAATGCGACCTCTGCGTCTAAAAGTATCTGCAGAATAGCTGTACGCGAGCATAATACTGAGTCTCGCTGTGGGCATAATTTTAGAATTGGGTCAGTCTTTGTCAGCGTTTTCAGTGTACGGGCCAGCAATAAGCGTATCGCAGCAATGGGGTCGAGAGTGCGTAACATCTCGATATCCCACTGTGTCGTCTGTGTGGCTTCTGCGCATAAGCGCGCGCAAGCCTCTGGATTCGTACGCAGCAGCCAATATTTCTGACATGTGCTCGCAAATTGCTCTTCGATATCGCAAGAAAAAAGAAATGTCTCCGGAACAGAGGGCGCTGGCTCTCCTCGAGATATAAAGAAAAATTGGAAAAGCGCCAGACGATCTTTGGCGTTTTTGAAAAAACCGCAAGGAACATAAGAAGAATGTCGCGAGAAATAGGGGGCAATCTTCCGCGATTCTGGTGAAACAAGCGCTAAGACGCGCCCTTGCGTTTGAAATGCCTCTAGGAAATGTTCTAGGCTGGGCAACAAAGCATCTGTTACTCCCTCCAAAATCAACAGCGTTTTAGCCTCCTCGAACAAACCCGCTTGCGTACTTGGTACAAATCCTTTGATAAAAGCTGGTTTTTGG
>JAITIJ010000079.1 GCA_031279495.1 Holosporales bacterium | reverse complement strand
AGTATTTTTGGCCGTTAAAGATTCTCGTATCGGCAAAAATGGTTCCGGAACCCATCATGGTTCGCCCTAGTATCGAACGCATAGAGAATCGTACTCCCTGTCTTGCTTCTTCTTTATATCACGAAAGCATCGGCATGGATGATGAAAGTCAGCATCTTGCGCGGCGTGCGCGATGGCAAGCCGTCCGATTAGAGTATGCGGGCGTTATGCGCTTGTGGTTTTCGCAAGAAAAAGAAACGGTGTTTGTTCGCGGAACCGCCACGAACAAAGAGAGAATTCTTTTTCCCTCAGGGGAAATACTCTATCGAAAACCGTTTATTACTCAACGAGCAGATATCCGTGACTTCTACACGCAAACACAGTACGGCATGCTGCCAGAGGGATCGCCTCCTGACGAAAAGAGACTGCTCTTGCGTGGTTACGGAGGATTTTGGGAAGAGAGGATCTCTCCAGAAGCTGTTGAGCCTGTCTTTTTTCAATGCATTAATCTGCGGCAACAAACACGAGCTATCTGCACGCGCAGTAGCTATTGGAAGAGGCGTGGCCTTGAGGTGTTTACAGGTGGCGTCGTAGAAGGACGAACAGTTCATGTTGCAGATGCGGCATCAGAAGAAGAAAAAGAAACTCTGGGAGTTGCTATCTTTTCTGGTCGTGCGCGACTTGCCGTGCAGCATCGTGATGAACAACAAAAACACTACCGCTCAACACGTTTTTTCAAAGATCCGTATTGGGAAAACAATGTTGACATTTTATTTGAACCAATAGAGTAAGGAGAAAAATATGGGAATTACATACCGTCACATCAAAGGAGCACCGTTAACGAGTGCTGAGGTTGATGCAAATTTTGAGAATTTAGAAAAACGTCTCTTAGCAATTGAAAATCAAAAAACATCACCAACAAGTCTTTTGAGTATAGAGCAACACGACGCGCGCCTTCGTTTCCTAGGTCCTTCTGGTCGCATCTTAGGAGAAGCAGAACTTCCAGTGCAACGCTTTATTCCAAAAGGAGGGTGGCAAACCATGCAAGTCTATGCACGAGACGATTTGGTGGCACACGAATCGCACACGTGGTGCGCTATGCGTGCACATGAATCAAAAGACTTTGAAGAAGATAAAAGGCAAGGTTTATGGAAAATATTTTTATAAATTTAGAAAATGAAAAGAGAGAAAAAGATGATTATTAGTCTAGAAGATATCGACATTCTTGCGCGCACAATTTATGGAGAAGCGCGCGGAGAGTTTTCCAGTACAGGAATGGCCGCTCTTATTGCAGTAGCTAACGTTGTGCTTAACAGAAGCAAGAAAAAATCTTTCTGGGGCGGAACTATTCGCGACATTTGCCTGCAACCTAAGCAGTTCTCTTGCTGGAATCTAAAGGATCCCAACAGAACCGCAATGAAGAATGCCATGCGTGGGGAGATACTGTTCGATTTATGCTGGGAAACGGCCAAAAACGTTCTAGAGGAAAAATGGCCAGATATCACAAAAGGAGCAGATCATTATCACAGTATTGAGATCGCGCCATCATGGGCTCTTAGGAAAAAACCTCTTCTGACTTTGGGCCGTCATATTTTTTACAATCTTTATAAGGAGACAGCACTATGAGTCATGCCATTGCAACAGCTTTGTCATTAGCGGAATTTGCTCCCATTGTTCGCCGATGGGTTGTAGGTCCTTCGGCGCTTATAAACGCCAAAACGATCGTTACTACAGCTCGAAAAATCACGCAAATGCGCGATCCTGTTGAGATCGTGCGCATCTTCCGCGAAGATGCAAATAAGGTAAAGCTTTTTCAGGTGGAGCTGCTTTCTTTGAGTGAGCATCTGGAAGATAGCATGATCAAATCGGCGCAAGAGGAACGTGTGCGGAATCTGATGACGGTTCTTGCCGGAAGAAAGAACATGCGCGGAGACATTATGGTCGTGGCTGCTGCTTTCGGGCTTGTTTTCTGCCTTTCTGTGCTTGTGTTCTTTAAGAATAATCTTCCAGGAGAAGCGGTTGGTATTATCTCTACGATTTCCGGCATTTTTGGTTCGTGCTTGAAAGATGCGTATGGATTCGAATTCGGCTCTTCTCGTGGCAGTCGCGACAAGGACGACCGCACAACCGCCGTCCTGATGGGCCGGGAATCCTAAAGTTGTCTGCAGAGGCCCACTCAGTGTTCTCAGAAGCGCTTGCTTCAGTGCAGGGAAATATAGCAAACCTAACAAAACACATTTATCGATTTAATTGTGTATTAGCGATGCTACAAGGGGAGAACCTCAAGCAATAATCATAGAGAGCGTTTTACCCTCAAAAGAAGGGGATATCCTCTTCTCTCTTCGAGGGTCGTCGCATAAAGAGTCTTTTTACAAGAGCAGAAAGATACGCAAATGCGCTGACTGTGAGAATAGATTCATGCTATATTGAATTGGTGGTTCTCCTTGCTTTGTATATTTCGACTGTTTTATCAACCTCTGCGAAAAACCTCGTTAAAAATAAGGGTTAATCGACGAGACAAACAATTCTCTCTGCTATATTTTAGTTCTCACTTCCATCTTTTGCAGAAGACTCAATGCGTTGATCAAGAAGCATCTCCCCCGACATTTCATATAGGCTGGAGCTTATAACATTAGACCCAAGAAGCACATCAGAAGAACAGCAAAGACTAAAAGCTCCTTAAAAGAACAACAAAACACCACTATACTTAGGAGCCAGACCTAAGAAAAAACCTTTTTAATCCACTTCTGCGCCCCCTTACTGCTTTACAGAAGAGCCATCTAATCTATAAGACGCTGCTCTTCCGCGACGTCTTCCCTCCCAACGCACCTAAAGCACAAGTCTTCATTCAGTTTCGTCGTCAAAATCGCTGCGCACTGCTGTTACATCGTCGACTACACCTGAAGACAAGTCATCAGCGTCTTCTAAAACGTCTTCCCTGTCCGCTTGCTCTTCAACTAAGCCCAAAGCGCCCCCCATGCTCTCGATATCGATGCCATCTAAGGCTAATTCTTCCGACTGACCTCCGGGAGCCACCTTAGCACGACGTTTCAGTATGGATTCTGGATCAAATTCTACTCCACATTTAGGGCACAAAATAGGATGCTTCTGCAGATCATAAAAATGCGCGTTACACTGCATACATACATGCCGTTTTCCCCATTCCGGTTTTGCTACCATGCGGTTCTCCTATGTTTTGCTTACCTGAGAGAAGGTTAAGTCGATGTTGGTATACCGACCGAAAATAGAGATCGAGACCTTAAGTTTAGACTTGTCTTGAGATATTTCTTCAACCACTCCTTGGAAAGAAGCAAAAGGTCCATCGGTAACACGTACCATTTCTCCAATCTGGTACAATGATCCTTGATGCTCAGAGAGAGTTTTGTTCACCATGCTTTGGCGAATTCTTTCCACTTCACATGCAGAGATGGGAGCAGGCGTTCCCTGTGCCCCTAAAATACCACCCACACGCGGAATTGAACGGATGACATACCAGATTTCGTTGTTCAGATGCATCTCGACCAAAATATAGCCTGGGAAATATTGCTTCTCGCGCGTAACTTTGGCGCCACGGCTGATTTCCGTGACCTCCTCAGAAGGCACAAGGATCTCGCCCAGTTGCTCGCCAAGTCCTTTTTCCGCTACTTTTTCTCTAATCTGTTCGCTGATTCTTTTTTCAAATCCAGCGTAGACGTTTACAACGTACCAGCGTAACGAAACAGCCATACTTCTATCCTATCCCAAGCAATTTCTTAAATGTCGTGAATATAATGGTGTCAGTGATAATAAAGTATCCCGCAGCACCAAAAACGAAAACGACAACAGAAACAGTTGTCCAGAGTGTTTCTTCTTGCTTTGGCCAGACGACGCGCTTGGCTTCAAATCGGACCCCCTCTATAAATTCGCCTATTTTCATCAGTTTTTCCTCATCTTCGTAGTATACCGGTGGCAGGGGCGGCGGGACTCGAACCCACAACCAACGGTTTTGGAGACCGCTACTCTACCAATTGAGCTACACCCCTAATTCTATGTTCCCTTATAAATAGCGTGGTTATTCCTCATTATAAAGAGGAAAAATGGCGTCCCCAACGGGATTCGAACCCGTGTTGCCGCCTTGAAAGGGCGAGGTCCTAGGCCTCTAGACGATGGGGACACACCTTCAAGGTCTTAACGAGAACCTGTATCTAGGTCAAGCGCTTTTTAGGTTGTATATTGACTCCGGTGGAGTAAGAGAGAAAAAACGTGTCCTATCCAAATATTATTTTCATGGGAAGCTCTTCTTTTTCCCTAGAGATTCTAAAAGAGCTGCAGATGATGCCGGTTATTCTGTCTGCTGTGTATACGCAGCCAGAAAAACCCGCAGGAAGAGGTCAACAGTTATTCAAAAACCCGGTACATTTGTGGGCTGAAGCGCAAGGATTGTCTGTGTATGCGCCTGTTTCTCTGCGCATAATTGAGCAATCTGCTTTTTGTTGCGATGCTCTTGTTGTCGCGGCTTATGGACAACTTCTGCCATCGTGTGTTTTAGAAGCCTCACGCTATGGGGGGATTAATATCCACGCTTCTCTTCTGCCGCGCTGGCGAGGGGCAGCACCGATACAATGGGCTCTTTTGGCTGGAGATACGCAAACTGGCGTTACGCTGATGCAAATGGATCAAGGGCTGGACACAGGAGCTATACTGGCAACTCAATCCGTTGCGATTGAGCCAGAAACAACAGCAGGGAAACTTTTGGAAGAACTTGCCACAGCCGGCCGCCAAGTTGTGCGCGAGCATTTGCTGCCGCTTGCAGATCTTGCAAGCAAAGCGCGTCCGCAACCAGAAAATGGCGCGATATATGCCCACAAGATTACATCGCAAGCAGCACGAATAGGGTGGGAGTGGGGACCCGTTGAAATCAGCCGGCATGTTCGCGCTTTCAATCCCACTCCTGGTGCTTGGTTTTTGTTGAAAGGTCAGCGAATAAAGGTATTCAAAGTGGCTATCATGCCGCCTGTTGAGCAAGCTCCTGGAGTAATTTTAGATATGTGGTTGACGATCTCTTGCGCTGGTGGTGCTGTGCGCCTCTTGGAAGTTCAGCCAGAAGGGAAAAAGCGTATGAGTGGAGAAGATTTTTTGCGAGGCCGACCGCATTTAATTGGGAAATCTCTATAAGTGCCTCGTTATAGGGCCACTGTTGAGTATGCTGGAACAGCATTCCATGGTTGGCAGCGTCAGCGTAATGTTTTATCCGTGCAAGAAGTCTTTGAAGAAACTCTTGCACGTCTTGTCTTAGAACCTGTAACGGTTTTTGCAGCCGGGCGAACCGATACGGGGGTGCACGCTTTGGGGCAGGTTGTTCATTTCGACCTCAAGAAAGCGTGGACGCCTTTTCGTTTGCAATCTGCTCTCAATTTCTATTTTCGGCCACATTCTGTGGCAGTTTTATCTCTTGAAGAAGTGGCGCCTGACTTCCATGCACGCCTTCATGCTGTTGAGCGTTGCTATATCTATCGTCTTATGAATCGGCGAGCGCCATTGTGCTTAGATAAAAAGCGCGCTTGGCATATTATTACACCTTTAGATGTGCCGGATATGGAAAAAGCGGCACAGTATTTAGTGGGGCAGCACGATTTTACGACTTTCCGGGCCAAAGACTGTCAGAGCCGTTCTCCCATCAAAACAATTTATGAGATTCGTTTCATGCAAGAGGGAGCTCTTATTGAAATGTATATAAGAGCCCCATCTTTTTTACATTGCCAAGTGCGCAACATTATGGGAACGTTAGTTTTAGTGGGACGTAGGGTTTGGCCTGCTAGGCGTATCAAAACTGCCCTGGAGGCAAAAGATCGTGCAGCGGGAGGTCCAACAGCACCTCCTCATGGTTTGTTTTTTGCGCGCGTTGTGTATCCGGCGAAGAGAGGTCTTGACCATGTGCAGAGAAAGAACTAAAGTGCACCCTATTATTTTTAGTATATAGGCGAGGAGAAGTTATGCCGACAGTTAGCCAACTTATCCGTAAGCCTCGTAAGGCTATTATCAAAAGGAATAAGGTGCCTGCGTTAGGAGCGTGCCCGCAACGGCGTGGCGTATGTACGCGTGTAACAACAACGACCCCGAAAAAGCCGAATTCGGCGCTACGTAAAATTGCGCGTATACGGTTAACGAATGGATATGAGGTTGCGGCCTATATTCCCGGTGAAGGGCATAACTTGCTAGAGCACTCTGTTGTTCTGATTCGAGGAGGGCGTGTTAAGGACTTGCCAGGCGTACGTTATCACATTGTACGCGGTGCGCTTGATACGCAAGGAGTAAAAAACCGCAAGCGCGGCCGCTCGAAATATGGCGTAAAGAAACCAAAATAGATAGGTATAGATAGGTATGGCGCGACGACGTGCAGCAGAAAAAAGAGAAATCCTTCCAGATTCGCGTTTTGGTAGCGTTTCCGTCTCACGATTTATTAATTGTTTGATGTTTGATGGCAAGCGCTCGGTGGCGGAGCGTATTTTTTATGGTGCTGTTGATCAAGCGGAAAAAAAACTCAACCAACAAGGGCTAGAGATATTTACAAGCGTTCTTGACAACGTTCAGCCAACAATTGAGGTGCGTTCTCGTCGTGTGGGGGGGGCGACTTATCAGGTTCCTGTTGAGGTGCGTGTGGATCGTGCGCGCGCATTAGCAATGCGTTGGCTTATTATTTGTGCCACAAAACGCAACGAACGTACGATGGTGGACAAACTTGCTGGCGAGATGGTCGACGCTTTTAACAGACGTGGCGCGGCGATCAAAAAGCGCGACGATACGCATAAGATGGCAGAGGCTAATCGTGCTTTTGCGCATTATCGTTGGTAGGGAAGGGAAAGATGGCGGCCAAGTCTCTCTCTTATTATCGTAATATCGGCATCATGGCGCATATCGACGCCGGAAAAACAACAACGACAGAGCGCATTCTCTATTACACAGGTCGTTCCCATAAAATTGGCGAAGTCCATGAAGGCGAAGCAACTATGGACTGGATGGCGCAGGAGCAAGAACGTGGAATCACAATTACTTCTGCTGCAACAACCTGTTTCTGGAAAGATCATCGCATCAATATCATTGATACGCCAGGACATGTCGATTTCACAATCGAAGTTGAACGTTCCTTGCGGGTTTTAGATGGTGCGGTTGCTGTTTTCGATGGCGTTGCAGGCGTAGAACCCCAGTCTGAGACGGTTTGGCGACAAGCGGACAAATATGCGGTTCCCCGAATCTGTTTTGTTAACAAAATGGATCGTTTGGGGGCCAATTTTTATCGTTGTGTTGATATGATTGTAGACCGTTTAGGTGCGCGCCCTCTCGTTCTAAACATTCCCATTGGTATAGAGAGCGATTTCGTCGGTATTGTCGATATTCTAGCGATGAAAGCAATACATTGGAAAGACGAAACGCTTGGCGCTGAGTTTGAGGTTGGTGCTATTCCGCCAGATCTTCAGGAAAAAGCGGAAAAATACCATGCAGAGATTGCTGAGATGGTTGTCGAGCAAGACGATGCGGTTCTCGAACGATATTTAAGTGGTACGCAACCTACCGAGAACGAATTGAAAGCGTGTGTTCGCAAGGGAACCATTGCGGCGGCTTTTGTTCCGGTCCTCTGCGGAAGCGCCTTTAAAAACAAAGGTGTACAGACTTTGCTGGATGCAGTGTGCGCTTATCTGCCGTCTCCACTTGATATAGAAGCTGTTAAAGGTATCAACCCGAAGACAGATACCGAAGAAACACGACATCCCTCCGTAGAAGATCCGCTTTCGGCGTTGGCCTTCAAGATTATGGCGGATCCTTTTGTTGGTACGTTGACTTTTGCGCGTATTTATTCTGGAAAATTGGACTCTGGAAGTTATATCTACAACGCAACGAAAGATGAGCGCGAGCGTGCGGGTCGCATATTATTAATGCATGCCAATAATCGGGAAGACATTAAAAGTGCTGGGGCTGGAGATATTGTAGCGTTATGCGGCCTTAAGAATGTCACGACGGGGGATACGCTCTCGGATCCCTCTAAGCCAATTGTTCTTGAAAAGATGGAATTCCCAGATCCTGTTATCGAGGTTGCGGTTGAGCCAAAGTCTAAAGCGGACCAAGAAAGAATGGGTATCGCTCTTAATCGCCTAGCGATGGAGGATCCTTCATTCCGCGTCTCTTCGAATCCAGAGACTGGGCAAACAATCATCAAAGGCATGGGTGAGCTGCACCTTGAGATCATCGTCGATCGTATGAAGCGTGAATTTAAGGTGGAAGCGAGTGTTGGTGCACCGCAAGTGACCTATCGCGAAACGATCTCAAAAGTCACAGAGATTGACTATACCCACAAGAAGCAGAGTGGTGGTGCAGGCCAGTATGCGCGCGTTAAAATTCAGTTCGAACCGCTAGGATACGGCGAAGGGGTCGTCTTTGAAAGTAAGATTTTCGGTGGAGCTGTTCCAAAAGAATATATCCCTGGTGTCGAGAAGGGCTTGCGTCTTGCAGCAGAATCAGGCTATTTAATCGGGTTCCCTGTTGTTGGGATGAAATGCACATTAGTAGACGGTGCTTTTCACGAAGTCGATTCAAGTGTTTTGGCTTTTGAGATTGCAGCGCGTGCAACTTTCCGGGAGGCAATGGCCAAAGCTGGTGCCCGTATTCTTGAGCCTCTCATGAATGTCGAGGTGGTCAGTCCGGAAGAGTACATGGGGGATATTATCGGAGACTTAAATAGCCGGCGTGGCCAAGTTTCCGGAATGGATCAGCGCGCGAATGCACGTGTGATCACAGCGCTTGTGCCGTTGGCAATGATGTTCGGGTATGTCAATACTCTACGTTCGATGAGCCAAGGCCGTGCGCAATATACGATGCAGTTTGAGCGGTATGAATTGGTCCCGCAAAACGCAGCGGACGAAGTTATCGCGAAGCACAAAGGGCAAGGTTAAGTAGGGAGAAAAGAATGGCAAAGGCAAAATTTGATCGGTCAAAGCCGCATTGTAACATCGGCACCATCGGGCATGTTGATCATGGCAAGACGACATTGACCGCAGCAATTACAAAAGTTTTAGCGGAAAGAGGTGGAGCGGAGTTTACGGATTACGCGCAAATCGATAATGCTCCAGAAGAGCGTGCGCGTGGAATCACAATTTCGACAACACACGTGGAATACCAGACGGACAAACGCCACTACGCGCACGTTGACTGTCCTGGGCACGCAGATTATGTGAAAAACATGATCACTGGTGCTGCTCAGATGGATGGTGCTGTGTTGGTTGTTTCGGCAACCGATGGCGTTATGCCTCAAACTCGTGAGCACATCCTTTTGGCGCGTCAAGTAGGGGTTCCTGCTCTTGTTGTGTTTATCAACAAGGTCGACATGGTCGATGATGCTGAGATTTTAGATCTTGTTGAGATGGAGGTGCGTGAGCTTCTCAGTAAATATGAATTTCCAGGTGATGATATCCCTGTCGTTCGTGGCAGTGCTCTATGTGCTCTCGAAGGAAAAGATGACGCTAATGGCAAGACAAAGATCCTTGATCTGATGGGCGAAATTGATGGATACATTCCGCAGCCAGAGCGTCCGAAAGACAAGTCGTTCCTCATGCCAATTGAGGACGTCTTCTCGATTTCTGGGCGTGGTACTGTTGTAACAGGTCGCATAGAGCAGGGAATTGTTAAGGTTGGTGGTGAGATTGAGATTGTTGGGATTCGACCCACACAAAAGACTGTTGTGACGGGTATTGAAATGTTCCGTAAACTGCTCGATCAGGGTGAAGCGGGTGATAACGTTGGATGCCTTTTGCGGGGCACGAAACGCGAAGATGTTGAGCGTGGGCAGGTTCTGGCAGCTCCGGGCTCTATCACACCGCATACAAAGTTCAAGTGCGAAGCTTACATTTTGACAAAGGAAGAAGGCGGACGCCACACGGCATTTTTCGACGGATACCGTCCACAGTTCTATTTCCGTACGACAGATGTTACAGGCAATGTAAAGCTGCCGGAAGGAACAGAAATGGTTATGCCAGGAGATAACGTCTCTATGGAGGTAGAGCTAATTTCGCCGATTGCGATGGATAACGGGTTGCGTTTCGCTATTCGCGAGGGCGGTCGTACTGTTGGTGCTGGTGTTGTGACGAGCATCATAGCGTAAAAGACTTCTATAGAGAGGATAAAGCGGCGATGGAACGATGAACAATCAGTGTATTCGGATTTGTTTGCGGGCGTATGATCATCGCATTCTCGATTATTCGACGCGCGAGATTATCTCGACTGCGCGTCGGACGGGAGCGCGCGTGCATGGGCCTGTGCCGATGCCAACACGCATTCATCGTTATACTGTGCTACGTTCACCACACCGCGATAAAAAATCGCGCGAGCAATTTGAGATGTGTGTACGCAAGCGCCTTGTCGATATCGTCGAATGTTCTCCTCAGACGGTGGATGCGCTAATGAAGCTTGATTTGGCAGCAGGCGTAGATGTGGAAATTAAGTTGTTGGAAAACGATGTGGTTAGATCTCACAGTCACTAAGCTGGGAATGACGCGCCTCCTAATGGAGGATGGCGCATGTCTTCCTGTAACCCTCCTTAAAGCTGAGGAGAATGTCGTGATTGCGTGCAAGACCACAGCAATTCATGGTTATTGTGCTGCTGTTTTAGGTGTTTCAAAGACGAATGAGAAGAAACTTACACAGCCTTTGCGCGGTTTCTTTAAGAAGCTTAACGTAGAGTGCTTTAATCATGTAAGAGAGTGCCGCGTTCCAACGGAGGCCGATCTTCCAGAAGTGGGGGCCATCGTGGGTGTTGAGGTCTTCTCTGTTGGCCAGCTCGTTGATATTACCGGTCGCACGATCGGTAAAGGCTTTGCAGGCGGCATGAAGCGCCACAACTTTGGCGGTTTGCGTGCAACACATGGTGTCTCAATTTCTCATCGTAGCCACGGTTCAACAGGAAATCGCCAAGATCCCGGGCGTGTATTTAAAGGAAAAAAGATGGCTGGGCATATGGGTGATGTGCGTGCGACGCTCTTGAATCTGAAAGTGTTGGAGACAGATACTGAGCGCGGATTGCTTGTCGTCTTTGGTTGTGTTCCTGGCGCAAAGGGCGGCTCTCTTCTTGTGCGAGATGCTATAAAAAAGCGAGCGGGGACTCAATGATTCAAGTTCCGGTTACGACCCTTGAGGGGGAATCCTGCAGTGCGCTCGACCTTGATGAAGCTGTGTTCGGTGTAGCTTTGCGTCGTGCCTGTCTTGCGGAGGTGGTGCGCTGGCAACTCGCGCGACGTCAAGCGGGTACTCATAGTTCTCGTGGCCGAGGTGAGGTTCATGGAACAACTAAAAAAATGTATAAACAAAAAGGTACTGGCAATGCGCGCCATGGTTCTCGCGATGTTACTCAATTCCGCGGTGGAGGCATCGTCTTTGGACCTGTGCCGCACGCTCATGACTTTAAGCTCAATAAGAAGGTTCGGGTTCTTGCTCTAAAAATGCTTCTCTCTTTGAAACTTCGTGAAGAAAATTTAGTTGTATTAAAAACACTCTCTCTTCCTTTAGATAAAACAAAAGCAGCGCAAGAGATTCTTAGAAAACGTGGGCTGATCTCTGCGCTTTTCGTCGATCACGTCGAGGAGTCTAATGTTTTTGTGCGTGCGATTCAGAATCTTAAGAATATCGATTTTATTCCTCCTGAAGGGCTTAATGTATATGATGGGCTGCGGCACGAGAAACTTGTTCTGACTGAGCGCTCAATAGAAGCTCTAACGAAACGTTTTCAAGGAAGTGTGGTGCTATGTTGAATTGCTTAATTGCTCCTGTTATGACGGAAAAGTCTAACTCTGCGTTAGAGCAAGGGATTCATGTCTTTCGCGTAATGCCTGGCGCAACCAAAGATCAGGTCAAGCGTGCTGTAGAGAAAACTTTTTCCGTGAAAGTGGCTTATGTGCATCTTCTTACGCGCGTTGGCAAGCAGAGATCTTTCCGACGTCGGCTAGGAGCGACATCCTCTTCTCGGCGTGCTTATGTGCGTCTTAAAGAAGGCACGATTAACCTTGAAGGAGGGCTTTAGGTGGCGTTAAAATCTCTCAAGCCTGTAACTTCTTCGACCCGTGGCGTTGTGTTGATCGATCGGTCTACTTTATGGAAAGGCCGGCCAATCAAAGCGCTTACTTCTGGTGAAAAGTCAACAGGAGGGCGCAATGCGCACGGGCGCATCACATCACGTCATCGTGGGGGTGGGTGTAAGACTTTGTACCGCTTAGTAGATTTTTCTCGTTCCAAGCGCGATTGCTCCGCCGTTGTCGAGCGTCTTGAATACGATCCTAACAGAACCGCATTTATTGCGCTTATTCGTTATGAGGATGGAGGGCGTGCTTATATTTTAGCGCCACAACGTTTGAACGTGGGTGATTCTGTGGAGGCTTCTGAAAAGGCAGATATCAAAGTTGGCAATTGCCTGCCCTTAGCGCGGATCCCCGTGGGAACAGTTGTGCACAATGTGGAGTTAAAACCACTCAAGGGCGGACAAATTGCGCGCTCTGCTGGTACTTATGCTCAAATCGTTGGACGCGATGCCGGAAATATCATCGTACGGTTATCCTCTGGAGAAACGCGTATTATTCCAGGGCAGTGCTGGGCAACAATCGGTGCTGTTTCGAATCCGGATCAAAAAAATATTCGTTTAGGTAAGGCAGGTCGCAATCGGTGGCGCGGCCTTAGGCCTTCTGTTCGTGGTTCTGCGATGAACCCAGTGGACCATCCCCATGGTGGAGGAGAAGGAAAAACAAAGAGTGGTCGGCATCCTGTGACACCTTGGGGAGTTCCAACGAAGGGATATAAGACACGGCGTAAGGCAAAGCCGTCTGATAAGTTTATTGTAACGCATAGAAAGCGAGGTAGGTAAGAGTGGCGCGCTCAGTTTGGAAAGGTCCGTTTGTTGACGGGTATTTAATAAAAAAGGCTCAAGCGGCGCAGCAATCCGGCCGGCGCGATCCTGTAAAAACCTGGTCTCGACGCTCAACCATCATTCCAGATTTTGTTGGAATTACGTTTGCTGTGCATAATGGGCGCAAATTCATCCCAGTTTTCGTTACAGAAGAAATGATTGGCCATAAGCTTGGCGAATTTTCTCCAACGCGTACGTTTCACGGGCATGCTGGCGATAGAAAGGTGAAGAAGGGGTGAAGATGGCGAGAAGGCTCCGCATAAAACCGCGCTCAGTCGATGTTTTTGCCCGTTCGCGCATTGTAGCCTCTACGACGCGCAAGTTAGGCTTGGTTACTCAGGCAATTCGTGGGCTTCCAGTAGAGAAAGCACTTGAATTATTGACTTTCTGCAAAAAAACTGCTTCTTATGATGTGAAAAAAGTGTTACAGTCTGCAATTGCGAATGCGGAGAACAACTATAGTCTGGACATTGATCTTCTGCGTGTTCGCGAAGCTTATGTTGGCAAAGCAATAACTGCAAAGCGCATACTTCCGCGTGCTAAGGGCCGTGGAACGCCGTTGAGAAAGGAGTATAGTCACTTGACAATAGTGGTGTGCGAGGTAGAGAGCTGATGGGACAGAAAGTAAGTCCGGTTTCTCTGCGTTTAGGAATCGTCCGCAATTGGGATTCGAGTTGGTTTTCTGCACGTAATTATGCTGGGTTGTTACATCAAGATTGTGCGATTCGCACTTTTTTGAAGAAGCGCCTTGAGCAAGCGGGGATTGCGCGCATTGCGATCGAGCGTATGTCGCACAAAGTCAGCGTATCCATCCATACCGCACGTCCAGGTGTTGTAATTGGTAAAAAGGGTGGCGAAATCGAGAAAGTGCGCGCGCAACTTTCGCGTTTAGTGGGTGTTGAGGTTAGTCTGAACATTGTTGAACTCCGCAAGCCAGAAACTGACGCCGTTCTTGTGGCCGAAGGGATTGCTAACCAGATAGAAAAACGTGTAGGCTTTCGACGTGCTATTAAAAGGGCGATACAATCTTCTTTGCGCCTCGGTGCTATGGGTATTCGTGTGAATTGCTCTGGTCGTTTGGGAGGTGCTGAGATTGCGCGTATGGAATGGTACCGCGAAG
Organism: Holosporales bacterium; assembly: GCA_031279495.1. GTDB lineage: Bacteria > Pseudomonadota > Alphaproteobacteria > UBA3830 > JAIRMZ01 > JAITIJ01. The sequence continues at coordinate 6,353 of JAITIJ010000079.1, read as the reverse complement.
GCCGTGTTCCGTTGCATACATTGCGTGCTGATGTGGACTATGGTGCCTGCGTTGCGAAAACAACGTATGGTACAGTTGGTGTAAAAGTGTGGATTTTTAAGGGCGAGTTGTACAATACGTCGTCTCTTTTTCTCCCGAAGAGGATAGGGGAGCGTGCAGGAGCTTAGGGTTTTATGCTATCGCCGAAGAAGGTTGTTTATCGTAAGCAGTTCAAGGGCCGCATCCACGGGGTTGCAGCGCGTGGTACATCTGTGAGTTTTGGGGCGTATGGCCTAAAGGCGCTGGAGCCTGCGCGCATAACCGCCGCTCAGATTGAAGCAGCGCGACGTGCGATGACACGCCATATCAAGCGTGTCGGGAAAGTGTGGGTGCGTATTTTCCCAAATGTTCCTGTTTCGCGCAAGCCGGCTGAAGTCCGCATGGGAAGCGGTAAAGGGTCTCCCGAGTTCTGGGCATGTCGTGTTCGACCGGGCTTGGTTATTTTTGAGATGGATGGTGTAGCTCAGGAGATCGCGCGTGAAGCCTTTGCTTTAGCCGCAGCGAAACTTCCGATTGCAACGAAGTTTGTAACAAGGTTGGTGTAAAGTGAGCGCGAGAAAAACAAAAGAGACAGCTATCGATGCCTCTAGCAGAATAGATGAGGCTCGTAGAGAGTTGTTAAAGCTGCGATTCCGGCGTGCTATTGGCGAGGCCGTTAATGGAGCACGGTTTCGGGAACTGCGCAAGATAGTTGCACGATGTTTAACAGACATAAACAGTAAAAGAGCATAAAATGCCTAGGCGAATATTGACAGGTGTTGTAAAGGGGAACAAAAGCGACAAAACCGTAGCTGTCACGGTTGTCCGTCGTGTTGTGCATCCTAAGTATAGAAAATATGTCAATAAGCGTCATACATGCTATGCACATGATCCGCATAACGTGTGTGAAATCGGGCAAACAGTGACAATTCGCGAGTGTCCGCCTTTCTCGAAAACAAAGCGGTGGGAGGTTCTTTATGAGAATGGCTCTCATGAGTTCTCAGTCACAACCGCAGGGAAAGGCGTATGATTCAAGCTCAGACACGCCTAGAAGTTGCAGATAACTCGGGCGCTAAAGAAATTATGTGTATTGAAGTGCTGGGCGGCAGCCGGCGGCGATATGCAGGTGTTGGAGACATCATTGTCGTTTCCGTAAAGAGTGCCATTCCAAAAGGAAAAATAAAAAAAGGGGAGGTAGCTCGTGCTGTTGTGGTGCGCACAAAGTCGCCAGTGCGTCGTTCTGATGGTAGTTTAATTCGTTTCGACTCTAACGCGGCTGTGATCATTAACAAGCAGAACGAGCCTATTGGAACTCGTATCTTTGGTCCTGTAACACGCGAATTGCGCCAGGTAAAAATGATGAAGATCATCTCTTTAGCGCCAGAGGTTTTGTGATGGCAGAGCGTTGGCGTATTAAGAAAGGAGATCATGTGCAAGTGATCTCGGGCAAGGAAAAGGGCCGACGTGGTGATGTTCTGCGTGTGCTACGCGAAAAGCGTCGTGTGGTTGTGAGCGGATTGATGATGAAAATTCGCCACAGGAAGCCATCGCAAAAGGATCCGGGCGGCATTATCCGCGAGGAAAGTTCTATCCATGCATCCAACGTAATGATCGTGGATCCCAAGACCGATCAACCAACGCGTATAAGTATAAAGATCGATGCATCTGGCAGGAAAGTACGCGTCGCAAAACGTTCTGGCACTGTTTTTGAGAAGTGAGCATGGCAAGACTCCGCGATCACTATTCCCAAGTTGTTGTGCCGAAACTTCGTGAAGAACTATCTTGTTCTAACGATTTTTCGGTTCCTCGACTGGTTAAGGTTGTGCTCAATATGGGTGTTGGAGAAGCAACCGCAGATAGCAAGCACATAAAGATGGCTGTAGACGAGTTGACTTGGATTGCGGGGCAAAGGGCTGTGGCAACGCGTGCGCGCAAATCGGTTGCAACTTTTAAGGTTCGCGAAGGTCAACAGATCGGTGCTATGGCAACCTTGCGTGGACCAAGAATGTATGAGTTTATTGATCGTCTGACCACCATCGCGCTTCCGCGAGTGCGTGATTTTCGTGGACTTTCACTGCGCTCTTTTGATGGAAGGGGAAACTACTCTTTTGGTATTAAAGAGCAAATTGTTTTCCCTGAGGTCGGTTCGAAAAACGTAGATGTCATTCGTGGATTGGATGTGTGTGTTGTCACGACGGCTAAGACGGATAAGGCGTGCTACAGCTTGTTAAAAGCGTTTAATTTTCCGTTTATAGCACAAAAATAGGAGGAACATAGGGCATAATGGCACGAAAAAGTTCGATAGAGCATTCTCTTCATGTGGAGCGCATTGTTCGGCGCCAGAAAGCGCGGCGTTTGGCGCTAAAAGCTATCGTAATGAGCAAGACGATAAACCCTGCAGAGCGTTTCCAAGCGCAACTTAAGCTTTCAGCGCTACCTAGGAATGGTGCGCCATCACGCATGCGCAGTCGTTGCCTTTTAACAGGACGCTCTCGTGGTGTGTATCGTAAATTTAAGTTGTCGCGGCTCATGTTTCGAGAGATGGCGTCTGCGGGCCTCCTTCCTGGTATTCGAAAGGCGAGTTGGTAGCTATGGCGATAACGGATCCTATCGCAGATATGCTAGCGCGCATCAGGAATGCGCAAAGCCGTAAATATGCCACGACGCTTGTTCCTGCATCGCATTTTCGTGCCGGTGTGTTGGAGGTGCTTGTGCGCGAAGGATATATTGAAGCTTATGAAAAAGTTGACGTCGAGGGTTCTCCGCACTTTAGGATCGCCTTGAGGTATCACGAAGGTCGTGGTGTGATTGTAGACATGAAACGTGTATCACGGCCCGGTTGTCGAGCGTACTCGAAAATCAAAGATCTGCAACGCATTTATAATGGGCTGGGGATTTCTATCCTTTCCACTTCGCAAGGCGTGCTCTCAGATACTGAAGCACGCGAAAAAAATATCGGAGGAGAAGTCCTATGTACGGTATTTTAAAGGTGTGATCATGTCGCGTGTTGGAAAAAATCCTATTCCTGTTCCCAGCAACGTCCAGTTAACTCTGAAGGGTGCTCTTATTGAGGGAAAAAGCGCGCATGGTAGCTTTTCGTTGACTTTGCCCGATGGGGTGTCGGCGAGTTGTGCAGGTGCTTCTCTTGAACTGTCCATTGATTCTCCACAAGATGCGCGTTTACGTGCTTTATGGGGAACTATGCGTTCTTTGACGGCTGGATACATCTCGGGCTTGGAGAAGCCTTTTTCATGCAAAATCGATTTAGTGGGTGTGGGCTACAAAGCTAGCGTTCAAGGGAAGAACCTTGTTCTTAGCTTAGGATACAGTCACGATGTCGTCTTTCCGATTCCTGAAGGGATTAAGATTAGTTGCGAAAAACCGACAGTAATAGTTGTATCTGGTACGAATAAACAGCAGGTTGGGCAAATTGTGCGCCAATTACAGAATTATCGTCCTCCAGAGCCATACAAAGGCAAAGGGCTGATTCGTGAAGGGCAACATGTCCTAAGAAAAGAAGGGAAAAAGAAGTAAGCCATGTCGCGTTTTGACGAGAAATTTAAAAGACGGGCTGAGCGCGTGCATTACCAAGTGCGTCATCAAAGCAAAGGTCGACCGCGACTGTCTGTGTTTCGCTCGCAGCGGCATATCTATGCTCAGGTTATTGATGATGTGAAAGCGATAACGCTTTGTTCGGCTTCTACGAAAGATAAGTCATTGGCACTAGAAAAAACGAGTACAGTACAAGCTGCGGAGCGTGTGGGAGCGCTTATTGCAGAAAGAGCTCGTGCGATTGGTATAGACAAGATCGTTTTTGATCGCGGAGGATATCAGTATCATGGGAAAATTAAGGCTCTTGCCGAAGCGGCACGGCAGGGTGGTTTGTTGTTTTAGATTTTAAGTAGGCGTTGTATGAGTTACAAATCAGAGGCTGCAGAAAAAGACGCGCAGACAGCATATATTGAGAAGCTCGTTTCTGTAAATCGCATTGCGAAAGTGGTCAAAGGGGGGAAACGGTTCTCCTTTTCAGCCCTTGTTGTAATTGGAGACGGTAGAGGGCGCGTTGGATTCGGCTCTGGTAAAGCGCGCGAAGTGCCGGATGCTGTGAAGAAAGCCTCTGAGCGAGCGCGTCGACAGATGATCCGTGTGCCTTTGCGTGAATCGCGCACGATTCATCACGATGTGACGGGTCATTTTGGCGCAGGACGTGTGGTGTTACGTGCAGCACCTGCTGGAACAGGTATTATTGCAGGAGGAGCGATGCGCGCTGTGTTCGAGTCTCTTGGCGTTCAAGATCTTGTTAGCAAGTGTATTGGTTCCGCTAATCCTCATAATATGGTGCGATCGACTTTTTGCGCGTTGCGTGCGATGGCGTCGCCCAAGCTGATCGCTAACAAGCGTGGGAAGAGAGTAGGAGAGATTGCTTCGCGCCGAGAATATGCTCAAAGTGCAGGCAGGTGACGATGGCAACAAAAAAGAAAGCGGCAGCAGAATCTTTTATCCGTGTTACGCAGACGCATAGCGCGATTCGCCGTCAAGAACGTCAGCTCTTATGTCTGAAAGCGCTTGGCTTAGGGCGTATTGGCAAGACCGTGCGGCTTTTAGATACATCGTCTTGCCGAGGTCTTATCCGTTGTGTACAACATCTTGTAAAGATAGAGGTGGAGTAAATGGAAACGCTGGCCACCATTTTGACCCCACGTGTGGGGCGTCATCGGCGCCGCATTGGGCGTGGTATTGGCTCTGGACGCGGAAAGACATCTGGATATGGCCACAAAGGTGCACGCGCGCGTTCGGGCGGAACGAAATGTGGCTTTGAGGGCGGACAAATGCCCATCTATCGACGCCTTCCTAAGCGGGGTTTCACTCCTCTAACAAAGAAAAAAGGGGTGTGTTGCCTAAATCTTTTGGATCTGCAGCGTCTTCTGAATGCTGGGAAGTTAAAAAGTGGCGAGCGCGTTACTCTTGATAGCCTAAAGGCTTGCGGCGCTATTCGTAGCACTACTGAAATTGTGCGCGTATTGGGCAAAGGAAGTCTTTCTTCAGCTTTAACAATTGCGGTTGATTACGTCACACCTTCTGCCGCCAGGCTTATTGTAAAAGCCGGAGGCGAGGTGTATCAAGCAAGGGCAGAAGTGTAAATGGCAACAAAAAAGACAGAAAGCACATCTCCTTTTGCGCGTGGATTCGATTTAGCGACGTTTGCGCAAGCAACAGACCTGAAAAAGCGTATCCTTTTTACGTTAATCGCGCTTTTTGTTTATCGTGTTGGGACGTTCGTGCCTCTGCCAGGTTTAAATCCTGATGTTATTGCTGAAGTGGGACGCCGGAACATGGGCGGTTTGCTCGGTATGTTCGACTTGTTTTCGGGTGGCGCGTTAAGTCGTATGACGATCCTTGCTTTGGGGCTTATGCCATATATTTCGGCAAGCATTATCATTCAACTTTTTACCGTTATTTCCCCGACCCTTGAAGCTTTGAAGAAAGAAGGAGAAAGCGGTCGGCGCCGTCTCAGTCAGTATACCAGATACCTAACTGTTTTTATTGCCTTTATCCACTCTTATGCGGCATGCACAGCGCTTATGTCTCATCCGGCAACAGCAGGGGCTGTTGTGATTGGTAAACTCTTTTTTGTGGTGGCGATTCCCAGCATTATTGGAGGCACATTATTTTTAATGTGGCTTGGAGAGCAAATTACGTCACGCGGGATCGGTAACGGAGCGTCTCTTATTATCTTTGCAGGGATCGTGGCGAACTTACCGCGCGCAGCGATGAATGCGTTGGAGATGGGTAAGACGGGGACGTTGTCTCCAACAATGCTGTTTTTGATTCTTGTCGTGATTGTTGTGGCTATTGCTTTTGTCGTTTTTATGGAGCGAGCGCAGCGGCGCATTACAATCCATTATCCACAACGTCAGTCTTCTGTCGGACGTGGAAATATGCAAGATTCGACACATTTGCCTCTAAAACTGAATTCTTCTGGTGTAATTCCGCCAATTTTTGCAGGTGCACTTTTAATGTTACCGGCGGCGATCATTAGTTTCGTTGGAGGTGAGTGGGCGCAGGTGGCGTCTCAATATCTGTCACCATCGCATCCTTTGTATAATGTCGTCTATGTTGGACTATTAGTATTTTTCGCCTTTTTCTACACCGCAATTGTGTTTAATCCTACAGAAACATCTGAGAATTTGCGCAAAGCTGGTGGTTTTATCCCTGGAGTGCGCCCAGGACAGCATACGGCCACTTATCTTGATACAGTTCTGACGCGTTTAACCGTTGTTGGCTCTGCGTATCTGGTCGTAATTTGTTTATTACCTCAGGTACTGGTTGCAAAA
>JAITIJ010000078.1 GCA_031279495.1 Holosporales bacterium | reverse complement strand
CAGACAAGCAGTGTTGTGATATTAACGATATCCATATACGACACAACAACATGCGGTTGGAAACGCCTTAAGGCTTGCCTAAGTGCAATAATGCAGAAAATGCGTCGAGGAAACGCACTCATCTTCGCCACAGGAATATGACGAAAATGGTCTTTCAGGAAGTAAACCTGCACACGAGCATCTAACGGATATACGGGAGGGTTTTCCGACGTAGTAAACACGAAGATGCGAACATCTGCGCCTTCTTTTGCCCAGAAATTCGCGCATTTGGATAGGTCGCGTTCTGCCCCACCAAACTCCAAGGAAGAGATTACGAAAGCCAAGTGCAGCTTCTCTGTTGACGAGGCAGAAGCGTTTAAAGGTGAACTCACTGCGGCGATATCGCTATATATTGCTTAAGAAATAAGCAAGCACGCTGCAAGCCGTCAACGTTGATACTATGATCGAGATTAGGTTGCATAGATGCTTCAAAAGGAGCGTTTTGTGCGCGCAGGATTTCTTGGGCCTGAAAGAAGGCCTTGGGAGGAATAACCGGATCCGAATCACCGTGAACGAGCAAGATATGAGGAAGCGAAGGAGATTGATCCAGCACGTTTGGATCAACAAAAACGCCAGAAAAGCAAACGACAGCCTGAATACCGTAAAGTATGCCGAAGTGCAGAGCCATCATGCCGCCTTGAGAGAATCCTACGAACGCGACGTCCTTTATAGAGAGGTGCAGTTCAGACAGGATAGGCATCAGATAGGCATCGAAACGAGTTTTTGTTTGCGCCAGCTGAGCGCGCCATTCTGGCAGTGTCCAGCGACCCATTTTAAACCATTGGCGGCCACCTACACTCCCTTCACAAGGATCAAAGCCATTGGGTACCAGCACCTCTGCCTCCGGAAGCGCCTTGGAAATTTCATATCCAACCGGCCAGAGATTTTCCGCATCTGCTCCATACCCATGCAGCACAACGACCAGCTTTTTAGGCGCCTTCCCTTCGGCTGGTTTAAATACAGGGCCTAATAATTCCATCTTTGCCTCCTTATGAGGAAGAGCTTGCTCTACTTTTTTCGACCATTGCCAAAAAGCAGCGCCCCCTACGCTAAATAGAATAAAGGTAACGCCTAGAGTATATAGAGAGCGCCGCACTGCTGCCACCATATTTTGCAAACGCAAAAGAACCATCCACAGAATAGAGGAAACGCGAAAGGAATGCGTCGCTTGCGTGCAACGGTACAACGCAAGATCCCGACACCTCCAACCACAATCAAAAAGACCGGAAGTTCTTCAGGAGTAATCCACAAACCGCACAAACAAAACAGCTTAACATCACCATCCCCTAAGAAAGATTTTCCCCACCACAAAGGGAGGATCTTATGCAGAAAGATCGCTCCTCCGGTAAGAAGCCCCACGCTTTCCCAAAAAAAGGGCGCCCAGCAGAGGTGTATTGCGCTTATTATAAGCAAGAAAAACAATCCTCCCTCTGAGATAATCTGATATCGCTCATCTTTTATGACAAGAACATACCAAGGGATCGAAGCGAACAGAAGACATCCTAGGCGTCCCACTTCTTCATTAAGAGTAAAACTGTTCACCCTTTACTCTCTTACAAAAAAGATTTTAATATTCACGGGGATTTTACGGAATATATTCCAGTAATACGCAAGGATGTGTATGCGCTATTTTCTATTGTGTGCTGTTCTTTGTATTGCAAGCTGCACTTCCTCTAGCGATAAAAAACCAATTATAAAACAAGAGGATTTTATCCTTCCTTCTACTGATATGGAAGGGGAGACCTTCGTTCCTTTAAAGCGATGTTTGCATTCCCAAGAGGTGCCTGTTGCGTTCAAACAAAAGGCTTCAATAACATTGACGGATCAAAGTTCGATGAAAACCGCTCTTGCAGCGCTTGCATCAGAGATAGGAGTGAATTACCGCATTGTTGGTTTGGAAGGCAAACGAGATCGGGGTGTTTCCTTCTCAGCGGCACAGAAACCGTTCATCGAGATTATAGACGACCTTTGCGAACTCGCTCATCTGCGCTATACGTTAAAAGGAGACTTGATCACAATCGAGCCGGATACACCGTATCTAAAGACCTACACACTTTCTTTTCCTACTCAGACGCGCGAAAGCGCGCATACGGTTTCCACAGCTATCAACGTCTTTGTCACGGATAAGAACGATACAAAACCACTTGATAACGGCTCGAGCAGCACCTTGCGCGCTGCAGGCAAATCCGATTTTTGGGAAGAAGTCGCGCGGGTCCTTTCCGTTATTCTAGAAACATCTGCTGTACCAGGAGAAGCTGCCGACGAAGAGGAGTCCGGAGAAATAGTGTCCATGCATAAGCAAGCGGGCCTCATTACGGTTTTGGCCAGCGCGCGTCAGCACAAGATGGTCGAGGCATATCTTGAGGATTTGCGCCTCGCCTCAACAGCGCAAGTTTTAATCGAAGCTAAGATTTTAGAAGTTTCCTTAAGCGACACCTACAGGAACGGCATTAACTGGCAATCCTTACGTTCGCATTTTGTCGCAGGAATACCATTAGGAACCTCCTCAACGAGTAGTGGAACTGCTTTTGCCGTAGAAACCGGCAGTTCTGATGTTTTTACTCTTGGTTTTAAAGACAGCAATCTTTCCGCTATTGCGCACTTTATCGAACGTTTTGGCCGCGTCCGCACGCTATCCAACCCTCGATTGACTGTAATGAACAATCAGACGGCTATTTTGAAGGTGGCCAAGAACGAAATCTTCTTTCGAATAGAGTACAATAGAAATTTCTCCAAGAGTGCTACAGGAACGGACTCTGATTTCGCTTCGAGTCATATCCAAACCGTTCCTATCGGCTTGGTTATGACTGTACAACCAGCAATCGATCTGGAAACAGGCCGCGTTATTCTAACTCTACGTCCAACGATCTCGCGTGTGGCGGGAACAAAAGAGGATCCTGCAGTTGCTTATCTCGCACGGACAGGAGCAAACGCTCAGACAGCTACCATTAAATCGACTGTGCCTGTTGTAGAAGTCCGAGAAATGGATTCTATGTTGACTCTTTATTCTGGCGATGTTGTTCTTCTGGGCGGCTTGATGCAAGAACGTGATAGAGGGACGCACTCTGGCCTTCCTGGAACGTACCATGCTCCTTTGGTCGGCAGTCTTTTTAATGCACAGGAAAAAGAATCTGAGGTAACAGAGCTGATTATCTTATTGCGGGCACGTATTATTCCCGTGCGTACCGCCCTCTCTTCTCACCATTCCTCAATCCGCCTCAACAGTCGGCCCAGACAAAAAACTCTTCGTACGTATGCGCAATAATAACAGTAGAAATAGCGGATTCAGCTTGCTAGAGGTCGCTATCGCTCTTATGATTTTAGGTGTTTTATCAACGGTTCTTTTAGAATCCACGTTGACTATGCAAAAACGCCTGCAAATGCGCACAACGCAGGACCATATGGAGATGATCTTAGCAAGCCTCGCTGCTTATGCTTTACGTCATTCTTGTTTACCCTCACCAGACAAAAGCTTCCTTAAAGATGGAGATACTTATATCGGTGCTGTTCCTTGTAAAGAACTGGGTCTGGCGCCCCATATCGCTCAAGATGGCTGGAAGCAACCAATTATCTACGCTGTTGCAGAAGATCTCACAAAGACAAAAACCCTGATGAAGGGGGAAGAGATGGACAGAGACCTTGAGGAAACTTTTTGCGATGTCACCAGAGGAACTTTGCACCTTAATACCATGGAAATGCCGAGCAGTCCGAATCCCTCTACCGTCATCGCGATTATTCTATACAGTACTGCAGGAGCTCTTCCTTCTGTAACAGATGTTTTTGACGGAACTGTGCTAAAAATGGACAAAGAAGAAAAAGGCATCATTCGCTGGGTTTCGCGCGATGTTCTGATGGCTGCTTATGCACATTTCCCTTGTCAACAAACAGGAGGAAACGCAGAGAGACCCGTGACCTCTCCTGGGACGCCGTCAAACGGAACAGCTTTTTTCTAAAAGCATTCTGATCTTGGCAACTCGTTACCCATTTTGCAAAAAGAGATAAGGCATCTATTGATGCAATACTCGTTTCTCCTCGCGTAGATTAGACGTTCTACGAAAGAAGTAAAAGAAGATGCAAAATGGAGAAGAACGAGTTTACCAGACCAAAACAGTAGAAAATTTTAATAAATAAAACAAGGCAACTCTCTATATTTCTACCATCTTATCTCATTTCGTAAAAAATCTAATATATTTTTCACTTGTCTACGTTTCAAACTCTTCGCCGTGTTCCGTAGAAGACCTATTGAACAAAATACAGAAATTCGTAAGGTACATAAGATCGGCAACTTTAGCCCATCAGAACCCCATCTTTTAGAATTCCGGTAGAGAATTTTTGTCAGGACTTCTTCTTTCTGTCCACGCCTCTTTTTCTCTCTACAGAAAATTTCAATCAGTTAGTATCACTACGAATGCTCTGGTTTTACTGTTGTTGGCCATTTATCGTGCAGATCTTTCAAATATGCGCAGCATTGTTGTGTCGAAAGACGAACATGAGCCCCTTCTGAAAAAACAAGGTTAATATCACTTTCATTTCCATCTCCTTTATCGTCAACATGATTTTTGCTACCAGCATAAACAGTAAGAAGAACTAGCAACTTATCTGCAGGATGGCTACGGAAAACAGCGTTTGTCCACATCCGCTCTACATGATGGAAATAGAGACCCGAGTGCACTCGGTAGTATGGTTCAGAAGAAGCGTTCATCTCTTTTTGAAAAGCACACTCCCAGCAAAAGCGATTTACGAGCAAATGAACACGCTTTTCTTTTTTATCGTAAAAAAGAGCTGTCTTGTGAAGGATGGCATCCTGTACAAGCGCTGAGAGAATGTCCATTTCTTGAGGATCTCGAGCCTTGATTCTCAGAAAAGACGAAGAAGCGGTTGATTCTGTCATTCAGCCGAGATCCTCTCGATAGACGCTCCACAGGCCGCGAGTTTTTCTGGAACAGCTTCGTATCCTCGATCTAAATGATAAATACGATTGATAATCGTCTCTCCTTTTGCTGCAAGCCCCGCCAAGACCAAACCAAAAGAGGCACGTAGATCCGTTGCCATGACAGGAGCCCCCAGTAATGCTGGCACGCCACGAACAACGGCAGTTAATCCGTGCACACTGATATCTGCTCCCATACGCACAAGTTCAGCAACGTGCATAAACCGGTTTTCCCAAATCGTCTCTCGTATAATAGAGGATCCCGGCACTAAAGAAAGAACGGCCATTGCCTGAGCCTGCAAATCTGTAGGATATCCAGGAAAAGGCTCGGTTGTGATGTCATGAGAACAAAGCTCACACGAAGAAGAGACAGCAATATGATTCTCTCGGCAGTCGATCTGTGCTCCCATGTGCGCGAAAACAGTAAGGGCACTAGGAAGCAATTGCTCAAGACCAGAAGCTTGTAAGGTAAGCGTCCCATGCGTGATCATAGCGGCTAACGCATAGGTTCCTGCTTCGATGCGGTCCGGTAGAATTGTATGGGTGGCGCCTTTCAACCGAGGCACTCCTTCGATAGTGATGGTTGTGGTTCCATGGCCTGTTATCTTCGCACCCATAGCATTCAAGCACGTTGCAAGATCCGAAATTTCTGGTTCCAATGCAGCATTGATGATCGTTGTTGTTCCTCGCGCAAGTGTGGCCGCCATAAGGATATTTTCCGTCCCTGTTACAGAGACAACAGGAAACGTTACAACGTTTCCGACAAGGCCTCCTTTCGGAGCTTCTGCGCAAATGTATCCATCTTTTAAGTTGATAGACGCGCCAAGAGCTTCTAGCCCTTTCAAATGAAGGTCAACAGGGCGTACTCCTATTGCGCATCCTCCTGGCAAAGACACCTTGGCTGTTCCATGTCGTGCCACTAAAGGCCCTAGGGCAAGGATAGAAGCGCGCATTTTGCGCACGAGGTCATAAGGTGCTGTGACGCTTTTCACAGAGCGCGCCGAAAGACTGAAACGATGGGCATGTAAATCAGCATGACACGTTACCCCTAAAGCCTCAAGAAGAGCACGCATAGCTTGCACATCGACAAGATTCGGGATGTTCTCGAGAAAGAGCGTTCCTTCTGTCAATAAACACGCTGCCATAGTTGGTAAAGCTGCGTTCTTAGCTCCAGAGATAGGCACCACTCCTTGTAGGGCCTCGCCGCCCCTTATGCGTAGTTTGTCCATAGATTCTCAATGTATTGCGCTGTTGCCTGAATGGATTATGCGACATTTAGTGGAGGGAATCATTATCAAGCGCATCGACTCGACCTTCCTCGGTACTCAGCAATCATTCCCCATATGGGTTTTTATCATTAGCTGGAATAGGTTTTTCGTAGGCATCTAGCCATTCTAGGGCTTGCTGTTTGGCCAATCTGGCTTGCTCTAGTTCTTGAGCGAAAATACCG
>JAITIJ010000077.1 GCA_031279495.1 Holosporales bacterium | reverse complement strand
AGTATTTTTGGCCGTTAAAGATTCTCGTATCGGCAAAAATGGTTCCGGAACCCATCATGGTTCGCCCTAGTATCGAACGCATAGAGAATCGTACTCCCTGTCTTGCTTCTTCTTTATATTCTGTGTTCTTCCGATGCATACCAGCGTGCTATATCCTCTAATCTCTCTGCGCGGGAATCACTGCTAAGAAATAACGACAGCTCAGAAAGAGCCCCACTTTACTCTGTGAATAACACTGTCCTCATGAGGCTCTCCTAGTCTTTCACAAGATGTTTACATGTTACATTGAGTCCATTGATTCCTCAAACCGCCGCATTGAGTCCATCATCATCGAATCGTGTAGACGTTTATATTCTTCTGGCCCTTTCTCCATCAGCAAGTCCATCACTTCGTTTAGAATCCGCCTTGTCGGCGTATCTACACGGAGGATTACTCTCCACCTCTTCCCACATCACCCATATCGATTGCTGACGTGTCTCCGGATCCTGCTGTACTATCTCGGTTATCGAGCGCTGATGCATCGCTTCTACGCAGAAAGTTGCCAGTACAGTCATTGAGGTCAGTAGTTTACAAGTATTGTTCATTTTCGATCTCCATTTTTTGAACATGAGGGAAGTATATCACGCCCCCCACCCCCCCTATTTGTCAAGTTTTTGAAAGGATTTTCATAGTCTATTCGAAAATACTCTCAAATAACAGGTTTTTTCTCAAAGCAGGCCACACCTTTAATGTAAGATAGATTATTGTAGAACAATCAAAAAAACGGAAGTAGAAACACGATGCTGTTGTATAAAACGCAGAAAAGAATCATAGAACGATCTGGAAATAAGGCTTGGAAAGAAGGGCTTCTTTTTCCCTTAGAGATCTCATGACGAAAGGAATGAGGAGATTCCTTAAATATTGACTTTCCAATTTTGCATCTCATTCAACGAATGATTGGTGGATTGCTGTGCTGTAATTTTACTGGACCGAACAAGAGGAAGATGAATGTTGATTCTCTTGCGGGAATAGAAGGAAGGACAAAATCTCAACCAGTCAAGGAAACATTTTTATCTCTCCCCATTCTCTATTTGTAAAGGACCCACTTCTGCGATTGTGCGGCATTCTCAGGAAGTCTTTTCTAAAAGTTGCACCCCCTCAAGTTGCACAGGCTAAACACCTCAAAGAGCGCTTTCTAATTGCTCTTTAATCATGCCTTGAAATTTCCACAATCCTATTTCTTTCGAAAAGACTCTAGCTTTACGATGTTCCCCTCTCCATTGGTACCAGAAGGCGTTGGCGGCTCTGAAGAAGGCGGCGATGGTACGTCGTACGTCTCAAAATCCGGCAGAAATTGCAGCCCGAACTTCACAGAGGGATCGGAAAAGGACGTTAACCCACCGAAAGGAATAAATAGTTTTTCCTGCACTCCATTAAAACTCAGACTCACAGAGAATCCGTGTTCATTAATACAAAGATCTAAAAACTGACACTCCAAAACGATTGTCATCTGATCCGGATACGATTCACGCAGAAAATCCGAAATTTTCGTCTCGGGATGATCGGTCCGGAAAGTAATAAAAAAATTATGCGGAGGATGAATGCCTTCACGAGCAGCATCCTCGAGCACACGTCGCACAACGCCAAGGAGCGCTTCCCTAGCATACGTCCCATAAGGAATACAAGACATACTATCCTCCTTTTAGTGCCGCTGTGCGCGGTAGTTCTCTCTCACCATTAAAAGACACGGCGTAAGGATCAGTGTCAAGACGGAAGCGAAGATAACACCACTAACAATGCATGTCGCCAATTGCTGCCACCATTGTGTTGAAGGCGAGCCAAGACTCAGAGACGGTTCGAGGAAATCTATTCCCAAGCCAAACATCATCGGTAATAGCCCTAAAATTACTGTAATTTTGGTAAGAAACACAGGGCGTAGACGTTGGGCTCCTGTGCGAATGATGCGCTCACGTGCATTTTTAATGCGGTCGCGAAAATGATCGTATGTGTCGATAAAAATAATGTTGTTGCTTACGATAACACCCGCTAGACCAATGATACCGATACCACCCATGACCACTCCAAACGGCATACCACGGAGGAACAGCCCAAGAAATACACCGACTGTTGACATAAGCACCGCAGACATTACCACACCGGTACTGAAAAAGCTGTTAAATTCCATCAACATAATGATCATAATAAGCCCCAGCGCAACACCAAAGGCCTTTATCAGGAACTGCGCGGTTTCTGTTTGATCTCGTGCTTCTCCCTTAAATTCGTATGCGACATCCGAAGCAAGAGGCTCAGCAGTAAGATGGGCACGCACTTTTTTGAAAACATTGTTAGCCAACGCGCCGGGCTTTAAAGTAGCTTCAATACGTACAAAGGGTAAACCGTCGCAACGCCGCAATGTGGTTAAGCTTACACCGACCTTGCGTTCAACAAAGCTACTGATCGGCATCAAACCAAACAAAGTCTGGATTTGTAATCGATCAAGCTCGTCAACCATTCTTTCTCGCGGTGGAAAGCGCAGCATGATGTCTATTTCGTCAGGGCTGTCATCTGGGCGGAAAGCGCCAACTTTCACACCGCGCGTGACAAGCTGTACGGCCGTTCCGACACTGCCGATATTTGCCTGGAAACGCGCGGCCTCTGCGCGATCCACACACAGGCGCCACTCAATACCAGATACGGGCTGGTTATCCTGCACTGTATCGAGATCTGGAAGAGTTTCAAGGAAAGTGCGAACGCGCTGAGCTTCTTTCCGAATCTTTTCGTGAGAGCTTCCGGTTAAGTCGATGCGCACTGGTTTGTTAGGCGGCCCTTTTTTCTCTTTTTCAACAACGATACGTACACCTGGAACGTTCAAGCGCTGTGAAATATCCGCGATGATATCGTTAGCAGGCCGCCGCTCTTTCCAATCAACGAACTCAATGGTAATGACGCCGATTTCGTCTTCTGTTGAACCTGCATCAAGTAATCCAGATTTCGCGTTTGCTGCACGCATAGATCCCGCCTTGGAATAGATTGACTCAAGCTCTTTCATGTCCAGAAGGGACGCTTCCACAGCTTTGACAAGGCGATCTCGCTCAAATACAGATAAGTTTCCACGGGCTTGGATGCGGATAACGGCTGTGTTGGGTTCAACTGTTGGGAAGAACTCCACACCACGTCCGAAAAAGACGTAGATGGACATGACCACGACAAGAGAACCAATTGCGCCACCAATGATTTTCCAGGGGCGATCGAGCGCCCATTCAAGTACTTTTATGTATTGACGCGTGAACCCAGTAATTTTGTGCAAATCATCTTTTTCGTAGTTGATTGTTTCGTGGGCCTGCTTTTGCTGAGATGTCTTATGCATCAGCAGGCCTCCAATCGTTGGTACAAACACGAGAGCCATAACAATCGATGCTACAAGCGTTGCGATTAATGTAATTGGTAGAAACCGCATCACCTGACCCATAAACCCTGGCCAAAATAAAAGCGGCATGAAGACGACAAGAATTGTGCTAATCGAGGTGATCACAGGCCAAGCCATACGTCGTGCAGCGATACGGTAGGCTTCTTTTGGGGCGATCCCTTCATCGATCTTTCTGTCGGCATATTCTACGACAATGATCGAACCATCTACCAACATGCCAACCGCAAAAATCAAGCCGAACAAGACGATCATATTAATCGTGTACCCGTTCATGTATAAAAACAGGATACCAGAGAGAAAAGAGCCAGGAACGGATAGACTCACAACCGTGGCAGAGCGCCATCCTAAAGACAAAACGATAACAATCATCACCAAGATGATCGTAAGCAGGATATCGTTCTGAAGTTCTGTTAGAAAATCGAGGATTCTCTTCGATTGGTCTTGCGCAAAAGAAACTTTAAGGGTTGAAGGCCATTTTTGTTGCACTTCCGCCACAGCTGTACGCACCTCTTTAATCGTACGAATAATGTTTTCTCCGGTGCGCTTGGTGATTTCGATCGCAACCGCATTCTCGCCACGATCACGGGCAAAGCTTTCAGGATCTTTATAAGTGCGCGAGACCGTTGCAACATCTTGAACGCAGATCACCGCATCTTTGGTTCCAAAAAGGGGAATTCTCATGATGTCTGCTGCGCTTTGAAACAAACCAGGAACTTTAATAGGAAAACGCCCAACGTCTGTCGTGATTGTTCCGGCTGAAATAAGGCTATTGTTTTGCCCAAAAAGATAGGGCAACAGCTGGACTGGAACACCGTAATTAATAATCTTGGCTGCATCAATTTCGATATCGATGGCTTCGTCGCGATCACCAACAATACCGGCTTTAAGGACTCCTGAAACGTGTGCTTCGACATAGTCTTTCAACTCACGCGCTGCCTTGTAAAGAAATCGTTGCGGGACAGCACCAGAAAGTTTGACGACCAATACCGGCAGTAGGCTTAGGTTGATCTCGTTGACAACAGGCTCATTAGCATCTGAAGGAAGATCGGGCTTGGCGCTATCGACTTCGTTTTTAACGTTCTCTTTAGCTTTATCGACGTCGTAGCCAGCCAGGAACTCGACGACTATCATGGCGCCCCCTTCGTAAGCCATCGAGGACATCTCTTTAACGCCTTCTATCGAACGAATCTTCTGTTCTACAGGCCGGACCAACAAACGCTCTGCATCTTCTGGAGAAATTCCACGACATGGGATAGTAACGGTCATAACGGGCATTTTGACGTCGGGAAAGGACTCCTTGGAAATAGAAACATAGGAAATAGTGCCGGCAAGCAACAAAAACAGGAACAAAAAAAGAACCATGCGCGCATGGTCAAGGCAAAAATCAATGATCGTGCGCATGCTTTATTCTTCCTTTTGTGCAGTAGGTGTTTGTCCGACAGAAACAAAATCCTGTCCAAGTGTGATCATTGCTACGGACTCTTTGAGCCCAGAGACCCAAGCTCCTTGGGCATCTAACGAAAGAACCTGTACCTCGCAGAAGCACACTTTCCCATCACCATCCAGAATTTTCACGCCCGTGCGGCCTTCATCAGAAAGACACAACGCTGAAGAAAGAATGTAGTGAGCCTTTTGCGCTGGCCCTTTGACTAACACTTCAGCTGTCATTCCATCCGCCAAAGTTCCATCATTTGTCACGCGTACATCCATGCGGTACATGCGCGTGTGTGGATCAGCTACCGAGGTGAGCGATACGATCGTTGCAGGATACATCTTTCCCTTTATGCGCGCTGCAACAGATATTGCTCCTCTAGCAATAGGATAATCCCGCTCCGAGCAATACACGATAATACGTACCGTAGATAAATCCGCCACCGAAGAGATTTTTGTTCCTACGTTGACTGTCTCTCCAATTTCGATCAAGCGCTCATACACTTGCCCTTTAAAAGGCGCCCGAATACAAGCGTACGCCAGCGTCAACTGTGCAGTTTTTTTCTGTGCGAGGGCCTGATCCAACGCAGATTTTTTCTGCGCGCACGCAAGGCGCGATTGATAATCCTCCTCGGCAAGGGCGCGTACCGCACGATCCTCTAATGCCGCCATTTTTACTTTAGCCTCAGCCTCGGCACATTTTTCTTGTCGATCATCAGCGCTTAGGATAACAAGAGGATCTTTCCCCTGAACGGAAGCACCTCTGTCGGCTGCAATTTTTACTACAGTACCCTGAGTCCGTGCGCATAGTGTAACTTTTCGCCAAGCCGCTACTGTTCCGCGCAGAAGCGCCTCAGCATGATGTGGCTGCGCATGAACCTGACGGACTTTTACCTGTGCCGGAGGAGTCTGTGATGACGTCTCTGTTTTACTCTTTCCTGAGCACCCGCACAAACTGAGTCCCAAGACGCCTACGCTTAAAAAGCGCACTACGCGCCGGTTGATACACACCTTCATAGCGGTTCTCACTTTCTACCTAATCGTCTTTAGCGGCTGAGAGTAGGACGAAATATTGAAAAAATCAAATTTCTCTGGCAAACAATGGAGTATTCTGCACAAGAGTAATAACCTGTTCCGCCTCTTCTTCCGTCAATCCAGCATATAAAGGCAGACGCAATAAACGTGATGCCAAATCCTCTGCCACTGGACAAGATGCAGCGCCAAATCTTTGTCCCATCGGAGAAAGATGCAGTGGCACATAGTGCGATGATGCGGTGATGCCATGCTTCTTAAGCGAGCGCTGCAACGCCAATCGAGCAGCTTCTGAAGGCAGAATAAGAGAGAAGATATGATAGGTCTGTTCGCATTCTTCGGGAATAATGGGCAAGCGAACACCGCTCCGTTGCGCCCATACGGCAAGTTGTTGTGCATAAAACTCCCAAATCGCACGCCGTTTGGCTTGAATTTTGTCAATTTCCTCTAATTGAGCCAGCAGAAAGGCAGCTAATAGGTCAGAGGGCAGATAACTCGATCCCATATCCACCCACGTATATTTATCCACCTGTCCTTGCAAAAAGGATTTCCGATTTGTGCCTTTTTCGCGCAAGATCTCTGCGCGTGCAACAAATTGCGTGTCGTTGATAATGAGTGCTCCTCCCTCTCCACATGTAATATTTTTTGTTTCATGGAAACTCTGCAGACCAAACGTGCCAAATGTTCCAAGCGTTTGCCCTTTATATTTTCCAAGCAACCCATGTGCGTTATCTTCAACCACTGCGATATTGGTCGCGTGAGCAAGTGCCATGATAGACTCCATTGCGCATCCAACACCATTGTAATGTACTAACACAATGGCACGCGTCTTTGGCGTAATAAACCGCTCTAGAGTCGTTTCGTCTATGTTAAATGTATCTTCTCGGATATCCGCAAAGACAATATGCGCGCCCCGAAGAACAAAAGGATTCGCACTTGAAGAAAAGGTAAAGGAAGGAACGATGACCTCGTCTCCTGGTTGAATATCCAGCAATAAAGCAGCCATCTCTGTGGCATGCGTACAGGATGTCGTTAGAAGTACCTCGGCCTTTGGAAAACGCTCTGCAAACCAGGCATGGCATCGTTTCGTAAATGGCCCGTCTCCGGAAAGTTGTCTTGTCCGTAGCGCTTCGCGCATGTAGAGCTCTTCTCGACCTGTCAGGTAAACGCGGCTAAAAGGAATGGAAGAAATGGTCACGAGAGAATCTCCTGCGCACGATTTTTGATGCGATCTACAGCCGGTTGATCAAAAGGATTTACGCCCAAGACATCTGCCACCACAATGACCTCACACATAAAATACGCTAATAGTGCGCCCATCGTGTGGGCATCGAATGTTTTGAGACCCAAAAGCCTCACCGCAAGTCCTTGCGCACTTAGCTCATCACAGGTCGCCTGACATTCGGCAGCAAGAAGGTCCCCCATCGTACGTCCTTGAAGATATCCCAATTGCGTTGCCACACCTGTTGCATCAAAAAGAGGGCGAGTATCCTGCTGCTGTACACTTAAAACGGTGTAGACTTTATCGCGCGGCCCATCGAGGTAAAGTTGCAGTTGGCTGTGCTGATCCACCGTTCCACGCGCCACAATGGGTACCGTCCCTATGCCATTTTTCCCAAGACTTTCTGCCCAGAGCTGTCGATGCCATAAAGTCAGCGGTGTGAACCGCGCATCATATGACAGAAGAACGTTGTGGCAAGCCTTGCGCGCTCCTTGAATGGCAAATGCTAATGAATGTACCAACTCTGTCTTTTGCTGCTGAGCAAGATGTAAAAGGTAACGTGCACCTTCTAATAGAAGAACTTCATCAACGCCTGCGACTAAAGCAGGAAATAAGCCCACCAAAGACAATACTGAGAAACGTCCACCGATATCGGAAGAAAGCGAGAGGCAAGTAAACCCGTAAGCTTTTGAAAGACTGCGCAAAGAAGAAGGGCTCGCCTCAGTGAGGACAAAAAACTGATCTGAACGTTGTGGAGGAAGAAAATGGCGAAAAAGAGCTAACAATTGGCACAGTGTTTCTGCTGTCTCTCCCGATTTTGATATGACAATGACTGCTGTATTTTCTGGACAACATGCCAAAACAGACGCATAGAATATTTCAGGATGAATTTCATCCAGAAAGATCATGCGTGGCGCACAAGGATCTTGAGAGAGGCTGCTTAAAACGCGTCCTCCGAGGCTGGATCCGCCAGTACCAAGCACAAGAACGGTCTGGAACCTTTTTCTTATGTTGGAGGCAACAGTATGTATCTCCTCAGAAGAAGGAGCACATGCTAAGCACGGCAATGCCTGTTCCAAGCGGGCTTTTAATGCTGCTCGAACAGCAGGGTATATAGCGGCATCTTCAATCTCTGGACTATTACAAAAAAACATAGAGCTCAAAGTATCATTCTGTTTGCGTTTTTGGGAGATACTGATTCTTTCCCTCAAGAAACAGCAGGCTAACATGACTGCCGATAGGTATATCTATCAAGGAAAACTGTTGAGAAGCGTGGGGCAGCACATTGACTCTTTTATGAGTCAATGAAAAAATAAATTAAAGTGCGGAGAGTAGGGTGGATGCGTTCGGTCCAGTTCTAGCGTTCGATTGTTCTTTAGGAATATGTTCCGTTGCTATTGGCACAGAAAGCGAAATCCTT
>JAITIJ010000064.1 GCA_031279495.1 Holosporales bacterium | reverse complement strand
ATAACGTTGTTGCCGGATCTGCATGCGTCAAAGCACCTGTGATCGTCGAAGAATCCACTCCTCCTGAGAGAAAAGCCCCCAGTGGTACGTCACTTTGACGCTGTTCTGTTACCGCTTGGTCCAAAAGCCTGTGAAATTCTGCTTGCGCTTCCGTTTCAGATCGCCATGTCTTTTTATGATTGATAAAGTCTTCTAGCGCCCAATAACACTCTGTTCGTGGCGCTTGACCTTTTTCAAAAATCATTACGTGCGCCGGTGCTAATTTATGTACATTTTTTAGAATACTATGAGCGCTATATACATAATTTGTGGCCAAATACTGGACGACCGCGTCGAAATTAACCTCTCTTCTAACGACCGGGTGTTTTACAAGGGCGGTGAGCTCAGAAGCAAACACCACACCATCACACAAAGAATCTCCGAAAGGCGCAAAGTAAAGAGGTTTCTCCCCCATCCGATCGCGCGCCAAATACAGCGTGTGGGCTGCGCTATCCCACAATGCGAATGCAAACATACCAACAAAATGCTGTAGAGCTCTCACGCCCCAGTGCTTCCATGCCTCAAGAATGACTTCTGTGTCGCTTTGAGTGCGGAATGCGGCGCCGTATTGTGATAAGAGAGCACGCACTTCCTTATAGTTATAGATCTCTCCGTTAAAGGAAATGAGAAAACGCCGCGCGTGATCCCACATCGGCTGGTCTGCTCCATTTGTTAGATCGAGAATGGACAAACGCCGATGGCCAAAGATCACTTCTTCAGAAGTTTGCACACCCGAGGCGTCTGGCCCGCGATGCATCATCGCATCGCATATACATACAACATGTTCTGGTTGATCCAGTCGTGTCCAACTTAAGCTTCCCGCAACTCCGCACATTATCTATTTTTTACTCCCACTCTTCCTTAATACGCTGCTGCATGCTCCATACATAGTCCTCATAGGTTCCAGGATACGGCAACACAGTCTGATCTCCTTCTAATGCAAAGATTTTCGTCGCTACGTTGCGCACGAAAGAACGATCATGACTAATGAATAAAATCGTTCCCGTATAGGCTCGTAACGCTTGAGAGAGCGCTTCAGTCGTTGAAAAATCAAGATGGTTTGTTGGCTCATCCAAAGCCAGGCAGTTAACTTTCTGCAACAAGACACACCCTAGCGCCACACGCGCCCGCTCCCCACCAGAAAGAAGGCGAATCTTCTTTGCAGTATCATCTTTTGTGAAAAGTAGAGCGCCTGCTAGATCGCGCGCTTCTTGTTCTGTAACCGACGGATCTTTAGCGTGATACAAGGCCTCTAGCACCGTGTGATGAGCATTCAGTCGTTCGGTTACATGTTGCGCAAAATAGGCAAATCGCACCTCGTGGCCAACCGTTCGTTCTCCTGCAAGCAGCGGCAATTCTCCCACTAACGTCCTGAGAAGCGTCGTTTTTCCACGTCCATTCGCACCCGCAATCGCCACTCGGTCCCTACGTTCTATCGTTAGATGAACGTGTTTCAAAATCCGCTGAGAAGAACTGTATCCCACCACTCCTTTTTCAAGGCATACTACGGTTCGTCCGCAATGCGTAGGTGCTGGCAAGCGAATACGCGCTCGTACAGGCAAAGGCTTTGTGTCAATGACCTCCATCTTTTTGAGCTCTTTTAGTCGCGATTGCGCTTGGCGTGCTTTGGTCGCCTTTGCTCCAAAGCGAGCAACAAACTGCAGGATTTGTTCGCGGCGCTCTTTTAAGTTGCGTGCTCGCGCTTCTAGCTGCGTTTGCAGTAACTCTTTTTGCTCAAAATAATCATCTAAATTGCCATTGAATTTCGTTGCTTCCGCGTTTTCTATTTCCAGAATATGATCGGTCGTACGACGCAAAAACTCTCGATCATGAGAAATCAGCAGGAATGCTCCTGAAAATTCTTGCAGAAAACGCTCTAAGAAAAGCGTCGTATCGAGATCCAGGTAATTACTCGGCTCGTCCAGAAGCAACAGAGAGGCACGCTGTAACGCTAAAGCCAGCAATTTACAGCGCATCTGATACCCTCCACTTAACTGCACAATCGGAGCAGCTAAGTGTTCTGCACTTAGGCCAAACTTATAAGCTTTGGTCTCAACTTCCCAAGTCTCTGCGTGCGCGAGGCGAGCAATATATGCTAGAACCGTCTCACCTTCTGAAAAATCATCATGCTGCGTCAGATAGGCAATATGTAGCGCCCGAGAGCGTGTAATCGCACCCTCATCGGCCTCTTGACGACCTATAAGAATGTCAAAAAGAGTGGATTTCCCCGCACCATTGTTGCCAATAACGCCTACGTGCTCGCCTTCATTGATGGTAAAATCCACACCGGCAAAAAGAACCCGTGCCCCAAAGCTTTTTCGCACACCCTTGAGCTGAAGAAGAGCCGCATCCACTGTTGATATCCATAAAAACCCGTTGCAGGGTATCAGAAGCGTTCGGTCATATCTAGAGAACACAGAGGGGGGGGGTCTCAGATGCAGTGGAGGGTTTCCCAGAGCAAAGAGAAAGTCATGCTACACTGGGCGATACGCGTTCTCATGTGCACTTATGTTGCGAGCTGTTTTTACCGTCTATTGACTATTTATCAAAGTTATAGAGCTACATCCTTTGTCTTTCGGTGTTTTCTGGTTGTTCTCCTTTCTCTTAAGGATCCAAAGGGTATAGCGCTATAGGAGAGAAAGCTTCATAACTGAATATGCTTTATCTCTTTTGAGGCATTTGAGTACTTGAGACCATTCGGCAATCGCTGCACAAGCAAAAGGAAATAGTTTCGGCTAATCTTTTCAAGATTCCAGTTGGTATAAGAAACGGAAAGGCAGAGAGGGCTTTCGCGGATTGTACTTCTGAAAAACCTTCGCAACATATCCTTAAGTCTTCTTAAAGGAAATGCTCTGATTATATGTGGTTTCTTTTTAAGAAGAAGATGCTTTCCTCCGGACAAAAACACACCATGACCGTACATGTTGCACCTTCGTCTCTTTCATAGATGGGGACAATAGAACTCCATCTTTAAAAAAAGGAATTCCTTTTCAGAAAAAGAGAAAGGCTCAGGAACACAACCTGAGCCTTTTCCCGTGCTAGCCTTAGACCAATTCAGATACTAGAAACTAACATTATAGAAGGCGTTGACTATAAATGCCACGCGATCTGTCTTTAGCTCAACCTTTGTCGCGTTAACAGTCTCCTCTTTCTTTGTTCCAATGGCATATCGGAAATCTGCACGAAGACCAAAGCCTTTATAAAATTTACATGTGTAGAACAAACCGAATTCAGGACTAAACGAACTAAAACTCTTCTCAAATTTGTTTGCACCAGTACTCACAGTGACGTCTGTTTTTGCATAGGAACCTCCCACAGCAAAACCAACCGTGCCCCGAATCGGTGAGAGGTGGTGCCCAACAAATACTGCTACACCTGGAGAAAAGGCATTAAGTTTTAACTCTGTCTTATATAGACCCGTCGTCTTTTCCACCTTTGTGCTAGGATAAAGATCAACACGCCCTTCACCACCAACGGTAAACCCATTAGGAAAACAATGCGCATAACCAAAAAACAAACCTAATCCTACACCACCTTTTTTAGCGTCATCCTTCTTGATAAACGTCTCTGGCTTCGGTTCCCATTTTGCATGAGCAAAACCAAGACCAAACCCAACATAGGGCCCATGCAAGCAGCACGTAGACCGTGCACAAGGAACCGCACTTGTGTCAGGAGCCGATGCGATTTCTCCCTCTTGAGCTCCAGCAGCAAAAGCTGACGCCAGAAGCGCTGCCGCACTAATCGTTGCTAAATATTTATGCATTTCTCTTTATCCTTTTTCCCTAGAAGCCGCACCACGCCGCCCCTAATAAAAGCAAACGTAACCTCTAATTATTCCTTATCCTATAAAAAAATGCACAAAAATCACACAGCGCTTGTTAAGTGTGGCAAAAATACAACCACAGATTCCACTCTAAAATCAGGTGTCTTCTAGCGTCGAAGAACCTGTTCTGCCTCTGCGTGGAACCATATCTAAGGTGCGCAAACATTCTTGCAAGCTCTGAATACAATGGCCTTCAAGAAGCTCAGCCCCTTTTTTCTTATCTTTCGGCATAAAGGCATGTTTAAAGCCCAGTTTATGTGCTTCTTTTAGGCGTACAGTATGATGCGAAACAGATCGGATCTCTCCGGTTAAGCCAACTTCCCCGAAAATCACTGTATTCAACGGCAAAGCAACGTTCGTAAGTGCTGAAGCCAAAGCCGCAGCAACAGCAAGATCTGCTGCGGGTTCATTCAACCTCAAGCCGCCTGTAACACTCAAATACACATCTCGTTGCCCAAACGCAAAACGGCACCGTGTTTCCAAAACGGCGATAATCATATGTAGGCGGTTAATATCCCATCCAACAACCGACCGGCGCGGAGTGGAAAATCCGGTTGATCCAACAAGAGCTTGGATTTCAACTACCAATGGACGCGTGCCTTCGATACTGACGAAAACGGCTGTACCAGGAACAGGCTCTTGGCGTTGCGTTAAGAATATCGCTGAAGGGTTGGGCACTTCAGCTAATCCCGTATCATGCATTTCAAACACCCCAAGTTCGTCACACGCACCAAAGCGATTCTTTACTGAACGCAACAGACGAAAGGGCTGCCCACGGTCGCCTTCAAAATACAATACTGTATCAACCATATGCTCGAGCACTTTTGGCCCTGCAAGCATTCCGTCCTTGGTCACATGTCCAACCAACAAAACGACAAGTCCTTTCGTTTTTGCAAGCTCAGTAAGAGCACTTGTTGTTGCACGCACTTGCGCAACCGTTCCTGCTGCTGAATCAAGCAAAGAAGTGCTTAGTGTCTGAATCGAATCGATAACAAGCACTCGAAAGGCCCCTTGATGCTGTGCAAGTGTTTCAAGAACATCTTCTAAGCGCGTTGTGGCAATTAAGGATACGGCAGTCTTTTCGATGCGCAAGCGTCGTGCACGCAAACGAATCTGATCGACCGCCTCTTCTCCTGAGACATACAAACAAGGATAGGCTTTTGATAAACGAGCGAGAAGTTGTAATAAAAGAGTAGATTTCCCAATACCGGGCTCTCCACCAAGAAGAAGAATGGATCCCGTTACTATTCCGCCGCCACAGACTCGATCAAATTCCGTAACGCCACTTAAAAGCCGATCGACATGCACCAGCGGACCATCCAAAGGGCATAATTCCAAGGATTTCCCTGGAACAGAGACAACAGAGGAAGGCAAAATGTCTTCAATTTCTTCCACCAGCGTATTCCACGCACCACACGCATCGCATCGCCCTATCCATTTTGGAAACGTTGCACCGCACGCCTGGCACACATAAACGCGTTTTAGCTTTTTCATAAAGCGCGTTCGCCTTTTGCCGCTTTCAATAGGCTGATCATTTGCGGATTGTCGGTCGTCTCGAGTTCTTCTTGCGTTCCTTGCCAGGCAATCTGTCCGTCTTCCAACAGGCATATTCGATCAGCCAAAACACGTGCCGTAACGAGATCGTGCGTGATCGTTATCGCAGTAGCACCAAGCGTTTGCACTGTGTCTCGCAATAGATAGGCGATTTTTGAGCTTGTTATGGGGTCAAGTCCCGTTGTGGGCTCATCAAAAAGCAAGATCTTTGGATCCAGTGCAATCGCACGGGCGAGTGCGGCTCGTTTTTGCATACCGCCAGAGAGTTCCGAAGGGAACAGAGTCCTAACGCGCGCCTCTCCTAATCCAACGGCTGTAAGCTTTTCGCGTGCAATCTCTGTTGCTTGTTTGCGCGGCACTCCACGTTCTGTCAAGGCAAAAACGATGTTGCCTAAAATCGTCATGGAATCAAAGAGAGCACCTCCCTGAAATAGCATTCCAAAATAGCGTAGATAAGTATGGCGATGAGTTCGATCATGAACAGAAAGGCCCTCAACAAAGGCGTCTCCTGAAGTCATCGGGAAAAGACCGAGCAAGACCTTCAGTAGCACCGATTTTCCAACACCAGAACGTCCTAATACAACGTACGAAGCGCCTTTTTCAATTTGCAAATCAATGCCCCGAAGAACAGGAAGCGTGCGTGACGAATCCTCCCCAAAGATCTTTGTGATTTTCTCTAGAACAATCATCTTATAAGCCAAAAAAGAGGGTCGTAATAAGATAGTTCAGCATAAGAATGCCAATAGAAGAAGACACAACAGCATAAGTTGCAGCTTCTCCTACACCTCGGGCTCCTTTAACAGTCGTAAAACCGTAGTAGCAGCCGCATAACGCAATGGAAAAGCCAAAACAGGCCGCTTTTATAAGGCCAGCAAAAACATCGAAAGTTGCTGTGTGCTTTACTAATTGATCAAGGTAAAGGCCAAAAGAGAAGGATAGACGTGTAATTCCTACAAAAAAACCACCAAAGATGCCGATAATATCTGCAATCAGCACCAAAAGAGGCATCATACAAACGCTCGCAATCACACGTGGAGCAACCAAAAACTTGAAGGGATTGACACTGAGAGTTTCCAAAGCATCAATTTGCTCGCTCACCCGCATAGAACCAATTTCAGCGGCCATTGCCGCACTCGTCCGACCAGCAACCATAAGACCCGCTAAAACGGGGCCTAATTCGCGGGTAATAGCAACGACAACAACAGCTGCAACCGTATTTTCGCTCGATAAACCTGCAAAGCCAGAACAGCTCTGCAACGCTAGAACGAATCCCGCAAAAACCGCTGTAAGCCCTACAACAGGGAGCGCATAAAAACCAACAGCCAAACACTGTTGTAATAAGGTGTAGCCATAAACAGGTGGAGTCACACATCCTGCCAAGCCCTTGAAAGCAAAAAGGGCAAAATGTCCCACACGCGCAAGCACTCTAAGAACAGCGCATCCCAAAAGACGGACAAACCTCATACGTGTTTTCTCCTGTGTGGTAGAGTCTATAGGGACGTGCCCCTAACAGACAACTGACCTCACGCGAAATCGTTCCAGTATATTGGGCGATGTGCTCTAAAGAGATGTTCTCGTCAACCAGCGTAGCCCAATCGCCAGGTTTAACATCATCGATGCCGGCGATATCAATGGAAACGCAATCCATCGAAATGCGACCAACAATAGGAGCATATTTACCTTTGATTTTCACGCTTCCTCGGTTACCGAGTGATCGCGCAATACCATCAGCATATCCAATTCCTAAAGAGGCCGCTTGTCCATGGCGTTCAAAAGTGTAAAACCCTTCGTACCCAATGCTTTGGCCCGGTTCAACATCCATAACTTCTAACACACGGCCATAAATCCTGATCACAGGCTTTAAGGAAGCATATTCTGAGTAGCCCAGTCCGAGCAAAAACTTACCAGGACGGACGAGATCAAAATGGTAAGTACGACCGAAAGCGATACCTTCAGAGGCAACGAAACTCGCCTGTACTTTTGGAAAATGCGCCAGAAGCGCACGGAATCGTTCGAGCTGAATTTCGTTAAAGAGCGCCGATCGATCGCACGAACACGCCAAATGGCTCATGATAAAACGCAGGTCAAATGCGTCTAAAACGCTTTTATTGTCGAGTAACCACTCTATATCCTTGGCCATCAGGCCAGAACGCGACATGCCAGTATCAACATGCACCACAGCAGGTAATTTTCGCTCCAGGCGCTGCGCTTCATTGTGCCAATATAAGATTTGTTCCTTATGGAGTAACACAGGAATCAAGTTGTACTCAACGAAAAGAGGAGCTGTATTAGCGACTACGCCAGAAAAAACGTAAATCTGCTCATTCTTGAGATGGACGCGCAAATGTATCCCCTCATCGCAATCTGCAACGAAGAAATCTTGACATCCTATTTTTGAAAGGGCGCCCGCCACAGGAACCGCGCCCGTTCCGTAAGCGTTGGCCTTAACAACGCTACCACAGCGTGTCTGTAGGCTGCCGGAGTCTTTAAGTAGTTTCTGCAAAGCACAGTAGTTGTGCTGCACACAGGCTAGATCTATGCGGATCGCAGACAGCGCTTGAGGAGGCAAAAGATCTAGACCTTCTCTATCCATGGGGTGCCCTTGCCTGGTCGATATAATTCCCAAATTTCGTCATTTTGCTGTCGTACAGTAACCGAATCGTTCCTACGGGCCCATGTCGCTGTTTAGCAATAATCAGATCCGCCAGATTATACACTTCGGCCATACGCTTTTGCCAAGCCAAATGTTTATCACTTTGAGGAGAAGGTTCTCGACGTGCTTCGTAATACTCGTCGCGATAGATAAACATCACAATATCGGCATCTTGTTCAATCGAACCAGATTCCCTTAGATCCGAAAGCTGCGGTCTTTTATCGTCACGCTGTTCCACAGCACGTGAGAGCTGCGATAACGCCAAAATAGGCACATTTAGTTCTTTTGCAATCGCTTTTAGCGCTCGCGTAATCTCGGAGATTTCCTGCACTCGGTTATCTGTGCGTTTCCCTATTGTGGGGCTGAGCAATTGCAGATAGTCAATGATAATGAGATCCACTTTATGTTTTCTTTTGGCGCGGCGCGCACGGGTTCTGAGTGCAGAAATGGATAACGCCCCTGTATCATCGATCAGAAACGGAATGCGTGCTAGATTGCGACTGACCTCAACAAAGGTCGTAAAATCCTCTTTTTTTACTTCTCCACGGCGAATGCGATCTGAAGAGACGCCACTTTCTTGAGCCAACAGCCGTGTTGCTAACTGCTCAGACGACATCTCTAAAGAGAAAAATAGCACACTACCGCCACCACCAGATTTTTTAAGAGCCGCCAAGGACGCATTGTATCCAATGTTCATCGCTAGTGCCGTTTTTCCCATGGAAGGGCGCCCCGCCAGGATAATAAGATCAGAGGGATGCAAACCGCCGGTCCATCGATCTAGATCTGCAAAACCTGTTGTAATACCAGAGACATGACTATCCCGCTTGTAAGCTTGCTCTGCCATTGAGATAGCCGAAATCAGGGCTTTTTCAAAAGAAATAACGCCTTGTTGGATCTGACCTGTTGGAACCAACTCAAAGAGTTTAGCTTCAATATATTCTACCTGCTGAGACGCCGTTTCTTCGGGAGAAAACGCTCGCGCTTTATTGACAGCTTCTTCTCCCAACGCAATGATCTGACGACGGAGGTAAAAGTCATAAATAAGGCGCCCGTAGTCCTCGACATTGTAAATCGTAACGACAGATGCCGCCAAATCCACGAGATAATTTGCGCCTCCAACAGGCATCAGGTCCTCTGATCCTTCAAAATACGCTTTTAAGGTGATGGGATCTGCTGTTTCGCCTCGATTGATCAGAATGTCCAAAACGGCATAAATGCGTCCATGCACCGCGTGCGAGAAATGTTCTGGGCGCAGGAACTCTGAGATAGCCTCATAGGATTTGTTGTTTAAAAGGATGGCACCAAGAAGAGCTTGTTCAGCCTCGAGATTGTGCGGAACACCCTGTGGATATCCCTCTGAAAACGCCAATTCCATGCTAGACTTTCTCTTTTTGGAAGGATACCTCTGATAAGAGGTGGTGAGCAACAGAAGCAAGAATTCTATTGCAAATAGCCCAGTGGTTTTGTATCCGTTGAAAGGTCTATGCGCCCGTAGCTCAGCTGGATAGAGCGTCGCCCTCCGGAGGCGAAGGCCAGAGGTTCGAATCCCCTCGGGCGCACCAGATGATTTTAGAAAAAAGCAATCGCAATTTTTACTATTTTAAAAGAAATATGCATCGAAGATGCGTGTTTCTATTTAGCAAGAATTAACTATTTTGACATAAGATAAATATTAAATAATATACGAGGTGCTAAAATGAACAAATTGTTATCTATATTTCTCCTGATGGTTATTTTTATTTCTTTCAATGTGAAAGGAATGGAAGGAGATGGTTCTGAGAAAGAGGATTTTTTGGAAGGTGAAGAGAATTTGACGCAGCTATGTCTAGAAAAAGATATAACAGGAACTCCAGCAGGATGCATTGTAAATTGTTTTCCAGTCATGGAAAAATCTTGTTTCCTGCCAGGATGGAAGAAAGCTTTGGGGGGGAGTGAATTTCAACAAATTTTTAATGAAGAACGACGCTGCTTTGCGTCGCAATTTTTAGGATTTGATCGTTATTTTCGAAATCAGCAGAAAAGAAGGCCTCTCATCGTACTTGTAATAGGAGAGTCAGGATTTTCACCGTCAGGGCGTCCAAAGATGCGTTTTCATTGTCCTACAACAAAGACGCGCTATCTCTTCCTCGATCCATGCATTTGCGAAGGCCGGTTCATAGTGGAGAATATGCCAAAGAACGCATGGGGGATAAAAGGGTTTGTTTCTGACTTAGAGAAATTCCCCTTCCTAGAAGGACAGATAGATTACTTTATAGACGACATCAATCTTCTTTGTGGAGGGAATCGTTTCCACGATTTCGTAGTTGATTCAGATTTACAATCTCCTGCCCAAAACATCTTTTTCTTGCGTAAATACTTATCTCCTAACGGAGTCATATCGACGTGTAGTTCTGCGTTGTTGCATTTTACAGCGAGTGACATTCGTGAACTGCAAGAAACCTACGATATCGGCTATCTTAAAGGGCACGATGGCGTTGCGAAGCCAGTTTCTGGGTACGACCCATATAAACCAATTCCCTGGCCTCCTAACTGTAAAAATCTATGGAATCCACCACAAATAAGCTACAATACTTCTGAATTGCGGTGTGCTTTGGCGGATATTTTGAAATATTTGGCTGTTTTCGAGCCTTCCATGGGAATTCTTAAAGGTATAACGCTTCACCTCAAGACCATTCAATCCAAGCTGAAAGAAGAATGCGAGAACCCAGAAGTATTAGCAGAGTTGTCAGGACTGGTGAATCTAGGCAATTTGCCAGGAAGTTCAATGGAAGGGAAGCTGTATCTGGTGCTCGAAAAATGCGAAGCTCTAAAAGATGCATACTACGGAACGCTAGATGCAGAAGAAAACCTAGAAAGCTGCGAGTTTGTCTTGCAGACGCTAATGCTACAACAAAGTGATTTGGACAGCTTAATGGCAATGGCTGCCCATATAAAGCGGGGGATAACTATTCCTAAGATTCTAGAGGAGCATGGTTTTAGACTAGATGGTTCCTTATTTTTTAAGAAGAAATTCCCTATTTCTCCAGCTATAGAACCGCAAGAAGAACTGTAAAAAACAAAAGAGGGGGCAT
>JAITIJ010000013.1 GCA_031279495.1 Holosporales bacterium | reverse complement strand
AAACCGTCAGCGCCTCTTAAAAAAACTACAACCCTTCTTTATCGAAAACCTCACTGTATACTAAATATACTAACTACCTCATCCTCCAAACTACCAGCCGTCCTCTGTTCGATGGACTTAAATCTTGCGCCTTCCTGTCTTCGTTCATCTTCCCCTTCGCAGAGGGGTTGTTCTGTGCGCTCTCTGGTGCTTTTCGCAAGACAGGTATGCTTTAAATTAAGGCATCGGTCAGAATCTTTTTTAGCCGTAAGAGCATTTGGAACGGAGTGTATTGAGATCCAGTAAATTGTGCCTATAAGGTCCTATTGGAGTGTTTGTTTATACGAGCATATTACAAGCGCTCGGTGAGTGGATTAAATCCTCTGTGAGAGGTTGAGATGTAAAAAAAAGGAGGCACTCATATCATTCTCCAAAGACCTAACTACCTGTCTTTTTCTATTTGACGAGTTCGAACCGCCGACCCTCTCGGTGTAAACGAGACACTCTACCACTGAGCTAATCATCCGTGCATACTTTATGTAATGGCAAATGCTCTTTCACGCAACTTTGCGCCTTTCTTCAGCAAATGCCACGTATAAGCTCGTTTCAAAAAACTAACGCAATTTCCTTATGCCTGATGCCTGTTGCTACAAAATAAAGATAAATATTCGACTCCTTCCAAATAAAATAAAAGCATTCGGAATGGAGTATAGAGATTCAAAGGGCAGAGAAACAAAACATGGAAGCAGAACTATAAGTGTTTCTAGGATCTGTGGAAAGAAAAACATGTTTTTCACCGACATCTTACTGGTGATGCGAAAGAGGAGGGGAGGGGAGGGGAGGGAAGGGGACAGAGAGGGGAAAAAAGAGTGCTTAAGCTATAGTCGTTCTGTTTCAGACATTTTCTTATTTGAACACTACCACTGTACCTTTTGTTAGGCTCGCGGATGGGCGCCTTTCCGCACTTTGGCCTGGAGAGTTCTTTTCAGTTGTTCCCAAGAAAGCATTCCATTCGATTCTCTGAAGTTGAGAGTAAGACTCAAAGGTTGCAAAGGCTAAAAATACACAGTTCCCAGCAGCCCTCTTATTAAGATTAATAATCTGAACGCTTTTGGAAATGAGAATGTCTGTTAAAGACCAACAACTAAGGAAAGTTCCTTCTCCGATTATCTGAGGATGAAATCCAGAACTAAAGTTCAAGGAACGCAAAGAGTTGCAATGAAAGAAAATGTTCCAACCCAAAGAACAAACACTCGCAGATAGAAGAGTTTGTTTGTTAAGACTTGCAATGGAGGAAGGTTACCTCTCCGATTTCCTTAAGCTGAGAGTTTCTTTCATCAAGGATTATCGAAGTTAAAAGAGGACAATCGGAAAATGTGCGCCCTCTGATAGCTTCAACAGAGTTGAAAATGAAAATAGATCGCAGAAAGCTCCATGAGCTCCCTCTCCAATTTCTCAAAGTAGAGGATAGAATAAATAGAATGATAAGACCAAAAAGCGACAGATGTTAAGCGGCTCACCTACACCCGAATGGGGGTCTACCAATATCGCCCGTGAATCCACAAACAAATGCAGTATGTTTTCGTCAACACACTATTGCCTGACAATTTATGCCAAACCCTCACGAATAATGCGGCCAGCTTTGACGACATTAAGGCTCTTGTCACACGGTATTTTTGACAAGACGTATTTCCACAGTCATTTCGTTGCTTCTCTTAATAATCTAATAATCTCTTGAGATTCTACATAAGAACCAGAATATATTTGTTAGTAGAGCATAGGCTCCCTCCTAAATTTTCCTTAACCGGTTAATGTGATATGAGAATTTCTTTCCCTCTATGGAAAGGAAAAGGAGTGAATGAAAAGAGGAATGAAATAGCATTCGAAATAGCGATAAAGAAAAGGCGAAACTGGTTTCATCTACTAAAAGTGACCTATGCTGGATTTCGCTATACCCTCTGCGGAATGGGGAGCTTAGAGTGTAGAGGAAAGAGTTATATTGAAAAGAAATTTTTACTAGGGGTAAAAAACGAAAAACAAGATTTTCTACAAACCTGAAAAGAAACATTAAAGCATAGGAGGAAGCAGATTCCCTTGGTTGTCTCGCTTAGTGCTTCCCTTCAATCAACTTAGCTGTCCCTGCTCATTCTTTCACATTCTTTCCTCTGCTTTTGTGCAGGTCTTCCTCGGGGAGTGGGGTTGGGTATTGGCGTGGAAAAGGAATTGATTCGGGTTCTGGCGGAATGAGTGCTCCCCGTTTGCCGCAAGCGCTTAGGAGAAATACTATGCTGCCAAGGAAAACTAAGGAATTAAGGGAACGCCTCCTTGTGCTTTTTAAGCTTTTTTTTAAGTAGTGTGGATTCTTCATAGGTTGCTGCGTGTCGTATTCTTCTTACGATTGATTTGCTGTCCAGCTTCAAGAATACCAGGGCTCTGCAAAGCAATCTACCTTGTACGTTTTTATGCAGTAGCCTAATAACACGACAGCATAGCTGTGCTACTCGAAGACATTGCGCCTGGATGTTTTTCTCAATATACACAGTAGCGAGGTGAAGGAGACCAAACGTTTATGGCTACTTTTCAGCCCGTACGGGGCATGCACGATCTCTTGCCACAGGAAGCAAGGCGCTTTTCTTTCCTGATAGAGCAAGGGCGTGCGTTAGCCCGCCAGTATGGATACAAAGAGGTGCATACGCCAATTTTAGAGAGAGCAGAAGTTTTCTCTCGTCCTTTAGGGGAATCAAGTGATGTCGTTGGGAAGGAGATGTATCTTCTTACGGATCGTGGAGGAGAGACACTGGCGCTGCGTCCAGAAGGTACAGCCGCGATCGTGCGCGCATTTCTTTCGAATGGGCTGACGGACGTTTTGCCGTGGAAAATATTTTATGCAGGGCCTATGTTTCGCTACGAACGCCCACAGAAAGGTCGTTATCGCCAATTTCATCAACTGGGTATTGAAAGCATAGGGAGTGCAACGCCTTGGGAAGATACGGAAAGTATTGCGCTTGCCTACCGCTATCTAATTTCTCTTCATATAGAAGCCATTCTCGAGATAAACACATTAGGCGACACGCCATCGCGCGCGGCCTATAAAGAAGCTTTGGTGACGTATTTCACCAAGGGGCGATCTTCTCTTTCGGCTTTAAGTCAACGCCGTCTTGATCAAAACCCTCTCCGAATTTTGGACTCTAAGGAACCAGAGGATCAAGAGCTTGTCCGAAACGCTCCGCTATTAAAGGACTTTCTCACTCCAGAAGCGCAAATGTTTTTCGAGACTTTGTGCTTAGGGTTGCAGACTCTTGGCATACCCTATCGTCACAATCCACGGCTTGTGCGCGGCTTGGACTATTACACGCACACCGTATTCGAGTTCGTTCCTTCAACAGGTAGCGGCACTGTTCTTGCAGGAGGGCGCTATGATCATCTTGTAACGTTGATGGGAGGTCCAGCTATTCCTGGATTTGGATGGGCAGCAGGAATCGAGCGACTGTCGCTCATGGCCTCTATAGAAGAAAAAATGGAGTGTTTAATCGCCGTTATTGCAATAGGGTATGAAGCTGAGGCGCATGTGTATGCGGATTTGTTCCGCAGGCAGGGACGCATTGTGGAGGTTTTCTGCGGCAAGGACCTAGGGAAGCTTTTAAAGAAAGCCGATAAGAGGGGGGCACGATACGCCGTTGTTTTTGGGGAAGAGGAAAAGCGTTCCGGAACTATTCTTGTAAAAGACCTTGATCGGCGAACACAAGAACACGTACCACTTGCCTGTTTAGAAAGATTTGCTGCAGACCTTTTATGAGCTTACGCGCGACATACGATATTTATCTTAAGCGTTTTGCTGACGTAAAAGCAGCTATGACAAAAGAGGCCGGAAATGCAGAGCGCTTTATCGCACTCTCTCGAGAGTTTTCAGACCTTGAGCCCATCATAGAACGCATTATCGAGACGCAAAGGGTACAGAAAGAAATTGCGCAGCTAGAAGAGAGTATACGAGAAGATCCAGAGGATGACGCCTTTTCCACTCTAGCTGTACAAGAAATAGCGTTATTGCAGGAGAAACTCCCAGATCTTGAATATCAGTTGAAAGTTTTGCTACTTCCCAAAGACGCCTTCGATGAAAAGAACGCAATTATCGAGATTCGTGCGGGGGCAGGAGGAGACGAAGCGGGATTATTCGCTGCGGATCTGTTTCGGATGTATCAGCGTTATGCTGAACTTCAGAAATGGCGTATTGAGGTCTTATACATCCACGAGAACGAATTGGGAGGAGTGAAAGAAGCCTCTGCGAGTATCAAAGGGAAAGGTGTTTTTTCTCAATTAAAGTTCGAGATGGGTGTACATCGAGTGCAGCGCGTTCCCACAACGGAAGCTAGTGGACGTATTCACACGTCGACCGCAACAGTGGCTGTGCTGCCGGAACCGGAGGAGGTGGATGTTCAACTAGAGGATAAGGATTTGAAAATTGATGTAATGCGCGCTTCTGGAGCAGGTGGGCAACACGTCAACAAAACTGAGAGTGCTGTGCGCCTTACGCACCTTCCCACAGGACTGGTCGTTTTTCAGCAAGATGAGCGCTCACAGCACATGAACAAAGCACGAGCGATGAAAATCCTACGAGCGCGATTGTTTGAGCTAGAAAGAGCGCGTGTCGAAGCGGAGCGTGCTGCAGATCGAAAAAGTCAAGTAGGCACCGGAGAGCGTTCCGAACGGGTACGGACATACAATTTTCCTCAAGGACGCGTGACAGATCATCGTATCAACTTAACGCTTTACAAATTGGATAAGGTCTTGGCGGGAGAAGCGTTAGAAGAGCTAGTAAAAGCTCTTATTCGCGCTGATCAAGATACCAGATTGGCTCAAGGGTATTCTGAAACCAGAGCTTAAGTCGTAAAGACGGTAAATAGTAGGCAAAGCACTACCCTTTGATGAGGGTAGAGCAGCCGCAGAAAGGCATTTCTCTTTTTTTTATCCTATTTCTTTCGCAGGCAGCGATCAAATTATTCTGTGAGAAAATGTTTCTGAAGAGAAGCTTCTTTGACGAGAAGATATCGCTCCTCTCGACTGGTTCAGATCGACGATAATGCCACTGTGGGACATCTTACTGCTTCGGCGCGTGTTGGGTGGTTGTATTTGTAAATATGTCATAAGATAAGCGCGACTTGAATCTTTCTTCCACCATCGCCCCTCCTTGCATCTTTTTTTGTGACATAAGGAGGGGAAGAAGAAATGCTCGTGTGGTCTTCTGCTTAACGGTCTTTTATTTGTATATCACCACTGTACCGTCTGGAAATGCTTGCCAGCAAACTCCTCCTTGCGCTCCCGATGGAAGGGCAATTTCTTGTACTTTTATTCTCATGAAAGTCCCCTTTCCGATCAGCCAAAGTCGATGGTGATGTTCAAAAGTCACAGACGTCAGAGAGGAGCAGTCCGAAAAAGCCTCTTCACCAATAGCCTAGACGCTTCCGGGAATGTCGATGTTTGTTAAAGCCATACAATCCGAGAAAGACTCTTTTTCGATGCTCCGAAATTGAGAGCCAGGTTCAAAAACGACAGATGTTAAATTGGGGGATAGCACTACTATCGGGTAGGGCGGGCACCTCCCAACACTTCTTGTATTTCTAAAAATGAATAAACGTTGTTTGTTTCCATCGATATTCTCTCCACGAATGACAAGTCGCAAAGAACCATTATAGACAGTTCCATAGGTACCCTGCTGATCGCCAAATCGTAAAGAGCCCTTATAAACAATAAGGCGACGGTCATTGATGACAATAGGGGGACTTGTCACCTTGTCACCCGACAATTCCTTTGCCTCTTGAAGAGGATGCATCGCCTCTGTGCCGTCGCTTAAACAAAGCAATGTTTCATATTTGTCAATAGAGCATCTTACTGTTTTGCAGATCTTACGCCCCGTTCCTCCTGATGAAACCTTATTAATTGCGCAAATTGCAAGAATGCATCACGTAACGGCCTTGCTAAAAGCAAGGTGCTGCTCTGCCACCTCTGCTGCTGAGAGTGTTGGAGTGTGCATTTTGTCTATGACCTGTTGAAGGTCATGTTTCACTTTTGCGCGTTTCCCAGAGGAGTAAAAAGCTCGAAGAGCCTCCACTAAAAGTGGGGGTGTGCATTTTTCTTGCAAAAATTCTGGCATAATAGGCTTTTGTAAAATGATGTTAGGCAAAGCCACAAAAGGGGTACATAACACACGTCTTATTAGGGCAGCCGAAAACCAATCTGTCTTGTACGCTACAACTGTGGGCGTCTTAGCATATGCGAGTTCTAGTGTTACAGTGCCAGATACGGCCAAGGCTGCTGAGCACACGTGAAAGGCGAGTCTTTTTTCTTGAGCAGAACTGATAATTGTCGGTGTGCAAGGCCAATGCTGTGTTTTCTCGGCCAAATATTCCCTCCAACACAGAAGTGTCGGTAATATTACATGAAGATTCGGTCGTTCCTTTAGCAATAACCTTACGGTTTCTTCGAAAATTGGCAAATGACGTTCGAGCTCGAGCTTTCGGCTCCCTGGCAAAATACATAGTGCGAATTGTGTCGAAGTTATTCCATGACGGATGCAGAATTCTTCGCTCTCTCTCTTGGAAAAAGTGAACATTGGTTTCTTCGCTATGGGATGCCCTACATACGTCGCCTTAAGGCCGTATGGAGTAAAAAATGGCGGCTCAAAAGGGAAAAGCGTCAATAGATGATCGATGCGAAGAGCCAGTTTGCGTGCACGTTTTGGTCTCCACGCCCAGACAGAAGGTGCAACCCAATGCAATATTGGAACTCCAAGAGAACGAGCTGTCTTGTGTAACCGATTCATAAATCCAGGAGCATCAATGGTTATGAGCAGATCCGGAGGATGGGCTAGCAACGCCCTTTTCGCTTGTTGCACGCATCTAATCAGTTGAGGAAGATGAGAGATAACGGGGAGAAAACCCATGATGGCAATGTTTTCCATAGGAAATAGCGACGCTAGTCCAGCAGCACACATCGCTTCGCCACCAATACCCAAAAAATTGTACGAATATGCCGCGCGTTTGGTAAGATCCTGAATTAAAGATGCTCCTAGCTGGTCTCCAGAAGGCTCTCCGGCAGCGATGAACACGCTTTTACATATCGTTGTCGTCATGCGCGCTTCTCTCCGTGCCCACGACAAAAAGCCCGTGGGCATTGGACTTTGCAAGAACTTCTTCTCGGTCAAGAAGGATTGTTTTACGTGCTTCCAAAGCGACTCCACGGAAACCGGCCGTATGTAAGGCGCAAATCGACTCAGATCCAATAGTCGGCAAGTCCACGCGCATCTCTTGCTGCGGTTTTGCTCCTTTTACAAGAATTGCTCCGCGTCCTGTACGTTGAAGAGCCGCGCAGCGTGTGATTAAAGCGTGTGTTCCTTCTATGGCCTCGACGCCAAGGACAAGCCCCTGTTGAATAACGACCGCTTGTCCAATATCCATTAGGCCAAGTTTCTCTATGACGTTAAAACCAACGGCGATATCTCTTTCTTCCTCTGGAGTCGGAGATTGCGCACTCAGTATTCCTGATGGCGTAAGGAGCGTTGCCATAAGATCTTGCACCCCAACAACAGCAAAGCCTTCTTTCTCTAGCAAGGCAACAATGCCGCGCAACAAAGCATCATCGCCACGGAAAAATTGCCGGCTGAGAGAGACGCTCCACTTTAAACCAACAGAATCGAAAGAGATCTCGGAAAGGGTAGGGCGCTGCAAAGCTCCCGTCATGACAATCGTGTCAACAGATTGTTCTCTCAAAAACTGCAAGATAGTACCGATTTTTCCTATAGAAGTACGCAAGCACGGCACTCCCGGCAAACAAACCTCCGCTTCTTTCTCCAGGTGCACAATGGCGCAGGTTTTTTCTTTATGCGCTTCTGCTAGAAGTTGTGGCAGTTTTCCTTTGCCGCAAAGGAACCCTAAATTCATCCTTCCTCAGAAGGGAATTTATCTTTTGGCAAACAATACGAGCGCAATGTAGGAGCAGTCAGAAAATTAACCAACTCTTGCACGCGCACGTTTTCCGCGAAAGCTGAACGTACTGCTTGTACACGTTCGTCTAACGTACCAGAGGACAACCCAAAAATCTTTCCGTAAGCAGTTTGCAACGTTTGGATATCTTCTAGAGAGTATCCTTGTCGTTTAAGGCCAATTACATTTAGACCCGTAAGGCTGGCACGTTCTCCTATTGCGGTACCGTAAGGGATCAGGTCGCGTTCGATGCCAGACATACCACCAATCATCGCGTGCGCGCCGATACGAACAAACTGATGTACCGCAGATAGCCCACCGATGATGGCATGATCGTCGATAATAACATGACCTGCTAATGTGGCATAATTAGCCATAATCACGTAATTTCCTATGCGACAATCATGAGCAACATGAGCCCCTGCCATAAACAAACAATGATTGCCGATGGTTGTCATCATCCCGCCGCCTTCTGTGCCAGGTTGCATCGTGACGTATTCGCGGATTTTATTGTCTGTGCCGATGCGCAATTCAGAAGGCTCTCCGTGGTACTTTAGATCTTGTGGAGGGAATCCAATAGAGGCGAAGGGGTATATTTTCGTGCGCTCCCCAATTGTCGTTCTCCCATCGACACAAACATGAGAGACGAGCTCGACCTCGTTTTCGAGAATAACGTGCTCCCCAACAGTGCAAAATGGACCGATTTTAACACATTTGCCCAAACGTGCTTGCGGAGAAACAAGAGCTGTTGCATGAATAAAAGACGCGCCATCAGAGGAATCTTGTGCCATTGTCATGTCTGCGGATCCATAATTATCGCTGTAAAAACCGCTTCTGCCATCAGCTGCTGCTCAGAATAAGCACATCCTTTGAAGCGCCATACAGTACCTCTGTTACGTTCTTTTTCAACATCCAGATATAAAGTAGTACCTGGAAATACGGGTTTTCTGAAACGTGCTTCCTCGACAGACATGAAATACACCAACTTGCCAGAGTCCATTAGTTTCAATGTCCGAACAACGAGCACACCCGCTGTTTGCGCCATTGCTTCAATGATCAACACACCTGGTAGAACAGGGTGGTTTGGGAAATGCCCTTGAAAAAACGGATCATTGGAGGAAATACAGCGTACGCCAACAGCGCGCTTGTCGCATTCCAACTGTTCTACGCGATCAATCATCAGCAACGGATAACGATGCGGCAAACATCGCCTGATCATGACGGCATCTAGAACCTCCCCGCGTTGATCAGGCATTCCTCTCTCCCTTGTCCGGAGGTCTTTCTGAAAGCTTCCTTAAAGTTACAACTTGGCGCCGCCATACATTTACTTTTTCTGCAGGAAATCCCGCAATCGTTTGATTGTCTGTTATATCATGCGTAATACCTGTTTTTGCGGCTGCAGTAACATTGTTACCTACGTGTACATGACCCGCAACGCCTACCTTACCGGCAAGGACAACCTGGTTCCCTAAAGAGCAGCTTCCAGCAAGGCCTACCTGTGCTACCAAAGTACAGTTCTTACCTATGTGCACGTTATGCGCAATTTGCACCAGATTATCAACGATTGTTCCATTGCCAACGACGGTATCATCAATACTTCCGCGATCAATGGTTGTATTCGCGCCGATACTCACGCGATCGCCGATCAGAACACGCCCTAACTGCGGGATAAACACCATACCTCGCGAACTAGGAACAATGCCAAAGCCTGGTTCTCCTATGCGCGCGCCTGCATGAATACGAACGTCATCACCTATAATCGCCTGGCTTAGAGTCACATGATCGGCAATCTGCCCACGCTTTCCGATAATCACACCGGCATGTATCGCAGTGTGCGCACCTATTACCGTCTCTGCACCAATTCCCGCGCGCGCTTCGACGGTGCTGTATGCCCCGATAGAAACATTGTCGCCTATAGAGGCCGATGGGTCGATTTGTGCAGTTGGATGAATCTCTGCTGGCTTATGGACAGAAGGATACAAAAGAGCGGCCGCCACTCCATACGCTGGCAGAACATCTGATACGATTAAGGGTAAAGTGTTGCTGGGAACCTCTTTTGCATACTGAGAAACAACAAAAACAGCACCTGCATGCGTTTTTCTTAGATCATCTAGATATTTTGTGTTTGAAAGAAAGGATAAATCAGCAGGTGTTGCGTTCTTCAACGTCGAAATACCAAAAAGCACGCGATTTTCTTCCGAAATTTCCTCTAAGAGGGCACCGCACATATCTGCTAGCTGACGTACAGTGTGTGGAGTAGATTGCCCATAAAAACGCGTATCGACCATTGCCTTC
Source organism: Holosporales bacterium (assembly GCA_031279495.1). Taxonomy (GTDB): domain Bacteria; phylum Pseudomonadota; class Alphaproteobacteria; order UBA3830; family JAIRMZ01; genus JAITIJ01. The sequence goes on along the minus strand of JAITIJ010000013.1, from coordinate 6,268 downwards.
CTTTATTTGTCCGCCGTTGAGGGGTGGAGCACCACAGGTTGGGCGGTTGTATTAAGGGTTTCCAGGACCCGTTGTGTGATATCGCAACTGGCCGCATGATAGGGAACGACGCTTTTTGTTATGACCATCGTCACATGAAGCTCTTCAGCGATCTGTTCGACAACAACTTGGAATCGATGAAAGAATTTCCCTTTCGCGGTTTCAAATGCTTGCTCCCACTGGTTTTTGCGCTGGCGAGCAAGTTGACGCAAGCGTTTTTCTTTTAATTCGAAGGTACGTTCTCGAGATTCTTTTCCTTCGGCAGTAAGAGCGATTTCATCTCCATCTAACCTCTTTCTTTCTTCTTGCAAGGTTTTTTCTAAAGCTGTGATTTCTTTTTGATAATCCTCACGCAAGCGATCCGCTTGATCACAGATGGATTTCATTTCTATAGCGTTTTCATTAATGTGTGTGATGTCTACAACAGCAATGCTAAATGGAGAACATTTAGCCTCATGTTTGTTTTGCTTGTTTACGGGTAGGGCAGGGGACACCTCTTTCCTTTCCGTCAAGGTTGCACCGTTGCCAGGAGAAGTGTTCGCATCTAGAGCAACCTCTTGCGCAACCAAAGGAGACAGAATCCATAAAGAGCTGAGACTTAGCACAGATCTCCGAAGACATCTTTTCATGAAACAAGCCCCGTTATCTGGAACTCTTGAGTTCTGTCGTATGGTTGTTTTCTTAGAACGCGACTCAGGGTCAGGCTAATCGGCCCCAAAGGAGAAAACCACTCAATACCTATGCCTGCAGACATACGCAATTTACTATCATCGTAGACTTCTCTTTTGTTAAAAATCGTTCCCCATACACTACCGTATTCCAGGAAAACAATGCCGCGCAATCCTAGCTCTTTGGTCGCGCCCAAAGGGACACGTGCTAAAAATGTACCTATGTAGTAGTATTTTCCATAGATTGCTTCTGAAGTGGTGCGTTCTCGTGGACCAACACCATCTGTCTCGAAACCATGGAAATCGTCGCCTCCTAAAGAAAAGCGATCGAGAAGCCGTCCACCGGAAATAACGCCACCACGCAGACGCGAAACAAGCACCCAACTATCGGTCAGCGGATAATAGTAGCTGCCACCGATTTCATGCCGACGAAAATGTACATTCCCTCCAATACCTGAAAAACAATTTTTAAGAAAACAGCTAAATCCTGTTGTTGGATCTCTTTTAGAGTCTAACTGAGAATAGCTCAAGACAGAGTATGTTTGACTGCAAGTGCTGCGACCAAAACGTTCTTTATCTGCGTAGGATAGTCGTCGCCTTGCGCCGTATTCCTCAATATTGTCTAAGCTAATCTTATATCCGAGGCGATGCCAAACATGTTCTGACAATGGATACCCAAGATAACCATCCCATGCATGAGAAGAGCCTTTATATCCAGCTTCCTGCGCGCGATCGCGTTTATATGTGGAGAATGCCGTTCCTACCAATAAGTTGCGATCCATAAAGTACGGTTGACAAATATCAAAACAGATACTTCTGTAACGACGTGCAAGCGTAAAATTCAACTCAACAGATTGTCCGCGTCCCAAGAGATTGCGTTCTTCGTATCCGAGCATTCCCATGATTCCGTCTCCCGTAGAGACGCCAGCGCCGAATTTAAATCCTCCTGTTGATTTTTCATCAACATCGATTTTCACCGCCTGGTAATTAGGAGTACTTCCTGGATCGACTTGAACGCGAACATCCTCAAAATAATCAAGATCTTTTACATTCTGAATAGATTTTTTCATTTTTGTCGCATTAAGAGGATCACCGTCGTGAAGTTGCAACTCTCGACGAATCACAGAATCCAAAGTGCGACTATTACCTCCAATATCAATACGTTGCACGAAATTCTTGGGGCCTCGTCGGATTAAAAAGACAACATCTGCTGTTTTTTCTTTGCGGTTGAGTGTTATTTTCGGTTCAATTTCGGCGAACGCATATCCTTGGGCTCCAACTTTCCCCTCTAAATCAGTCACTGTTTTTTCAATGCATGTTACATCGAGGATGCCACCCTTTTGAATCGCGATACACGACAGGAAATCTGCTGCATGCAGACCTTTTATTTCTGACTGCAGAGATACAGAATGTACGGAGTAGCACGCTCCCTCATCAACAACAAAGGTTATGAAAAAATCCTTGCGATCTATGCTTAATTCCGCAGTGGATGAGAGAATCTTAAAATCAGCGTATCCGTGTTTACGATAGAACTGCCTTAATGCGCGCTTGTCAACCTCTAAACGTTCTGGTGTGTAGATATCATCGTAACTCCAGAAGCGCCACCAACGCTCTTCTTTTGTGGAAATTTCCTCAAGCAATGTTTCGTTGGGGAAGCGGTGATTTCCCACGAAAACGATACGTTTAATCGTCGCAATAGGTCCTTCTGAAATAGCAAAGATTAAATCGACGCGGTTTTCTGGACGCCGAATGATTTGCGGCACAACAGACGCGGAGAATCGTCCACGCGCCTGGTATGCTCGCTGAATATCTTTGGCAATTTCTTGGACAATAGCTCTGTTTAGTACTTGCCGCACAGCGGTACGGTCTTTTATAAGCTCTTTAAGTGTTTTATCGGAGATTTTGTCGTTCCCTTCGAAAACGATATGACTGATAATAGGGCGTTCGACAAGTTTTACATGCAGTGTTTTGGCATGGACCCCAATGCGCACATCGAAAAACAATCCTGTATGGAATAAAGTTTTTAGAGAAGCGTCGATTTCTTCTTGTGCAAAGTCTTGTCCAGGCTTGATCGACAGATAAGACAAAACAGTCTCTACCTCCACACGTTGCACACCATCAACTTGGATTCTTTCCACTTGTGTTGCTGAGACAACGCCAATGCACGCAAAAATTACAGCAAAAAAGGTAACAAATCGCACTCTATTCCCCTCGTTGCACCTGCGGCAACCGTGCAAGCTAAGGAAGACCTTCTTCAGGAGAAAATAGAAAAGGCCTTACTCAGGCCCAAGCTACCCTAGAACCATATATGGAACAAGGAGGAAATTACGAACACAACAGTACGAATTTTCTAAGCCCTTCGTTCTTCTGTAATTTTTCAATTTAGAACGACCAGAAACAAGTTGTATCCTTTCTTCCTCTGACTCATGCGAATTAGCCGACAGAAGAAAGTGATGTAAAATTATGCAAGGTGCTGCAAAAGGCCGTTATTTCTACATGGGAGTAGGGGAGGGGGGGGGGGCACGCTTCTATCCTATACTTCAGCGAAAAAATATTTATTTTCCGTTCGAGATATTTCCTCCAAAGAAAATCCCCGACACAGATATATTATCAGATCATCTCCAATCTGCATCAATTACACTCCGATTTTATCAGCATAACTCGCAGAGCAGGTGGTGGTTTCAATTGTCGGAAGCAACCTCATGGCGAAGTCAGAAAAAAGAGGAACACGCTATGCGATACGTGTAAAATGCACCATATGCAATTTTCGACGGTGGAAAATCTTTTATAATTCATGATGGATAATCTCCTGAAAATTTACTTTGCTGGGCAGAGATATGAGCACCATATAACTGTAAAAAGCAGGCTTTCCTGCAGGAATTTGTCCAGAAATACTGAAATATTGAAAAAACCAGAGATCATAGCAAATATCCATCGCTGGTATATTGAGACAGGCTCTCAGATTGTCTAATTATCTATTAGATTTAGAGTAAACGGATATTATCTTATAAATTACTTTCAGTAGAAATTGCTGCTTTTGCAAGAGCAAAAAGGAAGATGTCTGATGAAAAAACCGCTTTAAATGTTAGCCTTATTAAAAAAATTTGCATTCTAATGGCTATCTTTCCTTCGAGGGCGCTTATGATCTTTTTCAAGAGCAAATCTTAGTTTGTCACGAAGCAGATGTTGACTTGATTGTAGTCGAGGCAATGCGTGATTTGCTGGAAGCTAAGGCCGCCATTCTTGCAGCCCAAGAAAACGCTATCCATCTATTTTTGCTATCATGAGTTATGAGGGGAATAGACGTACTTTCGTAGGGTGCACTTCCGCCTTTATGGCTGCCTTAGGGGAAAGGGATGTGTTGATAGCTTTGAGATTGAATTGTTCGCTATGTCTGTGTGACTTACTCCCGAGGCTGGAAGCCCTGCGATCTTACACGAGTCTTCCCTTTATCATCAAAGCAGCGCCGGCCTTCGTTTAAACAACAATCAGAAAAACTACATTATTTTTTAGTTTTCCATAATATTGATTATTTCATTCGGCAGAATGAAACATAGTTTCCCTTTGGAGTTCATGAGCTCGTGTCTTTCCCTTCCTCCTTATACCTTTTTTATTCGCCTTTTCCAAAAAGGGCTAGAAATTCACCTCCGTCTTTGCTTCCTTCATGCAAAGATAGTATCGAGAATGCACCTTTGTGCTGTAAAGGTTTTCTCCTGTTGGGTCAAACCTTATCAGGGTTGTGGTGCATTCTCGTATGCAGAACAACAAGGACACCGCAACTTTCGTAGTATCCTTCTTGCTCTCACGGGAAACGTCTTATTAGACGTCCCATTATTGTTGCGGTCTATTTCCTATACACAGGAGAAAGCTCACCACTTCAGCCGGCATGCCTTCAAAGTCCTGCAGACCAGAGATCCACTCCAGAACTTGCCCGAAAGTTCTTGGTTGCGGTGCGCCAGAAGGACCAAGGAATCGTGGATAGACTTCCCATGCGGCTCTAGGGCCCAAAACTATATGGAGGGTGTAATAGCAAGAATTGGGTTCAACTCCTACGCTTCCTGGATGCCAATAAGTACAGCTGCCTGCGATAAAACTTTCTCCTGAGGGAAGCATATCACTCACGTTTAGGTTGTTAGGGGATGCGCTTCCATTTGCATGCAGAACGACTTGTGTTTTGTGCCGCCCTCCCACCAAACGGGCAGCTTCTGGATGCTGAAAACCTTGTCCGAACAATCGACGAACGAAACAATCAACCTCTCCCACACATTCTCCGTTGCCTTTAAGGTGATTCTGTGGTCTAAACAACATTTCTGTATATTCCCCTGAAATCCGTTGACCAGCTTTTACATCATCAGGAAGGATAAAATCTTTTCCTGCAATTGTGTCGGGTTTAGAAAAAGGATTCGTTTGAAAAGCAAGATCAAAGTATACTGGACCTCCAGACCAATAAACGACATCATGACCCGTGATAAAATGGCACACACACCTGTTCAAGCTATTATCCGGAATTTGAAGCCGCATCGCATCAAGCACCATAAACCTTGGATAAGACTCAGGTGCGCAAGGAGAATATCGCCCATTATAAGGATGGAGAAGAGCAACCTTTGGAAAGCCTCCTTCAAATGGTATAGGGACAAACCCTCCCCCACAAAAACCAGGAGGAGATACTATAGGCTGTCCGTCTTCATTACTGTATGGTTGGCCATCTTTCCAGAAAACTAATGATTGTGGCATTCTCGAGTCAGCCCTAATTTGACTAAGCGTGCCGCCTGGTATTATCCCAAAGGCCTCTTGATCCAATTTAGGATGAGTGCTAAGAGGCATTGCATGGGTCTGTGCAAGGATTAATGTGCAAAGACCTAGACAACAAAATTTCAGAACATTTTTATTCACGTTTTTACCTCTATAATTAATAACCATACATTGTTATATAATGACTCATTTAAAAAACTTCAATAAGAAAATCGTTTTTACGCATTTATTTTCTACCAGCACTTCAAGAACATCTGCATAAGCAAGAAATTCGAACAGAATCAGTTGGTCCAGATGACTTTATTCCCCGAAAGGAAAGCCAAAATGGCGCTGAAGATCCAGCGCCATTTTCAAGCGAAAGTTCTTATATTTTATTAACGAAGCGCTGGCCTATTTTCCAGTTCCTCCAAAAACCACCTCCACCGGCATTCCTCTGATATCAGCTATTCTTTGCCGAATTTCTGGATCTAGAGCGGCTGGGTCCCCCCTCATGAGGATATGCGCTGCTTGACGAGCAACATCTTCATGCGGAGGAACTCTTTCAAGAACAAGCTGTGCTGCTTGTATCCTCTGAGGAGGCGTTAGACCTGCTCTTTCTGCCAGTTCTGGAGTTCCGATAACAACTCTTGCCGCCTGAAGCTGAGCTGCAGGATCTGCCGGATTTTCCAATCGACGAGCGATCTCATCCGGGAATACCGCCTCCACCGGCACTCCTCTGACATCAGCTATTCTTTGCCGAATTGCTGGATCGAGAGCTGCTCTGTCCCCTCTCATGAGGATATGCGCTGCTTGACGAGCAACATCTTCAT
>JAITIJ010000058.1 GCA_031279495.1 Holosporales bacterium | reverse complement strand
CTTCTTGGAGCCCGCTAACGTGGTCTCATTGGGGTGCGTTTCTGTTGCTGGGCTGTGTGGTCGCTTTCGCCCAATATGCTACTACGCATGCGCTGCGTTTCGCGCCCGTTTCGACTCTTGCTCCTTTAGACTACACCACTTTTGTCTGGGGCTTATGTTGTGACGTGACGTTGTGGGGTGTTTTCCCACAAACGTGCGTTGTTGTCGGGACCTGTATTATCATCTGGAGCAATGTGCTCATTTTATTGAGCAAAAGAGTTCGGTCCAGAGCCGGCATTTCAGCGAAATTTTGAGGAGAGTTCCTGAGATCTTGGTATCTTTGAGTTGGATGAAAGACAAAAAAAGCAAACTGCCTGGTGGGTGATGACGGGTTCGAACCGCCAACCCTCTCAGGGTAAACGAGATGATCTACCACTGAGATAAGCATCCGGAACTTTTTGATGACGGTTAAGCAAGAGAGTACCTGCAACGTTTTGCGGAATGGGCCACATCTGTAATGGTAAACCGCTTTGAATATCCACATTGTGTACCAGAGCTAGTTTTGTCAATAGGTTTTCTTCCGCATTTGTTTCCTCAAGATGTTGTCGATCTAGAGAACAGAATAGAGAATGATCTTAAGAGAGTTAAGCCAGGGGATGCGTTACAAGAGTTGATAGAGGATCTGAGCGGAGGCTATTCTCATCCGTGTAGACAGGAATTCGTAGATCTGGTTATAGACGTCATGCTGGATCCTGCGACAAGGGATCCAGAGGGAGGAAGGAGAATATTGCTTGATCCAAATCATCAACTTCATGAACATGCTGTTGGATATTATCTATTCAAAGATGGAAATCCAGACTTACAGACTTTGGCTGCGCATGCTATGCAGAACCTGAGGCATCTAGCTCGACCCTTTCATGAACAGGCAGAACTTGTTCTTATCAAAAACAATCCTAATCAAATCGAAGCCGTATCGGCCGAAGGACCACAAAATCCACTTTTTAGTCGAGTTGTTCGTGTAGCTTTAGAAAGGCCTGATCTCAAAAGCAAAGCGATAGATGCTGCATCGGCATCAGAAGAGGGTTCTTGTTTAGCGATAGCGATAGAGGCTATAACACAGGATCCTAATGAGATACGACGTATATTGAAGAATCCGAATCATTACCTGTTTGTGGAGGTTGCCTTAGATTGCATGGGTGGCCTTACACAAATCCATAATCCAGAACTGAAACAGTTGGCGGTGGAAAAGGCATTGGCATCGGGGGATCCAAAGCTAAGAGAAAGAGCGCCAAGGGTACAAGAAGAATCCCACTTAGAAACGCCCGATGGTGTTCTGACGATACTGCAAGATTCTCATCACCAGCTCTTTGCAGAAGCTGTCTAGAAAGGGCTAGAGATCCCAGAGATAAAAGCTGAAGTAGCTGCTGTTGCCATTGCATCTGGGGCTTTCAATCCCGGGGCACGAGAATATGCAAAAGTGGTAAATGTTTTCTTTGAAGATCCTGATAACATTAGGAATACATTGGAAAATCCAGACGCTCCACAACACCTTGTTGAGCAAGCTGCTTGGTGGGGAATGCAGTATCGCCGAAATGAAGGTATACGACGTCGAGCAGCAGAAGTTGCCAGAGATAAAAGATGGATACGAAGACCACACTGGCGAGCAATAGCAGAAAAAATCTTGGGTAAAGAGGAACCGAATAAACCTAAATAAAAAAGATCGACCTCCCTAAAATAAGACTGCAATAGAAGCAATCTGGGGTTTAACAAAAATCCCGGATTGCTCTCTGCTGGGCCTCTTATAAAAGGACAGGAAGGCGCGCGAAATAAAAAGCGAAAGAGGCAGATCGTGCAACCAGGGCACTTGCTCCTAACGAAGGCATTCATTTGTTATTAACAGAAAATCAGGACAAGTAGAGGAACAATCCTGGGATAAGAATGGAAAGTGGGGGCGATGGTGTAGAGAGGTGGAGAAACATCCGATAGCGAAAGAAGGGTGAGGAAAGATGAACGTGATGATCCGGAAATAAAAATGGAAGCCACGACATAGGGTTACAAAAAAACGCTAGAACGAAGAGCAGAACAATCTATGAAGAAGGAGTATATCTTTTATAAAAAGACAAACGACAGAAAAAGCGAGGCGCATATTTATCAGCAAATAAAAGAGGATAGCCGAGTCTCTTGCTGAGCAAGACCAACACTTCTCTCTCCGAAGTGTATAATTCCCTCTCTTTATCAAAAACACACCCTAAGTATACTTCACCACTCGCCCTATATCCTTCATAAATGATCGGTCTTCTCTACGCTCCCATCTTTTTAACCGCCTCCAAAGACCTGACCTCCTTACTCATTCATCTCTTTGACTTCCTCGCAAAAACATAAACAACCCAACAGAACCCGCACAAACCCGACCTATTGAATCTCTACACTCCATCCTCTTATCTATCCTCTCCCGTAAAGACCTGACCTCCTTATTCATTCACCTCTTTGACTTCCTCGCAAAAACATCAACAACCCAACAGAACCCGCACAAACCCGACCTGTTGAATCTCAACACTCCATCCTCTTATCTATCCTCTCCCGTAAAGACCTGACCTCTTATTCATTCACCTCTTTGACTTCCTCAAAAGAAGCATCAACAACACCAGCCGATTTGGGCGCCAAGGAGGAGGCTGCATCAGAGGAAGATGCTTGTGCAGAAGCAGTCTCCCTCTAAATTAATTGGATTAAGGTTGTGTTCTTAAAAAGATTCGGATAGCTTCCCTTTTGTCATCTGTCCCCTTCGTCTAGAGGCCCAGGACATCGCCCTCTTGCGATTAGAGAAACATCCGTCTGTGACTTTCGTTTCTGCTCTTTGTACCCTTGCATCTCCGCAAAAGCTCTATCGTTCTTTAAGTTGCTTCAGGGTTGTAAGTCTTGCCTCTTTAAAATCATTCCTATGCAGCCAGCTAAGCAACTGTTTAGCGTTTTCTCTTTTCCGAAAAGGGCCGGAGACAACAAGAAATTTCTGTTCTTTTCCAGAAGCAAGTTTTTGTGTGAAGATTTTATACCCATGACCTCTCAATAAGGCAGAAATCTGGGCCATTTTTTCATAGAATAAAGTGCCTATGATAACAAAAATTGGAGAGGATTCTTCTGTTGACTGTTCGTCGATAGCGCTGTCCGATTCTTCCTTGTCTTCTGCCCCTAATTCATCAAAAAGTTCTTCCACCGATGGCACAAGTTTGTCCGGTTTAGTAACAAGAACAGGAGAGCTTTCATCGAATTGAAGATTCCTGGGAGCGCTAGTAGTATCTTTTTGTTTGGTGTTTTCTAGAGGATCTGATGATGTTGCCGCATGCTTATCCGCTGATTGTGGTTCTGTCTTGGGTTCCACTCCTGTAGATTTCTGTGATTTTACGGCTGATACTGCTGTGCTTTCCTGTTGTGCTACAGAGGTTTGCGCTGCACCTTTCAGAGCGTCTGCAAACGGAGTCGTTGTTGAAGTCTCAGGAACTTTTTCAAAGAGTTTCTCGATTCCAACCTGCGGTTTATCTTCTGCGCGTAACAACGCTTTATCTTCGGCTTGTTTTTCTTGTGAGGCAAGTAAGCCGCCAGAAGCGCTTTTCCCTTGCTCGTGGATTGATGTCGCCGAGGGTCCTGTCGCAGAAGACAAGCTGCTAGGAGCTCTTAAGTTGGGAGGTGGCCAATTCCCATTCGGTGCTTGTAAAGAAGAGTGTTCTTCTCTCAAAGAAACAGATATGCCCGTAAAAATACCGGCTATAAAAAACACTCCTCCAAGGGCAATTCCACCTAAAACAACCGCGACAGCAATAGCTTTGTTCATGCTCACTCCATGGAATCACACCTCTATCCGGCGTTTTCCTGTCAAGGTGGCAGTTGGATTTTCATAGAAATGCAGCAAGATAAGCCTCATTCTGAAAACAATTCTTTTGGAGCGAAGGTAACTGCTAGTGGCTCTTCTGCAGACCGCTGGGAGTTCCATGCAATAGACGCAAAGGCGTTGCAGACAGAACAAAAGGGAGCCCAATCCTCTGAAGAATGTGCGCAGCTCTTGCATGTCCAGGTTGGCATGGGATGTCCGGAATGGTATCTCTCTTGCCAAATAATGTGCTCTTGCGTGTGTTCTGTGTCCTCTGGATGCAATATTTTTACAAGATCTAGAGCCTTTTCAGCACATGCACGCACTGGGAAAGCCGCGTATGCGCGCTCGAAGTAATTTAAAGCCACCCCCCATAGACCCGCTTCATAGGCCGCCTTTCCTAATCCATAAGAGGAAATCCAAGAGGTGGGATTCTCTGCAAACAAGCTTTGCAAGCACTTCATCTTTTCTGCTGATTTTTTTGAAGCGAAAGCATCGATAAAAGCGTCTTCAATCAGAGGATGAGGAGCCGCTCTCCAAGCCTTTTTCAATAAAGCGCGACCACGCAACTTTTTTTCTATCGGACTCATTGTTTTGAAATACGCAAGAAGAGGAACAGTCAACTCTGGCGCCATTTCTGCACATTGGCGTAAAAGCACCTTTGCATGATTTTGATCTACCTGTTGTGCTTCTAGAAAGTAAGACAACGCTTTCCATTGCAGAACAATAGAAGATGGCTGACTAAAAGAGGCGAGAAAAGTGCGGGCTTTATCAAAACGCTTCTCGGATAGAGCAAGCAGGAACGCCTGTGTGAGCAATGTTTCTGAATCTTTGTAACATTCGATAGCGCCTTCCAAAGCCGTTAGCGCCTTCGCTGCGTCGTGTTCTTTTTGGGCCATTTGATACAAGCTATAGGACCCTAGAAAGCGACCTTCTTCTCGAGCATTAAGGGTATAAAACAAGCTTTGAGCACGATGTGTGTCGCCTTCAAGATGCGCGATACGTCCTTCAAACCATAGAAGTAACGGAACGTCTTTTCCCAAAGCGTGACGCGCTTTCGCAAGTGCTTTTTTTGCTTCTTTTGTCTTGTTGAGAGAGAGGGTCTCAAGACATATCTGCACGTTAGTAAGCCCTTCTTTAAGACGCGCTTCAGGGGAGAGCTTAAATATCCCCTGTATTGCACGATAGCAATGGTGAAAAATACCCGCAGCGACGACAAATAGAGCTAGAAAAGCCGTAAGATGCGCAAATGTAATGTCGAAACGCTTACCGTATCCTTCTAAAGATACGGTTTCGGGGAAAAAGCTCGAAATAACGAAGGCAACGATAATGAGGACAGCTTTAAGTAGAGCAGCGTACACGCTTTCACCCCCCTTTACAATACGGCCAAGAGTAACGAGACTAATCAATAGAATCAATGGACTTCGCCGGAGAAGGTATGTACGTCCTGGGAATAGAAACGAGTTGTGACGAAACAGCTGCTGCTGTTGTCGATGACCATCGCAAAATCCATTCGCATATTGTTGCTTCCCAGATAAAAGATCACGCTATTTTCGGAGGAGTCGTTCCTGATATCGCGGCGCGATCGCATTTGGAGAAGATCACCCCCCTCGTTCAGGCAGTTTTGAATGGAGCTCCGGTTCCTGCTCAACGCCTTTCTGCCGTTGCTGTTACAGCTGGTCCTGGATTAAGCGGTAGCTTGTGGATTGGTTTGTCTTTTGCCAAAGCCCTAGCACTAGGGTGGCAGCGCCCCCTTATTCAAGTTAATCATCTAGAAGGACACGCCCTAACGGCGCGATTAACGCATGATGTTGCCTTTCCGTACCTTGTATTAGTCGCTTCTGGCGGACACTGTGAAATGTGCTTGGTGCGCAATGTCGGAAGTTATCTGGCTTTAGGACACTCGTTGGATGATGCAGCGGGCGAGGTGTTTGATAAAGTTGCACGAATTCTAGGGTTTTCGTATCCCGGTGGGAAAACACTAGAAGCTTACGCAAAAAATGGGGACGCTCAACGCTTTGCATTCCCAAGACCCCTAAAGGGTCAGCCGGGATGCCATTTTTCTTTTGCCGGGTTGAAAACAGCAGCCTGTACGCTTTTTAAGCGCTTTCCAGATATGTCTGATCAGGTGCGCGCCGATTTTTGCGCAAGCTTTCAACAAGCTATAGCAGATACTTTCCTGGACCGATATAGAAATGCTTTTGAGATCGTTCGTGAGGCTCACCCCACCGCTTTTGTTTTATCAGGAGGAGTAGCGGCCAACCAAACAATACGGAAAACTATCGAAGATTTTGCTGTTTCTTGCGATGTTCCTTTTATTGCTCCACCAATAGAGTTGTGCACAGATAACGGTGCGATGATTGCTTGGGCGGGATTGGAACAATTCCATTATGGGCGCCACGATTCTTTGGGCAATGCTCCCAATCCTCAATGGGATTTAAGTGGTTTTTAAGAGCCTTCCTTAGAAAACCTCCGCAAGCTTAGCTGCGCAAGCAGCAAGAAAAATCTTTGGTGGACGCTGCAGGGATTGAACCTGCGACCCCTACCGTGTGAAGGTAGTGCTCTCCCGCTGAGCTAAGCGTCCCGTTCCCATAAGGGTTAATACGGAGCCTATCCATCTTTTGTCAATACCATAGAAGGTGTTTGGCAAGACAAATACCGTCTTGCATCCCAAGCGTAAGCTCTTTACTGTTCTTGTTGTGAAGGGTGACCACGTTCAAATCGTAGGAGAATATGGATAAGCAGAAAGCTTTAGAGGCTGCTGTTGCTCAGATTGAGCGCGCTTTTGGCAAAGGATCTGTGATGCGCCTCGGACAGCGAGAGAGCGCTATTGAAATCGAAAGTATATCAACAGGATCTTTAGGGCTTGATATTGCCCTTGGTATTGGTGGCTTCCCACGTGGACGCATTATTGAGATTTTTGGCCCAGAGAGTTCAGGAAAAACAACCCTTGCTCTCCATGTCGTCGCTGAGGCTCAAAAAGGAGGTGGCACTTGCGCCTTTGTAGATGCCGAACACGCTCTAGATCCTGTCTATGCAAGAAAGTTAGGAGTCAATGTCGATGATCTTATCATTTCTCAGCCAGATGCAGGAGAGCAGGCACTAGAAATCGCGGATACTCTTATACGATCGGGCGCAATAGACGTGTTGGTTGTTGACAGTGTCGCTGCCCTTGTTCCCAAGGCGGAACTTGAAGGAGACATGGGGGATTCCCATATGGGCCTGCAAGCACGTCTTATGAGTCAAGCCTTGCGCAAGCTAACAGGAACGATTTCTCGGTCACGCTGCATTGTGGTTTTCATCAATCAAATTCGTATGAAAATTGGCGTGATGTTTGGCAATCCGGAAACTACAACAGGTGGCAACGCTCTTAAATTCTATGCTTCTGTGCGGTTGGACATCCGTCGCATTGGATCTATCAAAGAAAAGGAAGAAACCATCGGTAGTCAAACGCGCATAAAAGTTGTTAAAAATAAGTTGGCTCCTCCTTTCCGTGTCATTGATCTTGATATCCTTTATGGAGAGGGTATTTCGAAAACGGGAGAGCTTTTGGATCTTGGTGTAAAAGCAGAAATTGTCGAGAAGTCTGGCTCTTGGTATGCCTACAAAGGCCAACGTCTTGGCCAAGGACGAGAGGCTGCGCGGCAGTTTTTAAAAGATTCTCCAGCTGTAGCACAAGCAATTGAGACAACACTTCGGGAGAATGCCGGATTGGTCGTTGACGTGCTTTCTGCATCCGTGACTGCTCCTCAATCTGCTGATATGGAAGATCGACAGAATACAGCAGCATAGCCCATGAAAACACAGGAAATTCGCCGTCTTTTCTTGTCTTTTTTTGATAAAAATTGTCATAAAATCGTACCATCAAGCGCTCTTGTTCCAGAAGGAGATCCCACACTGTTGTTTGTAAACGCAGGTATGGTGCAATTTAAAGACATTTTTACGGGCGTAAAGGCACGGCCTTACCCGAAAGCAACAACGGTGCAGAAATGCTTGCGTGCTGGCGGCAAGCACAACGACCTTGATCAAGTGGGATATACAGCGCGCCATCATTCTTTTTTCGAAATGCTGGGCAATTTTTCTTTCGGGGAATACTTTAAAGAAGAAGCGATCCGGCTGGCTTGGACGTTCCTTACACAAGAGCTGCATCTTCCCAAAGATCGCTTGTGTGTAACGATTTTTCATGAAGATACAGAAGCTGCTGCACTTTGGGCAAAGATTGCTGGAATAACGCCTATCCCTATCACGACAACAGATAATTTCTGGTCAATGGGAGACACAGGTCCATGCGGGCCATGCTCCGAGATCTTCTATGATCATGGGGCGCATATTCCTGGTGGTCCGCCAGGGAGTCCAGACGAAAATGGCGATAGATTCGTTGAAATTTGGAACTTAGTTTTCATGCAATTCGAACAGCAGGCGAATGGAGAAAGAACGCTGCTCCCCAAGCCGTCTATTGATACTGGCATGGGGTTAGAGCGTGTTGCAGCGGTCATGCAGGGGGTCACAGATAACTACGATACTGACCTGTTCAAAATGTTGCGCACAACGCTCGAGGAGATCGTTGGGAGGAACGAAACGCCAGAGACAAAGGCTTCATTTAAAGTTATCGCCGACCACTTACGTGCTGCTGCTTTTTTATGTGCAGAAGGAGTGGCTCCTGGATCTGACGGGCGCAGCTACGTTCTGCGTCGTATTATCCGACGAGCAGTGCGGCATGGACACTTTTTAGGCTTGAAAGAGCCGTTTTTCCATCGCTTAATCCCAACGCTGGTGCATGAGATGGGCGCAGATTATCCAGAATTATGCGCGGCCGAACCTCACGTAAAAAAGACTTTGAAGCAAGAAGAGGAACGATTCCGCGAAACACTTGAGCGTGGTTTACTTCTGTTGGATGAGGAAACAAATAAGCTGAGCACTAAGCAAGTTTTTCCTGGAGAGGTAGCTTTTAAGTTATACGACACATACGGCTTTCCCTTAGATTTGACGGAAACGATTCTTGGCGCACGTGGCATTACGATAGATAAGGAAGCTTTTGAAGCGGCTCTTGAAGAGCAGCGCACACGCTCACAATGGGCTGGTTCTGGGGATAAACGTGAGAGCCCTGCTATAAAAACACTCTTAGCGCACTTGCCAACAACCTTTTTTTGCGGATATTCCGAGGTTGAATCCTCGGCTTCTATTATCGGTCTTATTCGAAGAGAGGAAGGTGTTCAATGCGCTGTTACTGGAGAAGACGTTATCCTCATCTTAGACAAGACACCGTTTTATGCAGCATCTGGAGGACAACAGGCGGACCAAGGCGAAATCTGTAGCCAGAATCCTGGAAATGCCGTTGTTACGATCAAAGAGGTACGCAAGACAACAGAAGGAGTCTTCTTGCATGTAGGGCGTGTTGTAAGCGGTTCTATAACGGTGGGTGATGTTGTTATAGCGCGAATTGACCAAGACCGGCGCTGTGCAATTGCTGTTCACCACTCAGCAACACACTTGTTGCAAGCGGCGTTGCGTGCAGTTCTCGGGTCTCACGTGGCGCAAAAAGGGTCTTTTGTTGATGCCGATCGCTTACGTTTTGATTTTAGTCACACGGGGCCTCTTTCCGATGAGAATCTCGAGACGATTGAACGCCTCGTAAATCAATGGATTAGAGAGAGTCATTCGGTAAACGTTTCCGAACAAGACAAAAACGCCGCTATTGAGTCAGGTGCAATAGCATTGTTTGGCGAGAAATATCAAGACATCGTTCGCGTTGTGCGTATAGAACCGCATTCTGTTGAGCTATGTGGAGGAACGCATGTAACTTCTACGGGCAACATAGGTTTTTTCCACATTCTTACCGAAACGGGCATCGGCTCTGGAGTGCGGCGAATCGAAGCTGTAGCCGGCGCTGCTGCTTGCCGGTACGTGGAGGCCCTCTGTCGTACTGTTGCCGATAGTGCAAAGCTGCTCAACACCTCAGAAGAGAATCTTTCTACAGTCATTGCCACGATACAATCTGACATAGAGCATCTGCGACACGACAATCGACGCTTTCAAGCAGAACGGGCATTCTCTATGAATATTCTTGAAGAACGCATAGGGCCTGTCACACTTCTATGTCAAAAAGTTTCTTCTATAGAACCACGTGAAATAAGAAACCACGTTGATACCCTAAAGAAAACGACTCAAGCCCGAATCGTCGTTATATTATCCGAAGATCAGGAGCAAACGCGTGTTTATGTCGGTGTTTCGGAAGATCTGAAAAAAGACCACCCTGCTACGCGCTATCTCGAAGCGATTACCGCTGGTTTGCAAGAAGCGGGCGGAGGAGGCCGATCCGATTTTGCGCAAGGGGGCGGTAAGGGTGTCCTTAATTCAAAGGGAGTACTTCTTTCAATAAAGCAAATATACAAGCAGCAGTGACATCTTCTGTTTCTCTTAAATTCGACCGCGCTGTTTCTACATACGACACCTGGTCAGATATCCAAGTTCTTGCTGCTCAAAAGGTATTCGAACGCCTGCCTGTATATCGACATGCACAGATCTTAGAAATTGGGTGTGGAACAGGCCAACTTAGTCGTCGCTTGTTACATCAATACCGTTCTTCTCGTATCCTGTTGGTTGATATTGCTCCAAATATGGTTGCGCATTGTGCTCAAAAATTAGGACATCACCAGAACGTTTCTTTCGAAGTCATGGATGCCGAACTAATACGCGTGGTTCACTTCTTTGATCTTATCATTTCAAGTATGACAGTGCATTGGTTTTCTCATATAAGCGAAACACTTCAACATCTAAAGGAGGCACTTCGACCGGGAGGAAGCCTTGTTTTCTGCACCTTGGGTCCTTCGTCTCTACACGAATGGCGCGAAGCAGGACTAGAGTGCAATGTCGACCTTGGTGTGCGTGATTTTCCCTCTCGAGAATTGTTTGAAGAAAACCTGCCTGGCATAAATCTGCAGACACATACGCTATATCAGCGTTACGACAGCAGTTGGCACTTCTTGAGAATGCTGAAGAATATCGGCGGAACTGCGGCACGAGAGGGCCATCGTCCCGTTTCTGCCGCCCATCTTAAGGAAGCCATGCACATTCTTGATCGCAAACATCCTGATGGCACTTTCATTACGTACGAGTTGCTATGTGGCCATTGGACGAAACGTTATGAAGGATTGCTCTGACCTCCAGAGAAATAAGCCGATAGCCGCGAATAAAGGGGACGTTCATGATTGGAATCTTATGGAGGACCCTCCTCCAATATGCGATGGAAATCAAATTCGAAAGAAGGAACAGGAGCAGAACGAAGAAGAGGATCGGGAATAAGGACGTTTCCTGGATGAATTGTTGGAATAATTTGCTTGTTGAAGGATATTGTTTTTGCGACGCATATGACCTGCTGCGTGTATCCTTTTTTTACAGTGATTCCCGAACTTGATTCTTCTAGTTCCACACGTACAACTGGGATAGGATTTTCGAACGTTATTAAGCACTTTGCACACTGTGGCAGATCTTTCATTTTTACAGGAGGAGATGCAAACTTCCCAGCTAATGTCTCGAATAAATCAACACCTGCGGCACTACTTCTTGTTTTGCATTTACCATCTTCCCGAAGCAAGTACCGCTTTGGGTATCTTTCAACATCTTCTGGAGATACGCCCCAATGAGCTGCATAGCTATGATGGTGTTCTAAGTTATCCTCAATACAGCTTATAAATTCATCAACCGTGTCTTTCCACTCCAAAACTCTCATTATCTCTTCACAGTTCCTTCTGAGAGGTTCCAGCGGTGTCTTTCCAGAAGCTGTAAGAATCCCTCTTTCAAAATGGGGGCTTATTTTTTCTTAGGAATAAGTTCTAGCTGTTTTCCTGGGCATCTCTCTCGCACGCTCCCTGTCTCTTCTTCTGGAAGTCCTGGTGATTCCCTTCTGTGAAAATCTCTGGGTACAGCAGAAAGCTGTCTTCTTTCTCTTCTCAACGGCTCTGTTTGTTCTCTTTCGAAAAGTTCTCTTGGAGAATCTCACGTTCCTTTCGGAGATCTTGCTAATCGTCTTTCGAAGAGTTCTCTTGGAGAGATCTCTTCTCCATCAAGAGATTCCGATGATTCTCTTCTCAAGGAGACCTTTTCTCCTAGAGAATCTTCCGCCCCATCAGGAAAAAGCATGGCGCAGGAATAACTTTCAAATATAAAGGAAATTGCGCATGATAAGATAACCCTAGAAAATAATTTGGGCATAAATAGCTCCAGAAATGTACTAAAAAATTCTAGTGCTATTTTGTTAAAATTCTATTAAAGAATTTGATATAAAAATTGGACGTAAAATATGAACATACGCTTTGCGCACATAAACGCTGGAGAGCTAAAACCATTTATAAAGCATATTTTATCAAAGAGTCGCGAAAAGAACTCTTCGCGGCAACAAGACCTTACCCATATAAAAAGGGACGTTAAAAAGCCTACCAGCAGTTTTGGTTGTGCGTTAAACTAAAACCTTACACGAAATGCGCAAAAGAGAAACTTTCCTTCCTGCAGCACGTTAGTCTCAGTTACACTTAAGACATTATGCTTTTTTGCCGTCGTCTCGCTTGATCCTTTTGCTGTGTAACCGCCTTGAATTCCCTTCTATCAATCTCAGCACGCATTCTAAATACTATGCTTTTGATGTCTCGCTTGATCCTTTTGCTGTGACCGCCTCGAATTCCTCGCCTAAGCCGGCTACTGCCCAGAACCATAGAACCATAATGATCAGGAAAATCACTAGCATTGCAGGAGCTAAAGAGACTAGCGTTGAACCAGGAATACTTGCCAACAATGCCCATTGGATAAACGCCCCTCCAGACTTTCCCATACGACCACCAACGACATCCACAGCAGCTTTCCCTTTTACTTTCAGTTCTTCATCCAGCGGGATATAGGACATCTGAGTCGTCGAGTCGAACAAAGAGTACTTAGTCGCCTTGCTAAGAACGTTCTGAATCTGGCCCAGAACAACCGCCATCATTAACGCCGTTGTTCCGATTGCCGCCATCATCAGATCGAGAGACTCGTTAAAGATCATAAATACGAAAAAGAAAGCTCCCGTACCCAAAATCATCCAAGGAGTGATTACCGCTGCCGTGTGCCACCTAAATTTGCGCAGAATATTCGCTCCTATAAACATACAGACAACAGAAGCTGTTCCCATCCATATTTGAAACGCGCCCATAAAGGATGCGTAACTGCTAGATGTGGGAAACATCAGTTTTACTTGGCTTTTCCAGGCACCTTCTACCAAGTTAATGCTGATCCCATAGCATAATGGCAGTAGGGCTATAAAACCAAGGTACTTGGATGAAAAGATGTATCTGAAACTCTCCTTTATGGACAATTTCGCCTTTTTCTTTTTAGGCTGACCTACGTCTCCTGGATCATACAGACGACGATCTGTCAAAACATTGCGCTGAATCCAGCTATATAATACCATGATAGAGACACCTGAAACTAAAGTTGCCCCTACCAACCAATTGATCGTTATCCCCCAGACGTCAACATCAACCGGAGCTGTTTCTCCCATTTTGGTGGATATCTTCGTAAGGTATCCAGATGCAATGAGCCCAAGGTTTCCAATAATCCCGAACATACTGTAGAAACGTTTGGCCTCTTTTACTTTGGTAATATCATTCGCAAATTGCCAAAACATAAGTGTTAACACTACGCTTCCCCACAGCTCAGACATGATATAAAAAAGGGAGAACGTCCAGTTCTCAGCCCCCAAAAAGATCCATTTTAGGCGTGGCAGTGCTTCAATAGCTGCGGATAAATCTGGATGCAGGATCATCCGATTTGGGTATAAGAACAGAGCAAAACATACAAAAAAGCCGAGGAACATACAGAGTATAGTGTAAAAAAGACGCGTTTTGGAAAGAGAATTTGCAAGTTTAGCATAAAGCATCACAAAGAGCATAGCGCTTGGCAAGACACCCCACATTTTTACGGCACTAATCACCTCTGCTCCACAAGTTGGAACAACAAGAGAGTCCTTTAGTGTGCGTAATGTGCTATAATTAAATAGCATGCAGAACATCATCAATCCCATTGGAAGGAACTTTTTTAGTTCAAACTTATGGATGGGCCACAGAACGGCGCTCAATCCCGTGAATTCTGGAAGTTTTTTCTCTTCAGACATGATAACTTTTTCCTTCCATTCTCTATTTCTTACGGTCCAACCCTACGCATCAGAACACTCTGTTTTCTGTTATAACAAGCCAGCGAGAAAGACTATACATGAGAGAGCCCTGGAAATGCAAGCCTTTTGCATGGATACGATATTTATTGATGATGGGGAAATAACGCGTGCCCCCTCAGAAATATACCCCAACAAGAGAATTTGCTGAGATAGCATTGATAGATTCTTTGTGTGCTGGTTTGATTTCTTGGCAGGTTTGCCCTCTTTAAATAGATGTCTCCTTCTTCCACAAGGACATCGAAAACACGACACAAAGGATTCCGAAAGGAGTTTAAGACAATTACAGCAAAAGGATCAAACGGGGCAGCAAAAGCATAACGCATTTAGAATGCGTACTAAGGGTGCTGCTTTACAGGGCTGCCTATCTTAAATTTTCAAGAGTATCCTGCAAAATGACCTGACTTTTAATGTGTGTTTGTAACACAGTCAGAAAAGAGTACACAATAAGGTAGATATTTTATATGGATATTTTTGTCGTTGATGGCTCTATCTAGTTGTTACTCTAGCTGTAAATGGAAGAGTGGTAAGAGATCTAAAAATCCAACTCATGATGACTTCGAGTTCCAATAGACCATCCATGAAAGGGTATAGGGAGGCGAATAAGAGGATGTGATTGACATGGAAAGGATTCAAAGTGGCAATCATTTTTTATGGGAGAATAAAATCTATCGTGCTGGCATCTTTTTAACGATAGCTGAAGACCATCTCTCCACTCTCCCTCCTCAGGGTCAGAGAGGTAGACCGGTCCAGGCCACGTGAGCGTCTGATCCTTTATATTCCCACGATTCTCAGGTCTTATCCAAAAAAGTGATGAAGGATTGGAAAAGAACTCCTTAACGCTTTTAAAAAGGCTCTCGCCCAGCATCTTTTTTTCTTGTCTATTGACCAGTTTAGTTAGGATTTAAGCATGTCGAGTGTTTTGGAGGTTGTAGGGAGGAGGAGGTGAGTTTTCTTCCCCTCTCATGAGAGTTTCCTGCTTTTTTTTATGGTCTTTTATATGATTGCTTTACAGATACAGCTCTTCGAGCTTACGCGTAAGCGTTGTGTCAGTGCATCCACAAACTTGACACAAGAGGGTATTTGGAAATTATTCGTAAGTGATATGACCGAAGTGTCTTTTTCAATACAAGCTGTATGCTTTTAGTTTTCTGCGTGAGTGGTATGTCGGTGCATCCACGCCTTTGTGGCCTTATTAAACAAAAGAGTTGGCACAAAGGCCCCGCGGCACTGCGCCGCGGCTATAACAACTTGGAGAGAGTCTTCTCGCTGAAAATTATTCGTAAGTGATATGACCGAAGTGTCTTTTTCAATACAAGCTGTATGCTTTT
>JAITIJ010000086.1 GCA_031279495.1 Holosporales bacterium | reverse complement strand
AATACCGCATCGCTTGCTATAGATGTTTATTCCGAAGAACATTAGGGCATTTACGATTACACCGGGGAAGAGGCCGTAAATACCCCAGCGTTGTTCTAGGTCAAAGACAATCCAACCGAGAGAACCTTTAGGCCAGATTCTACTAAAAGAGAGCCTAATCTATTCTTCTGTAGCAGCTTTATTTTGTCGTGCTTTCAAACGACGTTTTAGGCGTTCTCGACGTGCACGTCGTTTTGCCATGCGATCCTCTTTTGGTGCGCGTGCATTTTGATAAAAAACGCTTTCTGAGACCCGAGGAAGAGGTTGCGTTGAGCTTTTTACAGACTCACCACCAGTTTTTCCTTGGATCAATTCGCAAACTCGGAAGTCTTCTTGTTCTAAAAGAATCGCAATATTTTCAACAGGGGTAAGTTTTTTCCGATGATCTCCAGGAGTGTAGTAACGCGCGAAGACAAAGGCGGCAAGAGGACGATACTTTTCAAAAGCAATAGGGCATCGAGAAATGACTTGTCCTGGCACGACTTCCCAGCGCCATCGCAACATAAGCTCTTCGTTATCATGTTCTAATTGGTCGGAAGCGGTGAAATACTGGCTCGCTGGCATAGAAGAGATTTTTGCAGCAAGATCCTTGTCAAAAAGAACAACCAGATCAACGATTGTTGCATAAGAAGAGTTCGCCTCAGAACTTGCCGAAAGGCTTACCGTTTCCAAAGGGACGTCTGAAGAGCATCCTTCCAGGACTGCAAGAAGCCCGCACAAGAGGTAACGTGTTGCGGCTGTGCTTCCCATATATTCCCTTTTGATGAGGGCGTGCTCTTCTTTTTAAAGGCTTGCAAAAACGCATGAATATTTTCTTAATAAATGTGATTCACTGTATACAATATCATATGCAATAGGAAAGAAAGACCTCTGATGTCTAAAGAAACGTTTTACCCAGAAATCCAACGCTTGCGCGGTGCGGCCTGTCTACTTGTTCTCATTCAACACATTACAATGATCGCTCCTTTGCGTTTTGTGCGCGAGATATTGCCTTCGGCGTTCTATAATGGATGCGGTGGATTGCCCCTGTTTTTCGTTATTTCCGGGTTTATCATTACAACGTTGCTTCTACAACGTTTAGCCGAAGCGCAAGCGCATACAACGTTCCTCGCTCGGTTGGGAGCCGCAATGGGCTTGCTTAAAAATTTCTTCCTACGGCGTTTTTTTCGCCTTGCGCCATTGGCATTCTTTAATTTACTTGTAGCTGCTGGTATTTTCTTCTGGGCATATGAGACAGATATTCTTCCCTATCAGACTGATTGGGGCCTAAGCTTTGTTCGTATGGGTATTGAACACCTTTTTTGCGTTTATAACTTTTCTATCCCTCAATATTTAGGAACAGAGCATATGCATTATGGTGGATTAGGGCCATACTGGAGTCTTTCTGTCGAGGGACAATTTTATCTTGTGTGGCCCGTTCTTCTTTTGCTTCTAAAAACATCCGAGCGCCAGGCTATTTTTGCGCTTTGTGCATACTGTGTCGGCTTCCTTGTAGCGCGACCCTTGACAGAACTTTGGGCAGAAGACAGTGTCTATTACCATACCATTTATAACTTCGATGGACTGTTTTTAGGGGCGTTCCTAGCGTTTCTCAAAACAGTTCATACGCCTTCTCCCCTTACTTTACCGCGTAGTACACGTCTGGTGGCGGTCCTTCTTATATTCCTTTTGTGGATCTATCCTGGTCTATGTGAAAAACATATGAACGCCTATGGCTTTGCTCCTATTTTGGGAAGTGCCGGATTGCTCGTTTGGTGGGCAGCGCAAAACAAGAATATCGTCTTGGGCAGTCGTTTTATAGCGCCATTTTTTGTATTTATCGGAGAACGCTCTTACGCTATTTACATTACGCAATTGCTGATTGCACGCTTTTCTCAATGGATTGTTAGCAGCTTAGAGTTGTTTAGAACAAGCGATGGAAGATGCTCTGAGTTTTATGCAACAGGCCAATTTTTGATTTTCTTAGGAACGTTGATTATCTTTGCAGAAATCTCTTATCGATGGATTGAACAACCCATGCGGCGGTTCGCCAGGAAAATTACGTGACGATTCAAGCGCGCAAAGATGAGCACATCAGGATCTGCTTGGAGCATGATGTGCAATCAGAAGTTCCCACAGGATTTTCCTCTTATACCTTAGAGCCCACCGCATTGCCAGAAAGCGATGCGCGCGCCATTGATCTGACAACAACATTCCTTGGACATGCGCTCGATGTGCCCATTCTAATCTCTTCCATGACAGGAGGATCGCCCTTGGGGACACGCTTTAATACAATCTTAGCACAGGCCGCACAGACATATGGCCTCGCTATGGGGGTTGGTAGTCAGCGCGTCGCTTTAGAGCACCCAGAGCTGGAAGAGACGTTTTCGGTTGTGCGCAAGATTGCTCCTCGAAGGGTTTTATTCGCCAATCTTGGTGCGGTGCAATTGAACTATGGTCGCGGTATCGCAGATTGTTTGCGCTGTGTCGAAATGATCGAAGCGCAAGCACTTATCCTACATTTCAATGCTCTTCAAGAGGTGTTGCAACTAGAAGGAAATACGAATTTTTCAGGAATTCTGAAGAAAGTCTCATCTTTGTGTCGGCAATTACCTGTTCCCGTGATTGCTAAAGAAGTAGGATGCGGATTTTCATCTCAAGATGCGCGTCGTCTAGAAGAAGCAGGAATATCGGCCATCGATGTTGCTGGAGTGGGGGGTACATCCTGGAGTGCGATTGAAGGATATCGCTCTTCCGATGCGGTGTTACATGAGCGTTTTCGCTCTTGGGGAATCCCAACTGCACAGAGTCTTGTTTCAGTGCGCACAGTAGCACCGCATGTTCCTCTTATCGCTAGCGGCGGTATACGATCTGGGCAGGACATTGCTAAAAGTCTTGCTCTTGGGGCGTCTTTAGCGGGCATAGCTCTTCCTTTTTTGAAAGCAGCGGCTGTTTCTAAAGAAGCTTTGATGCGCTTCATAGAGACTCTTGTTATGGAACTAAAAATCGCAATGTTCTGTGCTGGCGCAAGAAGTGTCGCGGATTTTGCCGGTGTTTCGTGCCTTTTCTGCGGGAAAAATTCTTGGGTGAACGCTGCCACTGCACGCTGATGGGCGTTTACTGCGCTCTATAGTCCAACTCAGCATCCTTCCCAAACAATTTGAGCAAAGCCATTTTGGGGTCGTTGGAATCTATGTAGAACATTAGATTTTTAGCAAGAAGTGTTTTTGCCATTTCGTGCGCCTCTTTTAGCAGAGCATAGTTCTCTAAGACGTCTCCTAATTTGAAAACATGAAAGCCACTTTGCTTAACTCCTGCTACATCGCCACCACCGCGCAACTTTAGGTCCATCTCTGCAAGCTCTAGTCCATCGGCTGTTGTTTTAAAAGCCCGCAGGCGCTGATATGCCATAGGAGACAGCGGAGAAGCGTGTAAAAGCAAGCAAAACGCTGGTTTGGTTCCGCGTCCGATACGGCCTCGCAACTGATGCAATTGAGCCAGACCAAAGCGCTCGGCGTGTTCGATGATCATGATTGTTGCGGCGGGAATATCAATTCCCACTTCTATTACAGTTGTGGCAACAAGAAGAGACAAGTGTCTTGAGCGAAAGGCCTTTAATACCGTTTCCTTTTCTTGCGAAGATAACCGCCCATGCAGCAAGCCTACACGCTCTCCAAAGCGGGTTTTCAGATGGACAAACCGTTCTTCTGCCGCCATTAAGTCCAACTTCTCAGATATTTCAACAAGTGGGCAGATCCAAAAAGCCTGTTCTTCCTGCGATTGCAGTCGGTCGTACAGACGTTCGATAACGTCTTCTATCATGGATAATCTTTGAATGCGTGTAATCACAGGCTGGCGTCCTGCAGGCTTTTCGCGCATATAAGACACCGATAAATCGCCGTATTCTGTCAGCAATAGGGTGCGCGGAATAGGTGTGGCAGACAAGTATAGGCTCGCGCAATGGATACCTTTCCGAACGAGCTCTAGACGCTGACGAACGCCGAACCGATGCTGTTCGTCGATAACGACAAAGCCCAAGTCATGAAATTGTACTTTTGATTCCAAAAGGGCATGTGTTCCAACAACCAAATGAACAGAGCCTGTAGCAATTTCTTGTAGTAGACGACTCTGTTCACGGCGTGTTCGCGCGGAAAGGCGCCCTACAAGCAACGCTATCTTCACTTCATGACACGCCATTAAGTATTTGTTGAACGTTTCATAATGCTGTCGGGCGAGTACTTCTGTTGGCGCTAATACTGCAACTTGCGCTCCGGCTTCGATAACGCGCACCATCGCCATGAGCGCAACAAGCGTCTTGCCAGTACCTACATCACCTTGAAGCAATCGCCCCATAGCGCACGGCCGCGAAAGGTCTTGATCAATCTCTTTCAAAGCATCTTCTTGATCTTTTGTCAAAACAAAGGGAAGCGCCTGCAACAGCTTCTTTCGTAGTGTAGTCCCGTGAGGGAAGGTGCGTCCTGGCTTTTCTTTCCGTTTTGCGCGTCTTATCTGAACAACGAGCTGATGGGCAAGCAATTCGTCAAAGAACAAGCGCTGTCGTGCCTTTGTATTGGGATGCAGTGCTTCTGGGTTTGACGCTTTATGGATATCAACCAATGCTGCTTTCCATGTTGGCCACTCTTTGCTTTTCAAGAATTCTGAAGGCAGCCATTCCTCAAGGGGAGGTGTAAGTGCAAGCAGCCGGTGACAGTACTGCGTGAACATCCGATTCGTAAGCCCCGCTGTAAGAGGATATATTGGCTCGAACAGCATCCAGTTTTTGTCAAAACAAGGCATTGTATTGAGACAATCTGGGTGGATGATGCTCCAGGGTGAGCTTTCTGTGTTTAGAACACCACTGAGAATCTTTTGTCCGTCTATAGGATAGCGTTTGCGCAGATATCCGGAGTTTGCATGAAAAAAAATCAACTCAAGCCATTCTTCTTGAGTATCAACCACTTGTATTTTATAGGGAGATCGCAAAGAAGGGGGGGGAATATGCGCTCGCACTGTCACGGGCAGAATAATCTGCGTCCCTTGCGGTAGAATGCGCGCCTCTTCCAGGGTTGCAATCCTCTGTCTTATTACCCCGTGAGTAGGCATATGAAGCAGCACATCGACAACGCGAGATCCCCCTGTACAACGCTTCATCAAAGGGGCGATATGGGAAGGCAGCACTCTTGAAAAGGGTGAAAAGACAAAAAGCCTATCCAAAGAAGACTTTTCTAAGCTCACTTGTGCCTGTGGAAGAGAAGCATGTCCTGTGTCTGCCATAGAAAATCGTTATACAGGAGAGATGTTTTTTTCTATATTATCTCTACAAGAAGAAGTTGTCTCTTTGTTTGCGAAAAGATTCTTGTATAGGGCAGAGAGATCGGCCGCGTCAACGTGATTGTGCATGTGGCGTAAGCCCTTTATATTTTCTTCTACAAAGCAAGAGGAGAACGAATGGATCTTGGGGACTTTTCTATTTTAGCCAAGGATTACATTAATAGGCCAGCTTACGATACAGCTCTGATAGATAAAATTATCTCACATACGGGCCTTCAGCCACCCAACATTATCGTAGCAGACGTTGGAGCAGGAACCGGGAAACTGACAAAAGTTCTAGCTCAGTTACTAAGGGGGGCGCATATACGCCGTTGAACCCAACGATGCCATGCGCAACGAGGGGATAAAATACACCCAAGAGGAGTCGTTCATCGAATGGCTCAAAGGAACCGGCGAAAATACAAATCTTGCAGATCATTGTGTAGATTGGGTAACCATGGCGTCTTCTTTTCATTGGACAAACCCAAAGCGCTCTCTTCCGGAATTTCGGAGGATTCTCAAAAAGGTGGGATTTTTATCCATCATGTGGAACACGAGAGATGTTGCTTCGTCTGAGTTACATACGAGAATCGAAGCGATTATCTACGACATTGCGCCGAACATTAAGAGAGTGTCGTCTGGAAACGCGCATCACACAAAAGACTGGGCGTCTGTCTTGACTTCAACGGGCGATTTTAGGGATGTTTGTTTTATCGAAACTTCTTACACCGAACGCATGACTCCAGAGCGCTATATGGGAGCCTGGCGATCTGTTAATGACATTCAAGCACAAGCTGGGTCTGAAAATTTCGAGAAGATTCTGCAGAGAATTGATAAAATCGTTTCTCCTTTGGAATACATAGATGTTCCTTACAAGATGCGCAGCTGGACAGCGCAAAAGGCCTAAATTGACGCGTTGATAAGACCGTTTCTTCAAAGACTGCGTTGACAATAGCAGACGAATTGCGTATACAAAAATTGCAAGAAGTTAGGCAGTTATATGACGAAAAGGACGTATCAACCGAGCAGGCTTGTACGAAAACGACGACATGGATTTCGGACGCGGATGCGGACAGTAGGAGGGCGGCATGTCCTTCGTAACCGCCGCGCTAAAGGGCGTATACGCTTGTCCGCTTAAGAAAGTGCGTCTTTGTCCTGGCCTTGTTGTTTTGCGCCAGCGGCGTTCTTTTGAAAGGGCGAGGCGCTCTGGGGCGTATTTCCGATGCGCGCTGGTTTTGCTGCAAGCATACCGTGGGGCTGAAGATGTCTCTTCAGAGGCTGTTTCGTACGGTATTACAGTTTCGAAGAAAGTTGGGAATGCTGTTTCCCGCAATCGTGTCAAGCGCCGGTTGCGCGCTGTTTTAAAAAGCGTGCTGCCACAACATGCGATACCAGGGACAGTTTACGTTGTTGTCGCAAGGAAAGAACTGGTTATGTGTCCGTGGAAAGATATAATGCAGAAAATACAGGAAGGGGTATTTTTTACAAACAAACGCTTGCAAGAAAAGGAAAATGAGCCAACTGGTTGCTGAAATGCTTGTACTCTGCATTAAGGGGTACCAGAGATTTTTCTGTCGTCGTGGACATTGCCGATACATCCCAACGTGCTCGGAATACATGATATGCTCAATCCAGCAATATGGGGCGATAAAGGGGGTATACAAAGGATGTCGTCGATTACTAAGGTGTCATCCGTGGGGTGGTCACGGTATTGATTTCCCAGAGGAAGGAGAAAACTGATGTCTTTTAATGTCTCAGAAGCAGAGCGATTAAAATTATACGTTCAAAAACTCGAGAAGCTCGAGACCGAGAGAAAAGAAACACAAGAGCAGATTTCTGAGGTGTTTAAGCAAGTGAGTAATGACGGTTTTGACGCAAAAATTCTGCGACGTGTTCTGCGTTTGCGCAAGATGGAAGCGAAAGATCGCACGGTAGAGGAAGAACTTATGCACCTCTACCTCCATGCTCTCGGTATGGTATGAACACAATAACTTTCGTTCTAAGTTGTTTGTTCTAACGAAATGAATTGCAGAGGGATTTTATGGGGGTTCAACGTGGTAAGAGATCTGAATAGTAATAAAACAGAGACACGAGGCCGCTTCATCAATTGAAGGAGAGTGACGTTGGGTTTGCCGGAAGAGAAAAGGTAAGCAGTTCTTAGTTTTCTGTTGTTTATTTGATATTATAATGTATTTGATTTAGGATTCAGCCTAGTATTTTTTGTCTACTGACAAGTTTAATCAAGATTTTAGAAAGATCCCCTTATCTCTATTATATGATTTACTGAAGAGCACCTTTCTCAAAGAGCTGTTAAAGAACTCTGGTCTTCCGAACCATTGAGCTTGACCAGCCTTTTCTAGAGAAATTTCCAGAAATCTCAAAGTTTCGTTATTTTCATCAATATGAATGCTTGTGCTTAATTTCGCTTATAAGTTGTGTGTTTAACTCAAAGAGTTGTTACAAAAATTTCGTACCTATGAGGCTGAGAGGAATTAAGAAAGATCTGCGCGAGAACAGTGGCTGAAATGAAACGGAACTTTCCTCTTCCTCTTTTCTCTCGCTTTTCTTGAAAGTACCGCGGTAAATCAAAAGATGGTGGAAGCTGCTAGTCCCTTTTCATGTCAGTTGTTCAGCCTCTTTCGTGCAAGGCAAGCGAAAGCGGTAAGCTTTAGCAGATCTGCGAGAAGGAAAGGAGCGACCCCAAGAGCATATGCGCGAGAAAAGCCAACAAAAGCGGCCAAGCGGCAAGCTCCACAAAGAAAAAGGATGATTTCTCCAACAAGCCCTGCCAAAAAGCACACAAGAAAACTTCTTTGAGAAGCAGCTTGCAACAATCGTCCTATAAAATAAACAGCTGGAACAAAGCCGAACAAATACCCTCCTGTAGGAGAAAGAAGAATCTGTATTCCCGTTCCGCATCGCGCAAAAACTGGAAGGCCGCAAACACCCGCGGCTAGATACAAAAGAACGGAATAAGCACCTAGTTTTGCGCCAAGCTTTGCGGCAACAAGCAGAACGGCAAAGGTTTGCAAGGTAAAGGGAACAGGGTCAAACGGAATGGTTATACGAGCACACAAAACGATAAAAAGTGCTCCTAGTAGACACTTCGTTCCTTCTGGAGCACCAACAGCTACCCTATAGAATATTCTTCTTTGCACGAGTCGGCCTTTCTCTTGTTCTCAGAGATCACAGAAAAATAACTTCTTTCTATATCGAACTATATCAAGAACCTTCCCAAAAGGAAAAATCGTCGAGAGTGAAGGTTGATGCAGATGATTTTTCGATAACAGATGATTTTTCGATAACAGATGCGGGAGATGCTAATGCCCCGCCGACTTCTTGTTCCGAAGTCGGTTCTCTTTTTCCCTTTTGCAGATGACAAAAGCGATTCCTTATACTGTTTCGTGATCTTCCTAGAAGAACATTGCTTATGAGTTCCCACCGTGCCCCCAACCTATTGTATTCTCTCAGAAGGAAATCGTCTTCCTCTTGCGTCCAGGGCGTGCTACAGAGATCTGGATTAAGATAATTTTTCCATCTTTCTCGACATTGGCGTGCATTTCTTCCCGGCATAAGATCAGCAACCCTTCTCCAGTCGCTCACTCCGTGTTCATCTATAACACCGCGCAATCGTTCGTCTTCATCAGGCCGAAAATTCATTTTGACGCATCCTGGGAACATACCCTCTCCTATGGCTCCAGTCATTATTCCAAGAAAGATAGAGATGAATAGTGCTATTTTCCTCATGGAACTCTCATTTTGATAAAAATCTCGCAATAAATAAGCACAAAGCACCTCTATTTTCAATGAGTCTTCTAGCTTTCTTCGGTTGAACCTTCTCCTAAACCATAATCAACAAACAAACGCACTTAACACTGTAATGGCGTCTACGAAGAGTGCCCTTATACTTTACAATCAGCCTAGCGCGGAGAAGATTGAGCAAGTTCTTCCTGTGTCCATTTACTGGCGGTCAGCGTATCACTTGCTCTTTCTTCCTCTAAGACCTCTCTATTCTTTATTACAATCTCTTTTGGTGGAGATGGCTTGTGCTCTTTTGGATCGCGCAGAACATATCCTCTGCCCCAAACAGTTTCTATATAATTCTCACCGTCCAATGCTTCAGCTAATTTGTGTCTTAATTTACAGATAAAGACATCGATAATCTTTAGTTCTGGTTCATCTAACCCTCCATATAGATGATTCAGAAAAACATCTTTCGTGAGCGTTGTTCCTTTGCGCAAGCAAAGAAGCTCTAATATGGAATATTCTTTGCTTGTAAGGTGAATGATAAGGCCATCGTCCACCATAGCTGTGTGCGTTTGCAGGTTGACCGTCAAACGGCCTGTACGAATAACAGATTGTGGGTGTCCTTTTGATCTGCGCACAACCGCTTGAATGCGAGACATCAGCTCTTTTTTATCAAAAGGCTTCGTCAAATAATCATCTGCCCCCATATCTAAGCATTTAACGCGATCTCGAGCTCCCAATATACCAGAGATTACGAGAATAGGTGTGTGTGTGTTACAAGCGCGCAGCCGTCGTATCACTTCATATCCGTTTAAGTCAGGCAGCAGCAGATCCAATAAAATAATATCGTAATCATAGAGACGACCGATTTCAAAACCATCCTGCCCTAGATCTGTTACATCCACAACGAAGCCGCTGTTTCTTAATGTAAATTCAATTCCTCTGGCAGTAGGGGAATCGTCTTCAACAACCAGTACACGCATAGGCCTTTCCTATAGATAGTTCCACATAGATCAACATCTTTTATGTGTTTTATTAATCTTTAGTTAAAAAACCATATTTTCTAAGAAACTCAAAGGGATTTCTACTCGTCTCCCCTCTTAACTCTTCGTAAAGTTTATCCTCTTAAGAAGAAGCGCATGAAAACAAACTTGAGTGTCGCCTCTTGTCTTGCTCGAGAGATCTCTGCACTTTCTGCAGTTCATTACTTCGGACACATTACAAGCGTTAAGGGACTTCTTGTCGAGGTGCGCGCACCCTCTTGTGTTCAGACCATTGGACGACAAGCTCTTATCCTAGCTAATCCAGAAAGACGAGCCGAAGTCATCGGTTTTAATGGCGGACATGCGTTAATGATGGTGTTCGGCAGCTGTGAGGGTCTTGGCGTTAGTCAGCGTGTTGTCTTCGAAGGAAACTCGCAATGCATTTTCCCAACTGTTCATTGGATTGGGCGCACTATTAACGCTATGGGGGCTCCTATTGATAACAAAGGTCCTTTAGAGAAAGGGGAAGTTGGCTATTCTCTAAACTCCGCCCCTCTTCCTGCCATACAGCGCAATCGTGTTGGATCAAAAATAGATCTGGGGGTTCGTGTTATCAATACATTCCTCAGCTGTTGCTCCGGGCAGCGCATGGGAATCTTCGCTGGATCTGGTGTTGGGAAATCTGTCTTATTATCGATGATCGCACGATTTACAGATCTCGATGTGATTGTTATTGGCTTAATTGGCGAACGTGCTCGTGAAGTTCAGGAATTCATTCAAGAGCATCTAGGAGAAGAAGGGCTTAAGCGTAGTATTGTCGTTGTCGCCTCTTCCGGAGAGCCCGCGCTGATACGTCGACAAGCAGCCTATTTAACACTGACGCTGGCGGAGTTTCTTGCCGATCAAGGCAAGCAAGTGTTGTGTCTAATGGATAGTGTTACGAGATTCGCTATGGCGTTGCGCGAGATAGGGCTGTCCGTTGGTGAGCCCCCAACAGCAAAAGGATATCCTCCTAGTGTATTTGCAGAGCTTGCGCGCCTTCTTGAGCGTGCTGGACCTCGGCAAGATGCCGGAAGTATCACAGGGCTATTTACCGTTTTAGTAGAAGGAGATGATCATAACGAGCCCATTGCTGATGCGATAAGAAGCATCCTAGATGGACACATTGTTTTAAATAGAAAGATTGCAGAACGTGGAAGGTTCCCTGCTGTTGATGTTTTACGCAGTGTGTCACGAACCCTTCCAAGATGCAATTCGGAGAGAGAGAATGCGCTCGTTTCTAGAGCAAAGGAACTGCTCTCTGCCTATGAAGATATGGAAGAGCTTATTCGTTTGGGGGCCTATAAAAAAGGCAGCGACTCCAAAGTGGACGAGGCCATTTTCTATCAGAACGACCTGATAAGTTTTCTGTCACAAAGCACTTATGAACGGGCCCTACTTCAAGAAGGATACAACCAGCTTGAACAAATCCTTGAACGTCAGAAAATGTCAAATGTAGAAAAGTCGTCGTAACATGACAAAATCAACGCTTAAAACTCTAACGCATATCAAAAAAAACGACTTGGACCTTTTGCGCCAGCAGATTGCGCAGCTTGAGCAGCAGGTAGTACGTTTAGAAGAACTTGCAGATATTTTAGAGAAAAATCGCTCTAAAGAACTGGCATTTAGCCAATCCTCTCCTGATTATGCTTTTGCTCTAGAAGCGTATCTAGAGGTCAATAAGCAGCAGAAAACAAAGATTGCGATAGGTATTAAGCAACTTCAGCGCAATATCACGCGACTTCAAGAACAGCTCCTTGATGCCTTTGGCGAAGAAAAACGCTATGAGATTCTGCAAGAACATCAAGCGGAAAACGAGCGCACGCATTTGATGCAACAAGAGACACAAGAACTTGACGAAATTGGCCTCACACAGTGGGAGAGGCATTGGCCCTCTCCATCTGCGCCTTCTTCAGAATAAGCTAGGGTTACGCTATATCGAGGGACTTTTTTTTGCTTTTCGACTGAATTTTTAGCAAGAAGAATGACTGCGCATGTTCGTTGAAAGATGTGACGGAGAATCGTTCAATAATCGATATTTCTGCACTTTTCCATACTCTATCGCTTTCACCCACGCAGAAGCTCTAGCACTTAGAAAACAATCTTTTAAAAATGATGATAAGAAGAAAAGACTCTGATAGAAAGCACGCTAGATTTCAGAGGGCCAGGCCTATAAAATACCTTCTCTGTTCCTATTTACTATGATAAGAGCTCGGATAATGGGCGCTATAAGGCAGAGTAAAAAAAACCACCAGCTCTGCCAGAAGCTGAAACAAACAGCTGTCATAGCAAAAGCCGCGCTTAAGCTAGCACAGAACCCAGATTTTAAGACGATAGGAATGCGCGCTTCCTGAAGGACTTGGAATAACGCGTTTAGCAAGAACAGGAAAAGCAAGACGCCAACAAAGCCCAGGTCTTGCCAAATTTCAAGGCTCATGTTGTGCTGATGTAGTACATATATATTTTTCTGTATAGCTTTCCGCTGTTCACCGTTCTCTTCCACGCACACCGCTTCGGGTAATTTATCTGCACGCAAGCCCCATAATCCATGGCCTCGTAAAGGACGTTCTGAAATGCGTTGCACGCAGTGCCTCCAGATACAAAGACGGGGATGGGCATTTGTCGCCTTGCGCACATCTTGACTCATATGCGAAACAATCCGATCCCAAGGAATTTCTGCTATGATAAAAGGCGCGCTTCCTATGCCGATCAATGTTATAATACGGAAAAAACACAGAAACTTTTTTTCCCAGTACCACGTTCCGCAAAAAGCAACAAAACCTGCGAAAAACGCCATACGTGTTCCTTCGTTTCCAGCTACAAAAAAAGTACAGAGAGAAAGAAAGGCGATCCACTTAAGAGGATTCCACTCTCTTCTAAGAACAAGATGCCCTATAAGAGGCCATATAACAATACCAACAGCACATGCCTGCTGGTTGTATGTGTTGATCATTGAGGCCCATTTATATGACTCAGGCTCATAACCTTTAACAGGAAGAATATAGTGGCGAATGAATCCGTGTGATGCGAATTCGAAGACTAACAGACACAACGCTAGCAGAAGACCGCGCTCAAAGAAACAAACGGTTTTTTCTTCTTGTGTTTCTTGCATAAGAGAAAGACTAAGGAATCCGCCGAAAACGATACAGTTTATAACTTTTATGGCTCTGGAAAGGCTTAAAGAAACATCAGAAGCCCAGCAACATGTTGTAGCAATCCACAAAAGGAAAACTCCCATGTCGCACAAAACAAACAGGGGTATTTTCTGCCATAGAACAAGCAGTTTTTTTCTTTCTCGTGAACACCTCACGCAAACGAGCAGAACAGAAGCAATCGCAATAGCGTTCAAAGAGTGGACAGATAGCACCGCGCATGGCATAAAAACGAAGGCGATGTACGGGAGAAAATCGGATTCTATTGACGGGATTTTCTGACGCACCCTATGAAAAAGAGCATACAAGCGCTGTTTAAATGGCTGCATTAGTTCTTTCCCTCGCCGAAGAGAACTTAGCAGCCTTTCGAACATCATTAAAGGAGGAATAATGCAAAGAGCGGGAGTTATCGGTGCCGGAGCGTTTGGAACGGCTATTGCGGTGGCAACGGCTTCTCGTTGGAAAGACGTCTTTTTATATAGCGATTTGCCCTCTGTTGTTTGTGCGATTAACTCTCTGCGCCTTAATCCTCAGTTTTTACCAGGAATAGGACTGCCTCAGCACTTTATTGGGCATCAAGATCTTGCAACTGCAAATAGTTGCGATGTTTTGTTCCTTTGCGTTCCCGCTCAGGTGGTACGAACCGTTTGCACTTCTCTTGAAGATCAGCATTTGTCTTCCGGTATACCGATCATCGTATGTTCTAAAGGTATCGAGATTGCCTCTGGATTGCTGATTGGAGAGGTGATCGCTTCTATGTTGTCAAATCCTGTGTATATCCTTTCTGGCCCATCTTTTGCGCAAGAACTAGCACGATGCCTGCCGACCACTGTTACGATCGCTGGCCAGGAATCAGAGGCTGTAACGGCTTTAAAATCCACACTGGAAACTCCAACATTTCGCGTAATGCCTTCTTTAGATCTCATTGGAGCGCAAGTGGGAGGAGCCCTGAAAAACCTTCTAGCCGTTGGAGCTGGATTGGTTTTGGGTGCGGGTCTTGGCGAAAACGCGCGCGCAGTATTAGTGACAAAAGGCTTTCAAGAGATGCAACGGATTGTGCAAGTTTTAGGCGGAGATCCAGAGACCCTCCTTGGTATGAGCGGCTTCGGCGATATATTTTTGACGTGTATGAGCAACACTTCGCGCAACACAACTTTTGGTGTGCGCGTTGCAAAAGGCGAGATTTCCATTCCCCTTAAAGAACCATTTCAAGGGCCGCTCGCGGAAGGAGCTCTCACTGCTGCTGCCTGGCAGGCGTTTAAGACGCGTTTCGCCCATGCAGAAACACCAGTGTTTACTGCTCTGTACGAAGCGCTCTGTGCCGATCGTTCTTTGACAGATGCATTTAAAATTATTTGCGAATAAAAGGAGAGAGCAAAATGCCCCGAGATAGATTTGCGTTTGGGAAGAACTGGGCGAAGTTTTTTGTGTTGATTGATGAGGAGCGGATTGCAACAGCAATGCGGAGTTTGCGAGAGGCTCTTGGAGAGGAGGGTTTCGAAGGAAAGAGATTCTTGGA
>JAITIJ010000084.1 GCA_031279495.1 Holosporales bacterium | reverse complement strand
CTTGCTAATGACGCCAGAATATATTTATGTTACGACTCCCATTTATTATGTCAATGCCTTGCCACATATCGGAAGCGCTTATACAAGTATTGCGACAGATGTCGTTGCACGGTTCTACCGTCAAGAGGGTAGAGTAGTAAAATTTCTGACCGGCACAGACGAACATGGGCAAAAGGTTGCACAGAGCGCCGAGCATTTGGGCAAAACCCCACAGGCCTTTTGTGATGAGATGTCTACACATTTTCGAGCTTTAACTCCACTGCTCAATCTCAGCCCTACAGACTACATTCGCACCACGGAAACGCGGCACAAAGAGGCAGCGCAGGCTTTGTGGAAGCGCTTGCGGAGTCGCGATCAGATCTATCTTGGTACGTATGCAGGATGGTATGACGTGCGCGAGGAGACCTTCTATCGCGAAGATGAGCTGATAAACGGCAAGTCGCCTGCGGGTAACTCAGTAGAATGGATTGAAGAGCCGAGCTATTTCTTTCGCCTTTCTGCGTGGCAACAACCTCTCTTGGAATTCTACCGTACTCATCCTGAGTTCATTGCGCCCTCTTATCGACGACAAGAGGTCTTGCGCTTTGTAGAGAAGGGACTTAAGGACCTTTCTGTGTCACGCAGTCGGTTGACGTGGGGCATTCCAGTCCCCGATGACCCGGCGCACGTTATGTACGTTTGGCTCGATGCCCTAACTAACTACTTGACATCGTTGGGGTTTCCCGAGACCTCAGAAGAGCTCGACTGTTTCTGGCCGACGTGTCTGCATCTCGTTGGAAAAGAGATCGTTCGGTTTCATGCCATATATTGGCCAGCGTTTTTGATGGCAGCGAATCTTCCGTTGCCGCATCGGATCTTTGCTCATGGTTGGTTAACGGTTGATGGGCAGAAAATGTCTAAGTCTTTAGGAAATGTTATTGATCCTCAGGCCCTTGTCGGAACCTACGGTTCGGATGCTGTGCGTTATTTCCTGATGAGAGAGATCCCGTTCGGTGAAGATGGAGATTTTTCTGAGCGCGCTTTAAGGCGCCGACTAAACGCGGATCTTGCAAATGATTTAGGAAATCTTGTTCAGAGAGTATTGACTTTTATTCATAAACATTTTGCTGCACAGCCCCCTATAATGCACAATTTTTCTGCAGAAGATCAGGAGTTTCTGGCTATTTTCCCCTCTCTTCTGACTCGGACGCGTCAGCACATGGAAAAAATCGCTTTGCATCGTGTGTTAGAGACGATATGGGAAGGTGTTGTTGCAGCAAACCGCTACGTAGATGCTCAAAAACCGTGGGTCTTGGCAAAAACAGATCAGGTGCGGCTGAAAGTGGTACTCACAGTTCTTTTAGACGGGTTGCGCAAAATCGGAATTCTTTTGCGACCATTTATTCCGGACTCAGCTGATAAAATCCTGGACATGATTGCAGTAGCGCCAGAAAAACGGACCTTCGCGTATTTTCCAGAATCCTACTCCCCGACAGGATCGCTTCCTCCTTCAGAGATCCTTTTTGCAAAGGTGCTCGAGGATGTTGGTTGATAGCCACTGCCATTTGAATTATCCAGGATTAGTCGAAAACATTGCGGAAGTCTTAAACCTCACGCAAGCCCAAAACGTTGGGCTGATCGTTACGATCGGAACAATGCTGGAGGAGATTTCTCAACTAGAGGCGATTACTACCCAACACGATAATGTGTACCGTACTGTTGGTGTGCACCCATTAAACGTAAAGACGTACACCGGCACACAGGAAGAACTTAAGGCGGCCTTGCGTACTCATTTAGCTGGCCATAAAACTATCGCCATTGGAGAAATCGGCCTCGATTACCATTATCCTGGGCATGATCTGCAACAACAAAGGGCTTACTTTGCAGCACAACTGGAAGTAGCGCAATCTATGGGATATCCCGCATGTATTCACACACGTGAGGCTGAGGAAGATACCCCGTCTATCCTTTCGTCTTTCTCTGGGCTTAAGGGCGTAATTCATTGTTTTAGTGGAGATGTTGCTTTTGCGAAAAGAGTGTTGGATCTTGGTTTTTTCGTTTCGTTTAGTGGAACACTGACGTTTCCCAAAGCGATTGCTGTCCGCGAAGTCGCATGCTTTGTCCCAAACGATCGTATATTAATTGAGACAGATGCGCCATTTTTGGCGCCAGTTCCCCATAGAGGACGATCAAATACACCGGCGTTTCTGCCGTTTATAGCCCAGAAATTAGCGGAAATAAGAGGAGTCTCTTTGGAAACCATAGAGCGCCAGACAACAGACAATTTTCTTGCACTTTTTACGCGTGTTCCGAAAAGCGATTATGTCGTTTAATGTCACCTTGCTTGGTTGCGGATCTTCTGGCGGAGTTCCCTGCCCGGGATTTGGATGGGGCAACTGCAACCCAAATCAACCTAAGAATTACCGATTACGAACCTCGTTGTTGGTAGAATCCCCAGAAACAACACTTCTGATCGACACTTCACCAGACCTACGCCTTCAGCTTTTAAAACATGATGTGAAAAGAATCGATGCGGTTCTTTATACACATGGTCACGCAGATCACACAAAAGGTATCGATGATTTGCGTCCATTTTATGTTCTACAAGACCGTCAGCCGCTTCCAATTTATGCCGAAGAGCACACGTTGCAAGACATTATAAACCGCTCTTCGTATATTTTTAAGGCATCGCATCGTGTTCCTTGGTTGATTGGGCGCGCACTAGAGATGCCGTGGGTGCGTATTCGAGATATAGTTGGCCTTGCTATCCCACAAGATCATCGCTATAGCACCTCCTTTGGTTTTAGGTTCGGAACATGGGCATACTCAACAGATGTTTACGCTCTTCCTGAAGAAGCGTTACAAGCGCT
Source organism: Holosporales bacterium (assembly GCA_031279495.1). Lineage (GTDB taxonomy): Bacteria > Pseudomonadota > Alphaproteobacteria > UBA3830 > JAIRMZ01 > JAITIJ01. The sequence continues at coordinate 5,241 of JAITIJ010000084.1, read as the reverse complement.
AGAGGGTATACGATTATGGATTGTTGGAGGATTAAGCCTTAAGGAGAGTCCTTCACATGCCTCTCTTGAGCTCGTTCTATCTTGGGTAAATCGTTTGCGTCCGCAACGTACAATATTGACGCATATGAATCATACAATGGATTACGACACGCTACAGGCAACCCTTCCGAAGGGGGTTGAGCCAGGATTCGATGGTTTGTCGATAAATATTGACGAATAAGAAATACTATCATCCCCTTTCGAAAAGAGAAGAAGGAGGCGTGACAGGTTTCCTTAAAGTTGGTATCTTGATGCTGTTAAGTTCAAGCGTAATTACTAAAGCAGTAAGACCCGAGAAGGGTGGCTTTTATGACCTAAAATAAGGAACAAATAAGATGACTAAGAATCAAGATAGGCCGCCTATAGATACGGAAACATCGCTTCCCAGAGAGGTCGTCAAGCGCGACAAAACGAAAGTAACTTTCGACATAGACAAAATTCGTTCTGCTATCCTACGCGCAGGAAAAGAAACAGAAGAATTCGGAGAAGATGAGGCACAACTTCTTGCAGCGCAAGTGGCTAAGGTTCTGCGTTATCGATTCACCGTAATAGCACCTACGATCGAGCAAATCCAGGACATTGTTGAGCAAACGCTTATATCGGCAAACTTTTTCAAGACTGCACGCGCCTATATCGTCTACCGTGAGCAGCACGCTAGATTACGTCAAGATCGCAAGGCTTTGCTTGATGTCGTTTCCTCGGTTAACGAGTACCTGGATCGCCTAGATTGGCGTGTTAAGGCCAACGCAAATCAGGGGTACTCGCTTGGAGGGCTGATCCTTAACACATCTGGAAAAGTGATCGCTAACTACTGGCTTAACCACGTCTATCCAGAACATATCGGCCGCGCTCATCGCGATGGAGACTTCCATATTCATGACCTGGATATGCTCTCTGGATATTGTGCAGGCTGGTCTCTGCGCATGCTTCTTAATGAAGGATTCAATGGTGTTGCAGGGAAAGCAGAAGCCGGCCCTCCGAAGCATTTTTCGAGCGCGCTTGGGCAAATGGTGAATTTCCTTGGGACATTGCAAAACGAATGGGCTGGCGCACAAGCTTTTAGCTCATTTGACACTTATCTAGCTCCTTTTATTCGCTTGGATAAGCTGCCATACGAAAAAATTAAGCAGCATATGCAAGAGTTCATTTATAACCTGAACGTTCCTTCACGTTGGGGCACGCAAACGCCCTTTACAAACCTTACATTCGACTGGGTTTGTCCAGAAGATCTGCGCATGCAAGTTCCAATAATAGGTGGCCAAGAAGTGCCGTTTACCTATGGAGATTTGCAAGAGGAAATGGCTCTTATTAACCGCGCCTATATCGAAGTAATGTCTCACGGAGATTCAAAAGGGCGCGTTTTTACCTTCCCTATTCCCACGTACAATTTGACTGAAGACTTTCAATGGAATGGCCCCAATACTGACGCTCTTTTTGAGATGACGGCGAAATATGGTCTGCCGTATTTCCAGAACTTTTTAAATTCAGACTTAAAGCCGGGCATGGTTCGCTCGATGTGCTGCCGCTTGCAACTTGATGTGCGCGAGCTCTTAAAGCGTGGGAACGGCTTGTTTGGTTCGGCAGAGCAGACGGGCTCTATCGGTGTTGTAACCTTGAATTGTGCTCGTATCGGTTATTTGCATCAGGGCGATGAAGAAGGGCTAAAAGCGCGCATCACGGAACTGTGTAACTTCGCTAAGCAGAGCCTAGAAATCAAGCGCAAAGTCATCCAGCGTCATATGGACCACGGACTGTTCCCTTATACAAAGCGGTATCTTGGTACGCTTCGCAATCATTTCTCAACGATTGGCGCTAATGGTGTGAACGAGATGGTCCGAAATTTCTCAAAAGGAGCGTACGATATTACCTCTCCAGAAGGTCATGTTCTTGCACATCGTGTTTTAGAACATTTCCGTTCTCAGCTTGTTGCGTTTCAAGAAGAAACCGGACACATGTACAACTTCGAAGCAACACCTGCGGAGGGAGCAACATATCGCTTTGCCAAAGAAGACGCCAAACGCTTTCCCGGTATTCTGCAAGCGGGCACAAAGAAAGCACCGTACTATACAAACTCATCTCAACTACCAGTGGGATATACCGATGATCCCTTTGAAGCTCTAGAACTTCAAGACGATCTTCAAACAAGATATACAGGGGGCACTGTGCTGCATCTTTATATGAACGAACGCATTTCTAATGCAGCTGCTTGCCGAACACTCGTTAAGCGGGTGGCAGAGCAGTTTCGCTTGCCGTATTTCACCATTACACCGACATTTTCTGTGTGTCCCATTCATGGTTATATCGCAGGTGAACATAAGTTCTGTCCTTTCTGTGATGAAACGCTTATAACAAAGCATCAAAGGAAGTTATCAGTAGCATAGGAGAAAAACATGACAGAGAAGGACGTTAAACTGAACGATGAAGAGCGGCAACCATGCGAAGTGTGGACGCGGGTGATGGGATATCATCGGCCTGTTTCCTCTTTCAACGAGGGGAAAAAGAGTGAGCATGAGGAACGGCAATTCTTCTGTGAATCCTCTGCGGAATCCACGCGGAGTTGTTGTAAAGGCTGCACTTCTTGTGAAGAATAGGGACATAGATTTGTGCGTGGGGGGCCTTGTGCCCTTCACGACAATCGATTTCCCAGGACATCTTGCAGCGGTTATCTTTTTGCGTGGCTGCTCATGGAAATGTCTTTATTGCCAGAATCCTCATTTACAGCAAAACACCAAAGTTCCTGATGATGCCATCCCGTGGAAATTGGTGGAAGATTTTCTGTCTCAGCGCCAAGGAAAGCTAGACGGCATTGTTTTCAGTGGCGGGGATCCGTTGCTAACACCACAACTCAAAGCTGTTGTCGAGCGTGTACATTCTTTTGGGTTTTTTGTTGCTCTTCATACAGGAGGTATATTACCAGAACATTTTGCCGAAGTCCTTCCTTCGCTCGATTGGGTTGGGTTTGATGTAAAGACTATATTTGAAGATTACAGTACTGTAACCCAAATTCCTGATAGTGGTCTTGCAGCTGAGCAAAGCCTTGATTTGCTAGTTAAAAGCGGAATTCCGTTTGAAGTGCGCACTTCGGCTCATCCAAGTTTTTTGCCTTCGGAAAAACTTCTACAACTTGCTAACTCTCTTGTCAAAAAAGAGGTTAATGCATTCGCGCTCCAGCGTATACGAGATATGCAGGGCGAATACGTTCCTGAATTCTATGACATCCCTTTTATCCAAAAACTTCAGTCTTTATTTAAAGAGTTTACCGTGCGATAGATAGGCGAGCACAGCGTTTCAGCACTAGAAAAGCAACTGTATAAATGGGGGTATGTATGAGTTTACAGTCATTACTTACACCCAGAGAGGACGAAGCTCAAGAAGCCTCTGTTGAATCCTCTGCGAAAGATGAGTTGAGGGTTAGACATAGCTGAGAAAAGATTGCTTATCTTCTAGATAAGACTCGGCTGCTTTTCCCTTAGATTGACAAATTCGCGATTCGCCCTGTCTGATCTCATGTTTTTCATTTGTTTTTCCACGAAAGAACTTGCTTAGAGAAAAACAGAGCATCGCTAATTTCTACTATAAGCTCCCTCGAGAGCCAATATTTCAGCAGATCTTTGAGGAGGATTCCAGAGATTTTTGTATCTTTGAATTGAACGAGAACTCTTTTGGAGAAAGAAAAGCTTCTTCCTTTTATTTTTACGCAGAAGATCTTGTTGTAGCGATGATTTCTATTCGTTTCGTTGTGATGATTACCGGGAACGGCTGACAGAGATGGTTTTTCATTTGAATTGACTTTTTGGTATATATTTACGGCTATTATTGTAGACAAAGGATCTGCGCATGGACATTGATGCGATTATAGTCGGGCTTTATCTGGCAGCAACTCTCATTGTTGGCATTTGGAGTGGGCGAAAGATCGATACATTCCGCGGGTATGCGATAAATGATCGCAATACCTCGACTCTCGCGTTGTGTATGACGATTATTGCCACCTATATCGGTGGAGGCGCGACCATTGGCATGGCTGAAAAGGCTTTTTCTTCGGGGATTGTATTTCCAGTTGTATATATCTTAGGAAGCTTGGAGTTGCTTTTTGTTGGTCTATATATTGCTCCTAGGATGGAGGAATATTTCGATCGTGCGTCAACACCAGGGAGTTTAGCCGGCTTATTCTGGGGTCATTCCGGAGAATTCACAGTAGGCGTTGTCGGCTTGTTTTATTCATTGGGGCAGACAGCTGCGCAAATTAGTGCGATGGGATTAATTTTTCATGAATTGATGGGCATTTCTTTTGAGTTTGGAACGTGTATCGGGTTTGGTATTCTCGTTATGTACTCAACCTTTGGTGGCATCCATGCAGTCGTTTCCACAGATGCTATTCAGTTTGCGATAATAGCCGCTTTTATTTCTCTGATTACTTATTTTGCTGTAGAACATGTCGGAGGATTAGGGACTGTACTGACTTCTGTTCCTGCAGATCACTTAACTCTTGCCCCTATACGGGAACACCCTATGAGGTACATCCCTCTTATAATATTTATTTTGGATCCGGCCTGGATACAACGCTTGCTGATGGGGAAAAATATACGTCAGTTGAGAATATCCTTTTGCCTGAGCTCTTTAATAGCGCCGCTTATCTTCTGGTGTTCTGCAATAGTGGGGTTTAGCGCTCTTATTATGAATCCTGATATTTCCCCATATTCCGCTATGCCTCATGTAATTCAAACATTGGTTCCTATTGGCTTGAAGGGTCTCATGATTGCCGGGCTGTTGGCGGTCATTATGTCGTCTGCGGACTCGTATCTCAATGTTTCAGGGATCATTGCTGTTGGGGACTTGGTAAGAGCCTATTGTGGGAACTTAACAGAGCGTCAGATGATTCGATACAGCCAATATGCGACGTTGATTTTTGGCGTTCTAGCACTTTTTGTGGCACTGCGTTTTAAGAGCATCATTGATATTTTGCTGTATGCTGATGGCTTCTGGTGTGGAACGGTACTAGTCCCTCTGTCAGCACGTCTCTTGGGCTACAAAAGTAGCAAGTACGCCTTTTCACGAGCGGCGGTGATGGGTGGTCTTGTGGTGATCGGTTGGATTGTCTTTGACCTAGAACAACGCTGGGGTATTTACGGCCTCTTCCCCGGTGTAATCGTAAATGCCCTAATGTTCTTCGGAATAAACATCTATAGCAAGCGATGCGGTATT
>JAITIJ010000002.1 GCA_031279495.1 Holosporales bacterium | reverse complement strand
CACCCAAGGTATTTGCCACGCAGATTCGGGACTTTGAGTGGAAAATACCTCAAGACACCCTGTTGCGTTCACCGCAACAACTTTGCCTTGTGTTGCACGCATAGCCGCATCGATTACATAGCGAGCGCCGAGCGCTTCTCCGCAACCTTGACATGCCCGATGGCCGCTCGTGAGCGTATTGGGGCGATTTTCCTGCGCCTGAACAGTGTTGTGCACAGGATCAATCAAGCGATTCCCCACAGTTTTCACGCCTTTAGGATAAAATCCGTTAAGCATAGTCTATCTCCTTTCTAGCAAGATCCGCAGGAGTGACAACAACCCGAGCGACATCGCTGAGTCGACAGAAAGTTTGATAACGCTTGCGTATTAAGATCCAAGAAATATGGAGATTCTACAGCATCAGATCGCATATACTCAAAGAGCCGATGAAGAGCCGGGCGCGTCACCGCGCGTCCTCCTAACCCTGCAATCACGGAACACACCTTTGGCGCTTCTCCTATAAGAGCGTGTTGCACTTGTTGAAAAACAGGACCACCGTCTCCTGGTTCGATAGCGCGATCGATAACAATAACAGTACGCGCCTTTTTAAGCATTTCTCGGATACTTTCTGCAGGAAAAGGGCGGAAAGAGACGATATTTAACGACCCAATAGAGTGACCTGCAGCTCGTTCCTCGTCAATTGTCTCCTTAATAGTGCCGGTGACCGAGCCCATCGATACGACAACAACCTCCGCATCTTTTAGACGATACTCGCGCACCAATCCTCCAGAATGGCGTTGAAAAGTATTATAAAATTCGTCAGCAATTCTCGTAATTTCCAAAAGTGCCGTTTGCTGTTTTATGTGCGCCAGATACCGCACCTCTGTAAAAGCTTCTGGACCAACCATCGCCCCAACAGAACACGGATGAGCCGGATCAAGTGTTTGGTCCGATGAGAATGTGGGAAGAAAGGCATCTACCTCGTCTTGCATTGGAATATCGATACGGTCATTTGCGTGTGTCAACACGAATCCATCTACGCATATCATAACTGGACATCGCAACACTTCGGCAATTCGAAATGCTTGGATATGCAGATCGGCCGCTTCTTGATTAGTCTCTGCAAACAGCATGATCCATCCTGCCCCCCGCATTGCTATTGCGTCGCTATGATCGTTCCATATGTTGATAGGAGCGCCAATCGCACGATTTCCAAGAGTCATGACGATAGGAAGCTCCATTCCAGATGCGTTATAAACAGCCTCAGCCATAAAAAGAAGTCCTTGGCTCGAGGTGGCAGTGTAGCTGCGCACACCGGCAGCTGAAGCTCCAATGGCAACACTCAGAGCGGCAAATTCCGATTCAACATTGATATACTCAGATCTAAGCTTTCCGGCTTTTACAAGCGCACTCAAGTCTTCCACAATGTGCGTTTGAGGAGTAATAGGATAAGCGCAAATCACATCAGGACGGCACAACGCCACCGCTGCGGCAACTCCTTGTGATCCTTCAATTTGTTTTAACATGAATCTGCTCCCTGAAAACGCTGTTGTACACTTTCAAAAGCCGCTGTAGCAGCCGCAACGTTCTTCTCTCCCATTGACCCTGGGAATTTTGTCAGAATAGCTGATTTAACATTTTCTAGTTGAAGTATCTCCGTTTGAGCGGCAAACGCTCCAAGAAGAACAGCGTTGGGAATGGGACGGCCCACATGTTCTGTCGCTATAGCTGCAGCATCCAGGTACAAAACATGTTTCGGGGGAAGATTACGAACACGATCATTAATCCCCAGCTCTTTAGGAGACTTCTTGGAATTAATAAGAATATACCCGTTTTGAGAAAGGCCTTCGCAGACATCGACAGAGGCACATAGAGTCGGATCTTGAATAATCAGCGCATCTGGTTCTAAAACCGGTTCGCGTAGGCGAATTTCTGTAGAAGAAATGCGGCAGAACGCAACGACTGGAGCCCCCATCCGCTCTGACCCAAAGCTAGGAAAAGCCTGTGCATGTTTCCCTTCAAGAAACGCCGCAACAGCAAACAGATCCGCTGCAGTCACAACGCCTTGCCCCCCACGTCCATGAATACGGATCTGAAACATACACCCTTTTATTGGCATGCTGTTGCCAGCCTTGTATTGTGGCGAATTCTTGCTCAAAAATACGCTCTTTACAAGGGCAGTTGGTTCCCGCCGGTTTTCGCGTTGGTTTTGCTGACATCTCTTTCAACAAGTAATGAAAGGAAGTCTTCTTAGGATTATTTTTGAGCGTTGCCATAAACAGTGGAACGGAAGAAATAGTGCAGGTAAGAACCTTAAAGGGCGAAGGCTCTCACGTGACACCTCGAATGAGGCAGGGCTATGTTTCTATTGCAAGGCTGTTTTAGCTAATTGAATCAGCGCTGGATCTGTGATCTGGCCTTGAAGTTCCAGGACTTTTTTCGCTGCTGTGATTTGCGTGCTCCCGCGATACCCACCTTCTAATACTACCTTAGCTGCGCGCTGAAACAACGACATGTCAGTGATTTCTGCGTGACATTCAGAAATAGGATCGAAGAACCTATATGTGAGGTACCATGAGCACTGAGGAGGCGTAGCCTCCAATAACAGACGTGAAACTCGATCCATAGCCTCATCCTCATCAGTGCGTGTGGCAAAAGGTGTGTGGTCATTAAGATACTCAGCAGATATCAGCCGCACATCAGGATTTGGATCATCCAACAAAGAAATCAATATATTCATTGCTCTGCGTTGTTGTTTTTTTCGCCTTCAGAAGGAAAATCCCCACAAGGAGTATTCGCTATTTGAATTATACTTTTAAAAGCTCGGAGCTGTGTAGCTAAATCTCCTTGCCTTATCTGTTCGATTGCTTGGTTAAATGGCATACACTCTTCGTCTAAGGGGAAGAGCGCATGCATTGCATTCGCTCAAAAAGTCACAGCTACGGCAGCAAGTAATTTATATGTATAACTCATGTTTTTCCCTTTACTAATTTGGTGAAAATTACTATGACTTTCAATCCATAGAGCGGATTATACACAAAAAGCCTTTCCATCAAATTTCGGCAGAAGATGTTGCAAGATAAGAGATGTGCTCACGTTTTTTTCTTGTTGCCTCTCAGATATCGAAAACAGAGATAAGTTGTTATACTTTTGTTTTCAGAAAACCGCTTGGGACCCTCTCCCCCATCTCTTTATTGCTTACAGAAGGTGCTGTTTCGTTCTGCTACGCAGAGCCAAACATCACATTATGTGCGATACCATCGTGTTCCTTCTGCCGTATCCTCCAGAGCAATTCCCTTTTGAAACAGTGTATCGCGAATAGCATCAGATCGAGCGAAATCATTGGCGGCACGGGCATCAGCGCGCTCCTTTATAAGACGATCGATTTCTGTTGCTGAAAAATCAGCAAGATGCGGTCCTTGCAGCCAATTAGTCGCATCCTTCTCAAGCAGTCCGATCATATGCGCTTCACGCAGTAATTCTTCTTGCAGATTCGCTTTTTTCTGTGCATCGGATTCCTTGTAAATAGCGTTTGCTTTCTCTTGCAACAAGAACAAAGCTTGAGGCGTATTCAGATCATCACATAGCGCCTCGAAAACAGCGCTTTTCGTGTGATCATAAGAAGTTGCCACAGGAAGAACCGCATCTCGCAAGGCCCCAAACAAGCGTGTTACACTCCGTTTGGCTTGCTCTAGGCCAGTCTGGGTCCAATCCAACGGCTTTCTATAGTGTGTAGACAGAAAGAAGTAACGTATCACTTCACCATCAAAGGCCTCTAGAGCTGTAGCAAGAGGAAGCACGTTACCCAACGATTTGGACATCTTCTGGCCATCCATCAACACAATGCCATTATGCACCCATGTATGCGCCATAAGAGTCCCATTGTTCGCAGCACAACTTTGCGCGATTTCGTTTTCATGATGGGGAAAGATAAGGTCTTGACCTCCTCCGTGAATATCGAATGTATTGCTGAGGTATTTCTGACTCATGGCAGAGCATTCTATATGCCATCCTGGACGGCCTCTTCCCCAAGGGCTATCCCAACCTGGCTGATCCATGGAAGAAGGTTTCCATAGAACGAAATCCAGAGGATCTTCTTTGTAGGGAGCCACCTCTACTCGGCTGCCTGCTATCATATCGTCGATATTGCGATGAGAGAGTCGTCCATACTGAGGATCCTTCCGTACGCGGAAAAGAACGTGACCTTCTTTTTCGTAGGCGTATCCCGCCGTAATAATCTCCATGATCAAGCAAATGATCTCTAAGATATGGTCTGTAGCATGCGGTTCAAATGTAGGAGGAAGAACTCCTAAATGCTCTAAATCTGCGCGGAAAACTTCCTCTATTTCCATTGTCAATTCTTTAATGGAAATCTTACGTTCTGCGGCACGAGCGTTAATTTTATCGTCAATATCTGTAATGTTGCGCACATAAACGACCAATGGATAAAGCTGTGCTAGCACGCGATAAAGAATGTCGAAGACAACAATGGGACGAGCGTTTCCCACATGTGGACGATCGTAAACCGTTGGTCCACAGACGTACATCCCGATTTTATCTTCCTGCGGAGGGACAAATGGCTCGATGCGTTGTGTCAGTGTATTATAAAGCTGTAGCACTTATTTGTCCCCTAATTCTTTCCATCATACGGGTGCGCCCTATAAAGGAAATTAAAACATGCAATTCTGGACCCGAATCTTGTCCCGTTAAAACACGTCGCAAGGAATGAAAAAGATGCCGCCCGCGCCGCCCTGTAGATTGAGATAATTCTTTGACAAAAGATTCCCATGTACTGGAATCAGCAAATGTATCAGATGCGTTTTCTGCGCAATGTAGACAAGCCTTTAAGAACGAGAGATCCTCTTCAGGTGTCTCCAAAAAAGGAGTGCCGAAACAGATTTCTTTCCATCGTGCTACGTCTTTCAAAGAATTTATGTTTTCTCGGACAGCGACCCAGAATTCTGGCGAGATCGTTATTCCAGCTTGATATAAGTCTGTTTCAACAGCCTTGAAGGATAGCTTGCTCAGCACATGTTGATTAAAGCGGCGGAGATCTTGAGGATCAAATTGCGCCTCTGCCAAGTTGATTTTGGTTAGACCGAAGCGCGCAATAAGATCCTCCAGAGAAAGACTGGAGTCTAACGCCTCAGATGTACCAAGTGTTGCCAAGAAGCTATTTACAGCTAAAGGGTGAATTCCCTCTTCGCGCAAACTTTGAAGACTCATACTTCCTGCGCGCTTCGAAAGCTCCTCACCCGAACGCATGCGAAACAAAGGATAATGCGCCCAGGAAATATGGGCCACGCCGGTAGGATTCAGAGCCTCTAGAAGTTGAATCTGAACTGCAGTGTTGGTGATATGGTCTGCTCCGCGGATGACACAGCTGATGCCGAATTCCAGATCGTCCACAACAGAAGCCAATGTGTAGACAGGCACACCATCAGCGCGAATAAGGACAGGATCACTGGCGTAAGTCCCTTCAAAGATTCTTGTGCTGTAAATACCGTCTTCCCAGCTGATACGATCTTCGTGAAGTCGAAAGCGCCAGTAAGGAATGCGTCCAGCTTCTTCAAGGCTCTTGCGCTCTTTAATGGAAAGTGTCAAAGCCGCACGGTTGTAAACGGGTGGTTTTCCTTGGGTTAAAAGGGCCTTTCGCTGAAATGCTAACTCTTCAGGTGTTTCGTAACATGGATACAGCCGACCAATAGAGCGTAGTTGCTCAGCAGCGTGCTTATACTGTGATAAACGTGCGGATTGAAATTCTATGCGATTCCACGAAATTCCTAACCAACCGAGATCGTGTTTGATAGCCTCGACAAATTCCGGTTTTGAACGCTCGGTATCCGTATCGTCAATACGTAAAAGAAATTGCGCACCTTCCTGCTGCGCGTAAAGGTAATTTAGCAGTGCTGCTCGCGCATTTCCTACATGTAGCAACCCCGTAGGAGATGGAGCAAAACGAACCCATTTCATACCCATACGGAAAGGTTGCATATTCCGGAATCTCTTGCAAGAGAAGGGTGGAAAGATCGTTACTTGCACCCTTATGCTAAATTTATAGTGCTGGTAAATGGGCTGGAAGAACACCTCCAAGACGTATAGGGAAGATAGCCTGTGCTTGTCCAGAAGATGGATTAATATCAATAAGTGTTCCGCAAAGCGTGGCTTCTCCCTTCGTCGGAGTAAGAGGAATCGTGTGATAAGGATACAAAAAGCGATCAATAGCAGCTTTTGGCATCATTCCAATCACCGAAGCATAGTCTCCGCACATACCTGTATCTGTTTGGTAAGCGGTCCCTTTCGGCAAAATAAATGTATCGGCAGAGGGAATATGCGTGTGCGTTCCAATAACCGCTGATACACGCCCATCAAGATAATGGGCAAGTGCCATTTTCTCTGATGTCACCTCTGCATGGAAATCCACAAAAACAGCAGAGACGCTCCTTCCTAATGTGTAATTTCTTAAGAAACGATCTGCAGCGATGAAAGGGCTCTCTACAGGAGTAGGCATATGCATACTTCCAAGCAACTGAAAGACGACAATTTTCTCGCCATTTGGTAAAGAAAACAGGCAATTGTCTGCTCCAGGAAGAGATACAAGATGATTGAGAGGACGAATAAGGTAAGGACACTGCGTCAGTGCTTGCCGACTTTCTTTTCTATCCAAAACGTGATTACCACCGGTGCAGATATCCACACCCATCTCATGCAATTGCTGAACGATTTCTAGAGTGACACCAATTCCGTGTGCCGCATTATCGACGTTAGCAATCACGCAACTAGGACTGTATCGTTTTCGCAATATCGGCAGATGGCTCTCTACGCATTGGCGTCCGGCACGACTAGCGATATCCCCTAAAAAAATCAGACGTATCATTGGGACATTGCACAACAAAACAAGCCTTTCTGCAAGAATTAAGGAAAATTACAGCGCAGAGCCACAGTACGCACGCAGAATATAGTAAAATAACGAACAATTGATTTGAGTAGATCCTCATACGGTAACATTCGTATCCTCTATGTTCTCGAAAGTTTTATCGGAGGTGTTTTAGGTAGATGCCGAACTGCCACGCGGAACACAACGCGTTTTCTTCTTAGAGGTAGGGCATCTCACAAGCGCTTGCTCTAGAACCTCATCGACGAAAAGAACTGGAATCATGGTCATGTCTTTGCGCACATTCTCTGGGAGCTCTTCTAGGTCCTTCTTATTATCATGTGGAATGAAGATTATTCTAATATTACCGCGTCTTGCAGCTAAAGCTTTTTCTTTAAGTCCTCCAATGGGCAAAACACGACCACGTAAAGTGATTTCCCCTGTCATTGCGATATCCTTTCGCACGGGAATGCCCGTTAAAGCCGAAACGATAGAAGTAACCATGGCAACGCCAGCAGACGGGCCGTCTTTAGGGGTAGCTCCTTCGGGAACATGCACGTGAATATCTTTCTTTTCGAAGAATTCCGGGTCTATGGCATATCTTTCAGATTGAGAACGTACAAAACTGGCAGCCGCTTGAATGGACTCCTGCATCACATCCCCAAGCTTGCCTGTAATAAGCATTTTTCCTTTGCCTGGGAGAATAACAGCTTCTATAGATAAAAGCTCTCCTCCCGCTTCTGTCCAGGCTAGACCTGTCGTCACTCCTACAAGGTCGTGTCCTTCAGCCTCTCCGATTGTAAAGCGTGGAATGCCCGCAAACTCTTTCAGATTGCGCCGAGTGATACTTATGTGTTGGGTTTTACCCTTCTCTTCTGCTGCTAGGATCTTGCGTACAGATTTGCGCGCAAGATTGGCTATTTCGCGTTCCAAATTGCGAACACCGGCTTCTCGTGTATAAAATCGCACAATATCCCGCAGCGCATGTTCTGAAACGGAAAACTCTTTTTCTTTCAATCCATTAAGTCTTTGCTGCTTCGGCAACAAGTATGTTTGCCCGATCGCGATCTTCTCATCTTCTGTATATCCAGAAAGACGAATAGTTTCCAATCTGTCGAGTAAAGGCTGTGACAAATGAAGGGTATTGGCTGTCGTTAAAAACATGACATCAGATAGATCATAATCAACTTCCAGGTAATGATCGTTAAAGCTTGCGTTTTGTTCAGGGTCTAGGACCTCTAGAAGGGCCGAAGCAGGATCTCCACGAAAATCGTGTCCAAGTTTATCGATCTCATCAAGCAGAAATAACGGATTTGTCACTCCTGCTTTACGCATGCCTTGAATGATCTTTCCCGGCATAGAACCGATATACGTACGGCGATGTCCACGAATCTCGGACTCATCGTGTACACCGCCCAAAGAAATACGCACAAAAGTGCGACCTGTTGCTCGTGCAATAGAACGCGCTAACGACGTTTTCCCAACGCCTGGAGGACCAACTAGACACAATACCTGTCCCGTTACTTTCTCAACACGATTCTGGACGGCCAAGTACTCTAAAATTCGATCTTTTACTTTCTTCAGTCCATAATGGTCGGCATCCAACACTTCTTGTGCTTTTTTAAGGCTTTTGTTGACGGTTGTTTTCTTGCCCCAAGGAACACCTAGTAAGCAATCTAGGTAATTGCGAACAACAGTGGCTTCGGCAGACATAGGCGCCATAGACCTGAGTTTTTTAAGCTCTGATGTTGCGCGCTCGCGCGCTTCTTTGCTAAGTTTCGTTTTCTTAATCTTGGCTTCCAGCTCATCAAGCTCTCCATTGGCGTTTTCCTGTTCGCCGAGTTCGTGTTGGATGGCCTTCATCTGTTCGTTTAGATAGTAGTCCCGCTGCGTCTTTTCCATCTGGCGTTTGATGCGACTGCGAATGCGACGCTCCACTTGCATTACCCCAACTTCAGCCTCTAAGTAAGAAGCGATAAGCTCTAGTCGCTTTGATAATGTAGGTATTTCTAGGATGCGCTGTTTATCAGGAATGCGTAGCAAAAGGTGAGATGCGATAATATCCGCCAGTCGTCCTGGAGAGACCTCTTGCTTTAAAGCCGTCATAACATCTGGCGAAATGCGCCGGTGAAGTTTGATGTATACCTCAAATTGATCCATCAGGGTGCGGACTAAGGCGGTGATCTCTTTCTCTTTATCGACAATATCTAAGACCTCTTCTATTTCGGCTTCGCAGTAATCTGTTGCGTTCGTATAGTTTAGAACACGACCACGAAAGAGTCCCTCAACCAGGATTTTGACCGTCCCATCCGGAAGGCGTAGCAACTGCAAAACAGAGGAAACCGTACCAATATCGAAAATGTCGCCTGGAGACGGATCGTCCTTCTGAGGATCCTTCTGTGCAGACAACAGGATCCTCTTATCCTCTTTTTTCATGATATATTCTAAAGACCGAATCGAGCGTTCTCTTCCAACAAAAAGAGGTACAATCATGCGCGGGAAAACGACAAGATCTCGAAGAGGTAAAACAGGCAAGCAGAACGCGGCTTCTTCAGGATGCTTTTCTTCTTCTCTTTCTTCACTCATAAGAAGCCTCAACGCTTATGCAGTTTCAGGTTTTGGTTTAGCTAAGGATCTTGCGTGTATTTTTAGGGGGTGTCCTCCGTTTTCTATTGTATCTTTATTGATGACGATTTCTTCCACATCGCTGAACTCAGGAAGCTCGTACATTGTGTCAAGAAGAGCTGCTTCCATGATTGATCGCAAGCCTCGTGCGCCCGTTTTTCTTTCCAGAGCTTTATGAGCGATAGCAGAGAGAGAGTCATCCGTAAATCGCAATTTAACATCTTCCATCTCAAAAAAACATTTATATTGCTTGACCAGTGCGTTCTTCGGTTCTGTCAGGATTTTCATGAGAGATTGCTCATCTAGATCTGAAAGCGTCGCCACGATGGGCAAGCGCCCGACAAATTCTGGGATAAGACCAAATTTCAGCAAATCCTCTGGTTCTACCTTAGCAAATAAGGCACCTACTTCTTGATTGCTTGGTGTTCCCACTTTTGCCTCGAATCCTATCGAAGTCGTTTGGCCGCGTACGGAGATAATTTTTTCAAGGCCTGCGAAAGCGCCACCGCAAATAAACAAAATGTTCGTTGTATCGACCTGCAAAAATTCTTGTTGAGGGTGCTTACGCCCCCCTTGGGGTGGAACGGAAGCTACCGTACCTTCCATAATTTTCAGCAATGCCTGTTGGACACCTTCTCCAGAAACATCTCGGGTGATGGACGGATTCTCTGATTTACGGGAAATTTTGTCGATCTCATCAATGTAAACAATGCCACGCTGCGCGCGTTCCACATTGTAATCTGACGCTTGTAGAAGCTTAAGGATAATGTTCTCCACGTCTTCCCCAACATAACCCGCCTCTGTCAGTGCCGTGGCGTCAGCCATAGTAAAGGGAACATCAAGAACACGCGCCAACGTTTGTGCAAGCAATGTCTTGCCGCATCCTGTTGGCCCTATCAGCAAAATGTTGGACTTTGAGAGTTCAACATCGCCATTTTGGGTTCCGTGCGCAATACGTTTATAGTGATTGTAAACTGCTACAGACAGAATACGCTTGGCTCT
>JAITIJ010000089.1 GCA_031279495.1 Holosporales bacterium | reverse complement strand
ACCTGCCGCTTGTGTTCTTGTGTGCAGAGAATGTATGGCTGTTTTGTGTTGCATCTTTTTCCCTTTTTACAGTTTTACAGAAAACGCCCCTAATGGTCTTAAGATGGAAGAAGCGTCGTGTCCTTCTTCTTTTGATGTCAGTACTATGCCTTATGACAACACCTTCTAGAGGGTTGGCGGAACAGTCCACTACTCCTCCTGCTGTTTTCTTAAGGGTGAGAACTTGTACGCTAAAAAACGGTGTCAAAGTTGTTGTCTATGAGAATCACAGAGCGCCCGTTATTATGTTTTCAACGTGTGTATATGTAGGAGGTGCCGACGATCCTTATGGAAAAATGGGAGTTGCCCATTTTGCTGAGCATTTAATGTTTAGAGGAACAAAAACAGTTTCACAAGATGCTTTCGCGTGGATAATGGACAACTGCGGTATCCAGTATAATGCTGTTACTAGCCATGAGGTAACCATCTTCATGGAATTGACGCCTAAGGAACATCTGGAGCAATGCATGAAGCTCGAGGCGGATCGTCTTGCACACCTTAACGTATCTCCTGAAAATTTTGAGAAAGAAAAGCTGGTTGTCTTGGAAGAACTCAAGATTAGTGCTTCTTCAGACACCGAAGTACTTGACAGCCGTGCACGCTATAATCTGTTTCCCAATCATCCCTATGGGCGAGATGTTATCGGCCTCCCGAAAGATGTTGAGAGCTTGTCTTGGAATGATGTGCTCGATTTCTATGCTATGCACTATGTGGCAAAAAATATTGTTCTCGTGATCGTAGGAGATATTACTTTAGAGAAAGCACGTTGTCTTGCGGAGAAGCATTATGGTCACCTTTCTGGACCAGAGCCGCAAGAGCGCCGATGGCAGAAGCGCGAATCTCATCAAAATAATGAGGAAACTCGAATTGTTAAGAGCAGCGATCAAACACAGCAGCCTGTTTTAACGTTTTATTGGTATGCACCTTGCTTCCATAAAGAGCAGACTCTTGCAGCTGCTCTAGAATTAGCTAGTAAATGGCTAGGCCGAGGGAAAACAAGTTACCTCTACCGGCGGCTTGTAGAGGAGCAGGCGGTTGCTTCCTCTGTTTTCTGCGAAGCAGAAGTGTGTAGGAAAGAAGGGGGCGCTCTGGTTATACAAGCGATTCCCTGCCCAAATGTTTCTGTTGAGACGCTGGAAAAGCAACTACGTGCGTGTCTTTCCCAGTGTGCGGCAGAGAATGCAGATTCCAGCAGAGGCGCAACCCTTCAGGATTTGGAGAATGTGAAGCAAAAATTTGCGGCGGCTGTTCCTTTTATTCTGGATAAAATTGATCAAGTGGCAGCACTTTTGGCCTATTGGCTGGGCGCCGGATATTCGCCAGATTTCATTGATAAGTATCTAAAATTAATAGAATCTGTTTCTCTTGATGTTTTTCGCGCAGCACTTAGAAATATGGGATATCCACCTGAAGTTGTCACGATCCTTCTGCCAAAGGAAGCAAAATGATGAAACATTTACTCTTGTTCTGCTGCATTCTTCCTTTTTTTGCGAGTGCTGAAATCTCTGCGATACAAGAGATCGTAACACCAAAAGGTATCCGTATTTGGCTTTACGAGGATCATGCATCGCCTATCGTCTCGATAAAAGCTGCGTTTCGAAAAGCTGGTAACGTAGCTGATCCTAAGAACAAGGAAGGATGCAGCTTATTCTTGTCGGAAATGGCATTAGAAGGTGCTGGCAATCTTTCAGGGCGAGAAATCTGTGAACAGCTCGAAAATGTTGGAGGCAAGATCGGATTCTTTGTCGATGAAGATAACTTCTTTCTTTCCATTACCTATACAAAGCAGCATCAGCACCTTGTGCTTTATCTGTCACGTCTTGTTATGACAGAACCGACACTCTCTGCGGAAGCGATACAACGTGTTCAACAGCGTCTTATCGCAGAAGAGGCGTTACGAAAAGACAATCCAGAAGTGCTAGGCGAACGCGCTATGCGCAAAGCGGCCTATGGCGACCACCCCTACGCACGCCATCCAACAAAGGCTAGTCTGCAAGCCATTGCACAACAAGATCTGATTGCTTTCAAAAACCAACGTTTAGCAAAAGATCAGCTTATCGTTATCATCGTGGGAGATATGCCTTCCAAAGAGGCAATTGACTGCGTAGACGGTGTTTTTGGCGCCTTGCCGGATAAAGCCTCCCCACTTGATACGCCCCATATCTCTCCACAATTTGTCAAAGAGGGTGTACGAGTTCAGAAATTTTTGCCACAGAACATCGTTTTTTGGTACCAAGATGGAATACGGGCCTCAGATCCCGATTTTTTTGCTTTTCAGATTGCTAATCACGTTCTAGGAGGTGGACCTCAATCGCGTCTTCACAAGAAACTCCGTCTTGAGAACGGGCTTGTGTATTTCACATACACTTTCTGGAATCAGTTGGCTTGTACGGAAATACTGGTTGGAATGATGCGCACGGAATCCTTGGATAGGGCCGTGGACTTCGTTCGACAAGAATGGAGTATCATAGCCGAAAGAGGAATAACAGAGGAAGAGCTGGCTGGGGCCAAGAAGTTCTTGAATGGCAGCTTTATCTTGTTTTTTACAGATTGCCAGCGCATTGCCTCATTGCTTATGAATTATGCGCTCCTCTGTTTGCCTCCGGATATTCTTCAAACGTGCGTTAAGAAAATTCAAGAAGTAACGCTTGAAAGCGTGAACAAAGCGATCAAACAGCACCTTAACCGGAAGTTGACTTTCGTCTCAGTAGGTCCTTGAGGGTCTCAAGATTAGGCTTTCCTATTTAAGTTCGCCATATCGTCTTAATTTTTCTAAATATTTTTCACGCAAACTTGACATTTAATGCTTCTGAGGTATCTTGACTCCTGATCGAGAATTATAGTGATTCTCTGCGCAATAGTAAAGGAAGAAATATGCCAGGTAAGCAATTCGCACGGAATGCACTAATGGCCACTATAGTGTTTATCGGTCTGATAGGGAGCTCCAACGGAATGGAAAGCTATGAAGACTCCGCCGAAAAGTCGATCCTCAAGAAGGCGACAACGGCTCTAGGGGATAAGAGCGAATCATCTCTGGAGGAAATGCTGGTGACTTTTAGACAGCTCGTTGGTGAAGACGGTTCTTTCTCAGAAAAGATTGTAAACGATTAGGAATTTTCCAATCTTATTGTGGATATGTTCTGGGCAAGGCAGAAATATCCCGAGTCTGTGCTTGAACTAATGCACTTCTACGGCAAAAACGCAGAAAGTATACTTGCTGGGAGAGCCTATAAGGAGATCAAGCATAGCAAAAGAAAGATTGTTTATCTTGGTGACAAAACTTGCTATCCACTTTTACTTGATGAAACTTGATCTTCTCTCCTTTTTTCTCGTATCACTTGCTTATTTTGTAAGAAAATCTAATCAAGAGAGCGCTTAGTTTTGCCAAACACAAAAGACGATTATTAATTTATTCTTAACATCTTACGCCAGGTGGAATAAGAAGTTTCCATGACTTCTCCGATGTTCAGATTTCCTAATTGGAAAGGCCCATAGGCAATACGAATCAATCGATTGACAGCCCAGTCAAGATGCTCTGCCAATCGACGGATCTCTCTGTTCTTGCCCTCGCGGAGTGCCATCGTCAACCAAGCATTGCGCCCCTTTTGTCGATCTAGTGTCGCTTCTATGGGTCCATATGCTACGCCACGTACCGTTATGCCCTGACGTAGTTGATCCAGAGCCTCTTGTGTCACCATTCCAAACAAACGCACTCTGTATCGGCGCGATAATCCTGTAGCAGGAAGTTCAAGATATCTGGCAAGCTCTCCGTCGTTTGTCAAAAGCAGCAGGCCTTCTGAAGCCATATCAAGCCGCCCTACAGAGATAACGTGAGACATGCCACGCTGTTTCAGCAACTCAAAGACCGTTTTTCGTCCTTGCGGATCACGATGCGTCGTAATAACGCCCGCTGGCTTATGAAACAGCCACAAACGAGGTTTTTCTGCTTTTGGAAGGGGCTGACCATCGACACAAACATGCTGCGCAGAAGTGATCGCAACTGCAGGAGTAGTCAGCATTGCGCCATCGAGCGTTACGCGCCCCGCGGTAATCCATTTCTCTGCTTCACGACGTGAGCAGAGGCCTGCACGCGCAATGACTTTAGCAATGCGCTCACTCTTCATGTTTGTTTCCGATAAAATATGGCTAGCAGCACCGCGCCTATACTAATGCTCGCATCAGCTAGATTAAACGCTGGGAAATGCGTGCCCCCCAAGTGAAAATCGAGAAAATCAAACACAGCACCGTCACGCACACGATCGATTCCGTTGCCCAGCGCACCTCCAGTAACAAGTCCATATAAAGAGGTCAGAAAATAAGAAGAGTCTTTATACGTGCGCACGACAAAGAACAATACCGCAATGCACACAAAAGCGAGGAACAACCAGACGATGTCCATATGGTTAAGCAGGCCAAAGCTCATACCTTTATTCCAAACACGCACAAGCGAAAGATATGCTGTCAAAGCAAATGCGCCGCCTTGCTCCTCGATAAAGACCTGCATCCACGCTTTTGTCTGCTGATCAGCCCAGACAACGCAAAAGGTCACACCTCCAAACAGCAAGAACCGCTTCAGGAGCTTTAGCATTCTGACACAACTTCCTTACACCGCGGACAAAGGCCTTCTTCTAGAGCATGGTGTATCTTCCAACACCGGGCGCATTTTTCGCCTTCAGCTATGTGTACGCGCACGCCAAAACTCGAGACCTCTGGCAGAACAAAAGCATCATCTGGCACCGTTTCGTGCTGTACTTCAGCTTGAGAGACAATTGCTAAGTCAGCCAGATCCGGTAGTGTCATTTCCGGTAATTGTCGATCGGGGTCAAAGAGCACAAGAGCTGCTGCCAAGCTCGACCGTATCTTTCCCTCTACACGAGCCCTTTCCAATGCTCCTGTCAGCACGCGACGGATATTTTTTACCGTTTGGTACTGCTGGCCAAGTGCAGGATTACACCACGTCTCTGGCAAAGGCTCCATGAATGTTTCAAAGAGACTTTTCCCAGCACGATCTGCGTGTGTTTGCCATGCTTCTTCTGCTAAAAAGGGTGTAAAAGGAGCCAGACACCGTACAAGTGCCTCGAAAACGTGTTCCAGCACCGTTCGACATGCCCGACGCCTTAGCGTTGCGAGACCATCGCAATAAAGACAATCCTTGCGAATATCGAAATAAAACGCCGACAAGTCGTTAGCACAGAAAGAATGCAATTCTGACAGAAGGATGTTCATTTCAAAACTTGAATGAGCTTGTGCTGTTGTTTCTTCCATTTCCGTAAGACGATGCAGGACCCATTGCTCGAGCACTGGCATATCTGCTAGAGCGACAGCATCGCGCGCATTAAATTCCCGTAAATTGCCGAGCAAATAGCGCAAAGTATTCCGCAAGCGCTTATATAGATCCTCTTGCTGCTTAAGAATAGATACACCCACGCGCACATCTTCCTTAAAGTCGCTATTAATGGCCCATAAGCGAAGAATATCGGCTCCTTTCTGAGCGATAATAGTAACAGGATCAAGGCCGTTGCCTGCTGATTTGGACATTTTCCGGCCTTCTTCATCAAGGAGAAAACCGTGTGTCAAAACCGCTTTATATGGTGCATGGGTGCGCGTTTCTATAGCAGCCAGCAGAGAAGATTGAAACCAGCCTCGGTGCTGATCGGAACCTTCAAGATATAAATCCGCTGGCGTTTGCAAATCAGGCCGTGTTTCCAGTGTATACGCGTGCGAGCAGCCGCTTTCAAACCATACATCAACGATATCAAAGACTTGAGTGAAGTCCTCTGCTTTGTATTGATCTCCTAGAAACGTCTGCGGAGATTCTGTGAACCACACGCTTGATCCATGTTCTTCCACAAGTTGAGCAATGCGCTTAATGACTTCAGGATCGCGCAATGGTTCTCCGGATTTTTTGTTGACAAAAAGGGCCAGTGGCACCCCCCACACACGTTGGCGAGAAATACACCAATCGCCTCGGTTTTCTACAAACGCTTTAATGCGATTATATCCTTGCTCAGGAATCCATCGAACATTCTCAATCGCACGAAGCGCCTTCTTGCGCAAATGCGTCTTATCAAGGCTAATAAACCATTGCGGTGTTGTGCGGAAAATAAGTGGCGCTTTAGAACGCCAAGAATGCGGGAAACTATGCCGAATAGTAGCGTGCGCGAGTAGGCATTTAGCGGCTGCGAGATGTGCGATAATTTCTTCATCGACCTTAAAAATTGCCTTGCCTGCAAAAAGTGGTGTTTCTTCGGTATAGATTCCATTTTCAGAAACTAACTTAGGCACCTCTAGGCCAAATTCACGTCCGACTTCAAAGTCGTCTAGGCCGTGTGTAGGGGCTGTGTGAACGAGTCCCGTGCCCACACTTGTGTCCACATGCCGACCAGGCAGAAGAGGCACTGTAAAATCATAACCTTTTCCATACCAAGGATGCCGGCAGATAGTACCTTGTAGCTCACGTCCTTTGAAACGTGCTGTAACAGTGGGCGAAATATTTAGCTCTTGCGCCAATTCCGCAAGGCGTTCTTCGGCAACGACTAAAGAGATGGTAGTCCCCATACCCTCAATGATCTCAAAAAGCGCTACGCAATAATCGATGTGTTCGCCATAAGCAATCGCGCGATTAGCCGGAAGCGTCCAAGGTGTGGTCGTCCAGATAGCACAATAAGCATCTTTCAAAGCGGATAAAGGCGATGTCTCTATCGGAAATGCGACGTATACACTCGTGGAACTCTTTTCTCGGTATTCGACCTCAGCTTCCGCAAGGGCTGTTTGCTCAACCACAGACCACAGCACAGGCCGCTCACCTTGATATAGAGCACCAGACAACAGAAATTTACCTAATTCTCGAATGATGACCGCTTCAACTTTTGGGTCTGTTGTGATGTACGGATTGTCCCAATCTGCACATGTGCCCATGCGCCGAAAAACATCTTTCTGAACCGCGATCCAATGATGTGCGAAGTCATGACAAGCAGAACGAAACTCTTGAGGAGCGATGGATTCTTTTGGACGTCCTTGTTTGCGAAAATTCTCCTCTACTTGCCACTCGATTGGTAGTCCGTGGCAATCCCAGCCAGGAACAAATACAGCGTCCCATCCGTTCATCTGGTGCAAACGAACGATTGCATCTTTCAAAATGCGGTTCAGCGCGTGCCCCATATGCGGCGCCCCATTGGCATAGGGTGGCCCATCGTGTAGCACAAATTTCAGCCGATTATGTGATAAGCCGCGCAAGCGCTTGTAAAGATCACGTTCTTTCCAAAATGCTAGCAGATCCTCATCTGACTGCCTCTTATGCAGCTCAAAAGATGTCTGCGGCAGCGAAATAGTCGATTTATAATCTTGCGGCATACTGGATTTCTCTATCATCACATGGCAGTCTATGAAATCCAATAAAGAGCGTCAATTTGAGGCTAATAAGGTTTCCTTGAGCACCAAAACGAGCGGAGTCCCTTTCCTCGCGCCTTGGCAAGCAGAGGTGCGGAAGCGGCATTGACCTTAGCCTATCGCTCTAAAAAGCTTATCAAAAACAGTGCTAATCTTTGATGGCGGATGGGGTGGGATTCGAACCCACGAAAGAGTCGCCTCTTTGCCGGTTTTCAAGACCGGTGCCTTCAACCACTCGACCACCCATCCAATGACAAGATAGCTTGTTTTGAGATTAATAGTGTTCGCCTTCTTTCCAAACATACAAACCCGCCGCTGTCACCAGAGCGCTAGCAACAAACAATACAGACGGTATCGCGATATTTCCGGTCCATTTCACAAGATATGTAGCGTAGGTTGGCGCATAGGCCCCAAAAGCAGCCATAGCAAAGTTATGTGCAATAGATACACCCATAAGCCGAGTCTTTGTGGGAAAGATAGAGCAGATAGTCGCTGGAATTGGTCCATAATAAATAGAAAACAAGACAATCAATCCTAAGTGGCCCAATAAGGCGCAAACAGGGCCCGATCGAAACGCTAAAAACAAAGGATAAGCAGAGGCGGCAAGAGCTATAGTCGCCCAAAGCATTTGTTTCCTCTTGCCAAGACGATCTGAAAGCCATCCGCCGAAAAGAATTGTTAAAGAAAACAAAATCATATTAGTTGTCGTAATATAAAAGCTCGTCTCTCTTTCAAATCCAAGTATTTCTACGAAATACGTTGGGAAAAAGACCGAAAGCAGAAAATACCCACAGGCCGTCAAGACATCGATCCATACAACCAAAATCAACGCTTTCCAATGACGCTTGAACAGATTGCGAAATAAGGATTTTTCTTTTTGTTCTGTCTTCTTCTCTTGGCAGACAAGAAATTCTTCCGGTTCTTGCAATTTATTTTTAACGTATCGCGCAATAAATGTTCCGAAAAAGCTGAGACCGAAAGGAACACGCCATCCCCAGTCTTCTAATTGCTCTGCAGTAAGTACTGTTGCCATAAATGTCGCAGTTATCGCACCAATTACAAATCCAAACACAAGGCTGAAGGGAGCCCAAGAGGAAAAGGTGCCTTTTTTCTCTTGGCTGGAGTGCTCATAAAGAAACACGATAGTTCCTGTAAAACCACCTCCTAGCGCCAGTCCTTGAAGAATACGGATAAGCGTCAATAAAACACCCGCCCATACACCGATAGAAGCGTGTGTGGGAAGAAGAGCCATCGCCGCTGTCGGTAATGCCATCATATAGATAGAGATCAACAGAGCTCTCTTCCGACCCAATCGGTCGCCGATGTACCCGAAAAAGACAGCTCCTAAAGGACGGGCGATAAGTCCTGAAGCAAAAGCGCCGAAAGAAGAAATTAGCTGCTGAAAAGAATCTCCTGATGGAAAGAAAGCTCTCCCTAAAATAGCGGCAAAATACCCATAAAGAGCGAAATCAAACCATTCAAGAGAACTTCCTGCAACACACGACAGAATAACGCGTTTGAGCTTTTGGAATTCTGAAGAGCTCTGCTGTTTTTGCATGAGATACCTCCTATGTTGTGGTAAGGACTTTTCTTCAACCCTTTTGGCTCAGAGTCCAGACCTACTTTTACAAGCGCTTTCCTCTTTTTCGAGTCGGTTTAGAAGCTCCCTAACTAGCGGCCAGCCTAGAAGACTTCCTCAAGAAAGTAAAATGTCCTTAAGAAGTACGCCTCTCGAAAAGAAGGCAATCGGAAACAGAGCGCTTGTCTCCCTTTGTTTTCTCCTCTCCTTTGATGGTCAAAGAAGAAGATTTACCGCCATCTAAATTAATCGCTTCAACGCACCCAAGATCAATCATAAATTGCGCTAGCTCTAACAGCGTGAATCCTTCTTGACTTTTCCTTTTGGAAGCGAACAGGCATATCCTCCCACAGGAATCTCGCAATTGCCGTGTTCAACAACAGCAGTACATTGACCCATACCGCCGAATATTACCTCACAGCGTGTAGATGGAGTTCCTGTTTGATGACCCCAGAAATCTGTGTAAAGCACGACATCTTCTTCTTTGCGGATTACTCTATTGATAGATGTAATAGGTACACACATTGTATTGCAAGTATTGCAACAGAGAGTTGCTTTTCCTTCGCACCGAACAAATTCAAAAACATTGTTACGTATAACCAAGCAGGACTGTTCTTCTAGAGCAAAACCAGCAATCCTTCCGTTTTAAATAAGCGTTTTGCTCGGAATGCCATTCTCTTCTCTACCTTAAATCATTGCCAAACCACCATTCACGTGAATCGTTTGACCTGTTATATACGAAGCCTCTTGACTTGCAAGAAACAATACAGCTGCTGCGACTTCCTCGGGCTTTCCTGCACGACGCATTGGGATCATTCCTTGAAAATGCCTTCTTTGTTCGTCTGTTAAAGCATCTGTCATCGTAGACGAGATAAAACCCGGCGCAATACAATTAGCAGTAATTCCGCGAGAGGCAATCTCCGCTGCTGTAGACTTTGTAAGCCCAATAAGTCCCGCTTTTGCTGCCGCGTAATTTGCTTGACCAGCGTTTCCTGCTACTCCCACGATGGACGTGATATTGATAATACGTCCCCAACGCTGATCGATCATCCCTTTAACAGCGATCCGCATAAGGCGAAACGCTGCTTCCAGGTTGACTTTAAGTACATGATCCCAAGCTTCATCAGACATGCGCATTAACAAACCATCACGTACAATACCCGCATTGTTAACAAGAATATCAACGCTTCCTAATGCTTGCTCAACGTTCGGAACGAGCTTTTCAACAGCTGTAGCATCGGTCAAATTACACGGAAAACTATGCGCGCGCTCCTTTAATACATTTGCAAAACTGGAAAGCGCTGTGCGCCGTGTTCCTGACAAAGCAATCGTTGCATTAGCCGTATGTAGGGCGCGTACGATTGCGATACCAATACTTCCTGTTGCTCCTGTAACGAGTGCTACCTTTCCCTTTAGGTTAAGCATACTTTCTCCTTTTCTTTTACGTGCTTTCTTTCAGAAAAGCCTCAATATCTTGCGGTGCATTTAAGGTATTGATGCGCACCGATGGCGCAATACGCCTGATAAGACCACTCAAAACTCGCCCTGCACCGATCTCTATGCAATGGTCTACCCCTAAAGAAACCAGGCACTGAACGCTTTCTGTCCACCGAACACAATGCGTTATCTGATCTACAAGAAGAGCTGCAATGTTAGAACCTTCTGATACAGGTGCCGCTGTAACATTGGAAACAAGGGGAACGGCAGGGTCTTTTACAGATAAGTTGGAAAAAGCGTGTTTCATGGACTCTTGTGCTGGTTTCATAAGAGAGCAATGAAAAGGGCCACTAACATCAAGAGGGACGACACGCCTAGCACCTTTTTCTGTTGCAAGGCGCATGGCAGTAGAAAGAGCGTTCTTCTCTCCACTAATGACAAATTGTCCTGGACAGTTGTCGTTCGCGATTGCGCATACTCCATCTATTCCTGCGATCCGCGCAATCTCTTGAGCATCTGATTTGTCCAGTCCTAAAATGGCTGCCATGCCACCGGAACCTGTAGGAACCGCCTCTTCCAT
The DNA here is from genome assembly GCA_031279495.1 of Holosporales bacterium. Classification (GTDB taxonomy): domain Bacteria; phylum Pseudomonadota; class Alphaproteobacteria; order UBA3830; family JAIRMZ01; genus JAITIJ01. Next base: position 6,797 of record JAITIJ010000089.1, on the reverse strand, counting down.
AGCACGACCACGCAGGTACAAAAGACGCGCTGTTTCTTCCAAAGATAAAGATCCAAATGCGGCAAGAGCAGTGTATTCCCCCAAAGAATGTCCTGCACCATAGGCGCTTTGCTCGGCGAGCAGAAAGCCTCCTTCTTTTTCTAAGACATGTGCCACAGCAAGACTTACCGTCATAAGAGCAGGTTGTGCGTTGCGTGTTTCCCTAAGAAGCTCAGCTGGTCCGTAAAAGATAAGATGCGATAAATGCTCGGAAAGTGCCTCATCAACGCGCGTAAAAACTTCGCGAGCGGCAGGAAAGGCATCGTAGAGCTCTTTTCCCATACCAACAGATTGCGCCCCTTGGCCGGGAAAAACAAACGCTTGCGGCACGGCACGCTCCGTCTCTTCAATCTTTGCGAAGCTACTTACTCTTAAAGGCGAGATCAAGGGGGCACCTCTCCTGTGTTGCAAAAAGAACGCAGGGGGAGGACTACCCTTAAAGCCCTATCACGCTTAACTTTTTGTTTACCTGTCGCGTCGTTACAATTAATATCTGCAAAGAAGGAGAAAGATGCCGAAGGAAGACTTGCTAGAGATGTCTGGCGTGGTAATGGAGGTTCTGCCGAACACAATGTTCCGTGTGCAGCTCGAAAACGATCAGATAGTGTTGGCACATACTTCAGGACGCATGCGTAAAAATCGCATTCGCGTACTTGCTGGTGATAAAGTAAATGTTGAAATGACACCCTATGATCTTACCAAGGGGCGCATTACTTTTCGGCATAAATAGGAGGAAGGTTTAAAATGTCTACACAAGAAGTGGCTCATTGCTCTGAGGAATTAAAAGAAGAAGGAGAAACACCGAAAAAACGACCAGCAAGCGGACAAGATGCCTTTTTGAATTACCTTCGACAAAAGCACTTGCCTGTAACGATCTTCTTGGCGAACGGAATCAAATTGTTCGGCAATATCTGCTCTTTTGACAGTTTCTCCCTTTTATTAAGACGCGAAGCACATGTGCAGCTTGTTTATAAACACGCGATTTCTACAATTGTGCCGCAAACACCTGTGAGCATGGACGAGATCCGTGCAACAGCAGAGAACACAAGCACATGCGCATGTGATAGCACAAAGGAACAGTAATGCGCGAAGAGACCGAGCGTCTTGTGGCCCATATGCAAAATTCGTTGCGTCTTGTCAGGGGGTTTCTTTGACTGGGATGTCTCGTTGGGTCGCCTAAATGAGCTTAACTTTGCTGCTGAAGATCCTGCTTTATGGGAGGATCCTGCTCGTGCACAAAAGGTAATGCAAGAGCGGTCTATTCTCGAAACAGAGCTTGGTCGATTTAAGACGTACACCCAAGAACTAGATGATGCGCTTGCTCTATTAGAGATGGCGACATCAGAAGGAGATGAGGCCTCTATGAATGAGGCAGAGGGGCTATTGCAAGACTTAGCCAAACGTATAGACATCTATCAACTGGAAAGTTTGCTCTCTGGCGAGGCCGATGCCAACGATTGTTATCTTGAAATCCACGCTGGTGCGGGAGGAACAGAAGCACAGGATTGGGCGGAAATGCTTTCGCGCTTGTATGCGCGTTGGGCAGAGGCACATCGTTACAAAGTGGAAGTTTTTGAAGAAAGTCCAGGAGAAGAAGCTGGCCTTAAATCGATAACACTAAAAATTTCAGGATTCCGCGCCTATGGATGGCTTAAAACAGAATCTGGTGTTCATAGGCTCGTTCGGATTTCACCGTTTGATGCCAATGCGCGAAGGCACACAAGCTTTGCCTCTGTTTGGGTTTATCCCGTTATTGACGATACAATTCATATCGTCATAGAAGAAAAAGATTTAAGAATCGACACATATCGCGCGTCTGGCGCTGGAGGCCAACACGTGAATAAGACAGAAAGTGCCATTCGCATCACGCATCTACCTTCTGGTATTGTTGTGCAGTGCCAAACGGATCGCTCTCAGCATCGCAATCGAGCTATTGCAATGGGCATGTTGCGCTCGCGTTTGTACGAGTTAGAATTACGCAAACGAGAAGAGGCAACAGCTGATCAAGCGTCTAGCAAAGCAGAAATTGGATGGGGTCATCAAATTCGCTCTTATGTGCTGCAGCCGTACCAGATGGTGAAAGACCTGCGTACAGGCGTAGAAAAAAGCAATGCTCAAGGTGTTCTTGATGGCGATATCGATGCTTTTCTGCAAGCTGCCCTTAGTTTAAAACTAGGAAATTCTACATCATCTAAGTAAATAGGATCTCTATGCGCAAACGAACGAAAAAGTGGATGGTTGGTCTGACATTAGCCGCTGTAGGTGCCTTCCTGCTACAGCAAAGCATTAGTTGTATCGGTAGTACACGAGCACCATGCATCGTTTGCGTTCAAGGTACCTCTCTTTCGCCGAAAGAAGAGACTTTACTGAAACAGCATCGACCAGTGGGCGTTATGCTAATGCCGCCCAATTGCGAGAGCGAAGAGCAAGTCAAAGAGTTAACGAAGCAGATTCACCATTCAAAGTGCTTGGTGGCTGCAGATATCGAGAGACTTATAAACAAACTGCGCAGGTTTTACTCATTAAATGAAAATCCGGCTGATCTTCGCAATACGTCACCGAGTGAGGTGTATGCCCACCATTTCAAGATAGCATCATATGTAAAATCGCTTGGTATAGACATCATTTTTTGTCCATTGACAGATGTGTCCTGTGAAGGATCCTGTATGACAGAACACGCTTTTTCTGACGATCCAGAACACGCGGCACTATGCGCCACTGCTGCAGTCAAAGCGTATCAGGATTCAGGTGTGGCACCTGTGATCAAACATCTCCCTGGCCATGGGAAAGCTGCAGATTTTCACGATAAGCTACCAATCATCGATTGTGCTAAAGAGGTCCTTGAAGCATGTAACTTGAAAACATCGCAACGTGTTATCGAGATATTGCGTGCAGAAAATAGGCGGCTCCCAGCAGCTATGACTGCGCATGTGAAATACCTTGCGTTGGATCCTGAAGCTCCAGCTACATTTTCTGCAACTATTTTCGATATGCTCAGAAAGCATATCGGCTTGGGTGATAGTGTTGTGTTCTCTGATTCTTTGAACGTGCGGGCAGTGCAGGATTTCTGTAAAGGCAAGAACACCAACTTACATCCATTTCTGGTTGCTTATAAAAAGTTCCAGCAAGCTGGAGGAGATATCGCTGTCTTTGGCGCAACCACTCATGAAGGAGGAATGGTGCAGATTTGTGGAACTATCGAAGAACTGGCGCACATTCCAAGACTGTTTACTAATAAGAACTCAAAAATCTTTCTCAGACTAAAGGCGATGGGGATCATTATTCCGAAAGGATAAGGCCCACTATGCGCGGCGAGTAACCAGAATTTTTTTCTGGATTTTGTAGGCATAAACAAGGAATGTTTTGTGAGGTCGTATGTCTGGCCAAATTATGGAAGAAGTTTTTTGCACCACTGCATGCTTTTGTACCGTTTGTATATAAGCAATTGCGTGATGGCCGCCCACGCAGTAATCAGCCCGAAAATGTATGGAACAGAAGCAAAAGTCAGAAAGTGTGAAAAATAAAGAACTACAGTTGGCAATACCACCACAATCCACATGCAAATCTGATGGATAATGGCAGCGTAACGTGTATCCCCTCCAGCTAGCAGAATGCCCCAAGTGGCCATCATCAACGTTTCGATCGTAACTCCTAGTGCTACGATACATAGAACATCTTTTATTTCTTTATACAAGGAGGCAATATTATCTGGAAGGGAATCCAGCGCTGCCATTATCCAATTTGGACAAAAAATCAAAGGGACTGTGATCAACGTTCCGAAGAAAATACAAATCCAGGCAAAGTTCTTGCGCGTCTTTTCTATAGAATCAAGATCATTTCGACCTATCATATTAGAGCATATGGCGATAACAGCCTTATTAACTCCTTCTCCTACAAAAATGAAAAATATGTATACATTGATACCAATACTGTACACTGTAGCCGCCTCTTGGGAAACGTAGCCGACAAGGGACTGCACAATATACCACGCTATCAGCGAAACAGCGTTGACAAGAGAGATTGGAACGCCAACGCGGCAGCACGCCTTAAACAACGTCCAGTTCCAAGCACGATTAGTCCACGTCTTGTAATGCCTACGATTCTTAGCATTAAAAAATGGGATAGCCAGCATCATAATCTGAATCAACTCAGCGATAATGGACGCAATGGCAGCTCCACGGCATCCTAAACGCGGAATAATAGGGGCGACTCCATAAATGAATGCATAATCCAACACGACATTTGCCAACACACCAACCAAAACAGAGACCACGATGATTTTGGATTTTCCCTGGCCGATGAAAAACGCAGCTAGCGCCATTTTGAGAGGTGGTAATGCTCCGAAATACATGAGCATTTCTTGATAAGCAACACCCTCTTCCAGAAAATATGGCGGCAGCAAATGGATAACATCCGAAAAATATGCTATAGGAAGAAAAAAGACGCACGACAATAAAGATAGATAAATCATCTGCCAAATAGGAGCAGCTAATTTAGTGTATTTCTTGGCTCCATTGTATTGACCAACAAGCGTTTCAGCAGAATTTACGATCCCGATAAACATAAATGTAAATATCGAGACGAAAGTACCCGACGCCACAGATGCGTTCATCGCGCTGATAGAGTATCCTGCCAGCATAAACCGGTCGATGATATACATCAGATTCGTCGACATCGTCGACAAAATCATCGGCATAGTAACGCGTAGAATACTTGCCCACGAGCTGTCCATGTCAACAGGCTTTGCCTTAGAGCTCATGGTATTTCTCTATCTCTATTTCCTTAAGAAAACCTTCATCATGCGAAACAATAAGCATCGCTATCGGACACATCCGAAGAACACTGATGAGATGATCTCGCGTTTCTAGGTCGATGTTGTTCGTGATCTCGTCTAAAAGCAACAACTTAGGAGGATGTGCCGCAATTTGCGCAAGCGAAAGCCGCACTTTCTCGCCTCCAGAAAGTGTGTGGATAGACGCTTGCACTTCTTCGCTCTTACGAAACAGAAAATCGTTAAGATGTTTGCGAATTTCAGCATGAGTCCATAGGGGCCGTACTAACGCGATTGATTCGAACACTGTCTTGTTTTTGTTCAAATTATCATAATGTTGATCCAAATACCCTATATCTTCGATAGAAGGAACACGCCATTCTCCGCGCCTTACAACTTGCACATCTCCTAGAATGGCGCGCATAAGCGTCGTTTTCCCACACCCATTACTTCCCACAAGGGCAACGCGTTCCCGCGTTCTAACGGAAAAAGTAATGTTCTTCAACAATATCTCTTCCGATTTGTATCCAACCATACCATCGATAACAGAGACTAATGTCTTGTCAGCTATCTCTTGATGAGTCAGAGAAAAAGTTGGGTGGATTGTCTCAGGTAAAGACAAGCTTTCTAATTGCGCTGATACTTCCTGCTTCCTGTTGTCTATGGTTGCAAATCTGCTGCTTTGAGATTTTTGAGCTTTCATCGCTTTTAGATCGCCAACGCTTTTCATCCACCGCCTTGTTGCAATCTTCTTTTTTCCCACAGCACAGCTTTTTGCGGATCGCTCTTGTGTACGTATAAGGTCCTGGTGCAAAGATTTCTTTTCGCGTTCTAACATTTCCATCTGTCGAACCAAAGAGTAACGATAGTGCCTTATCTCGTTCATATACGCATCATATTTCCCGCGGAAAACAGTGATTTTGCCGCCATCGATGTGCCACAAAATATCGACATTACAGCGTAGTAGCTCTTTGTCGTGCGTAGCGACAACAAGTGTTCCTTTATAATCTCGCAGCATGCGCCAAAGGCCCTTGCGATTTTTTGTATCCAAATGATTGGTCGGCTCATCAAGCAAGAGAAGAGATGGACGTTGGCCTAACGCAAGAGACAGAGCCTTGTTGAACCTTTCTCCGCCACTTAATTCTGGAAAATCGGTAATTATTTGCGGGATATACGCAAATAAGACGTCGGAACTACACGCTGCAATCATTTTCAGAAGAGAAGATTTGCCACTTCCATTTCGGCCAATAACTGCAATCCTATCGCCCGGCGTAATAATCGCCGAAAAGTCCTCAAAACAAACTTTATGCGGAAACGATACACTAAGGGTTTTAAGAACAACTGGACGAGGCATAGTACTTCTCTTTTAAATCTGCTACAAAAACAGGCCTTAACTGGCCTAAAAGCGATTCAATCGAGAATTTTCACGATACCAAAACCCCTTTCAACAGAGCGGAGAATGAATTACGACACGTTATGTGTCAAGAGAATGGGCTTTCTGGCTCTTAAAAAAGCTTTACGCTACACTGCATACATGATGCGCGACGAAAAAGCGTTGATGCTCTTGCACGTTATGAACGCGCAGGTAATCGGATTTTAAACGTGCGGCGTGCTGTGAAATAGCCAACGTTTCGATGTCTCGCTCTGCCGCGAGATGGGGCGAAAAAAGCGTCATGAACGACTTGCGTGCATGCGCAAGCATTACCGGACACCCTAGATCTTGAATGAGAGAGAGATGTCGCAGCATAGAGATGTTCTCCTGCTTGGTTTTTCCAAACCCTATACCAGGATCAAGCACAATATTCTGGGGCTGCATGCCTAGATTTATAAGGTAACGTATGCGTGCATGAAACCATTCAACATCCATTCCGCGCAACATAGAAACTAGCTTCGCACCACTATCTACGATTCTTTTGATCGTTCGATCAGATAAACGACTGTTGATATCGTTGATCCAAGAAAAAGAATGATCTAGGGCAAACCCGAC
>JAITIJ010000055.1 GCA_031279495.1 Holosporales bacterium | reverse complement strand
CTTAATCTTTATCTCTCTAGCTAGCTGGCTAGTATACTCAACGCTCTGACCTCTTTATAGCGAAAATCTTGGAGATACGAAAGAGGCTGATTAGCCTCTCACAAAGGGAAAACCTGCTTCCCCCCCCCCTCTCAAAACACCGCGCGCTGTCGAAACCAAGAGGCAGCCTAAAAGAAACAGCATATTTATATTGGCGGTCGTGTCTAAAGGATGAATAACGAAATACGTGCCAAAACTGTCCTAATTTTCTTTATCTTGATAAAACTTGCCTACGATATTCAACAGCTCTGTAAAATTGTCATAAAAATGGCTTTTCAAAAAAGAAGAATAAGACAAAAACGAGAATCAGGGTAAAAAACGTACTGAGAAAAGCGTCTTTGTAACGCTTCTGTGGAAGGTGCAATAGTCCGAACAGAGCTGGATAAACTTTAATTGCCGCGGCGTTAGCTTGATCTAGTGTCACGCACTCTATTCGCTCTCTGTATCGGTCGATAGTTTCTGGAGAAAAATTCAACTCGGCGAAAACAGAAAGAAGAAAAGCTATATTTGAACTATTAGTAAAAATGCGAACGAATTCTCTTGTCAAGAATTTCTTCTCTTACCCAAGCTCATCTTCTGTGACACCTTGTTCCCTGATCGTTTTCCATTCTTGATAAATGGCTTCTCTGACTTTTCCCGGCGATTTTGTGCGCACGCTGCCTCCAAAACTCTCGGAATATGGCTTGATTCTCAAGTTTGTATATATAAAATGTTTCTGATTCTTCTTGCAGTTTTTTATAAAGACGTGATTGTAATCCTCCGCCCAAGATATGACTGATAAGAGTCAGTGGGAAATAATCGGGATCTTCGTTACCTGTGATTTCTCTGGAAGAGTTCCAAACAGTTGATCGACACAAGCTGCCGCCTCTTCCGTTGTCACAGCACCAACAATAACAACCAACAGACAATCTTTCGTTAAATGCCGTCTGCACGCGACAAGGTTCTGTTTTGTCAAAGATTTCAAACTCTCTTCTATGCAGTGTCGTGCATAGGGATGATTTGGATAAGCTGCACGCCTAACAGCCCTTTCTCGAAGGATAGTAGGATTTTCTTGTTTTTCTGCAGTAATACGATGTTTCTGTACACGAGCAAGGTCTTCTTGCTTGAAAGTGGGCGAAATTAAGACCAGGCGTGCAAGCTGAAGAGTAGGGATCTGATGCTCTTTGAGGTATGTCAAGCATACGCAGAATACGTCATCCGTGTTAGAGAAAGAGAGGTAACTACCTATTTCCTCCATTCGGTTGCGAATCTCATGACTAGAAATCAGCATCATAGCGGCATAAAGATCGGCACATCCTTCCTTCCCCTTGGAGTCAGAAACACTCCCCCTTCCTCGAAAGATTGCCTTTATCGAGATGATAAGAGAACGAGAATCTTGAAGAAACCAAACACGTATTCCTTTTGGCGTGCTGATCTCCTGTACAACAGCCGATACTGAGAAAGGCATGAGAAACAGGAGGAAGAGAAGGCTACGTCTCATGCCTTCTTCGGTAGCAAAAGCGTCACCAATTCCGGGGTCTCGACCAGTTGTGCTGCTTCTCGGATTTCTTTCAAAGAAACTTTCTCTATCAGTTCCGGATAACGCTCGATAAGTTCCACAGGACAATCTGCGCCACGCAGAGCTGCGATAGTAAGAGCCACTTGTTGCACATTATCTTGCAGATAAGAAAAGATTCCCATTATTTTACAACGTATATGCGCTAAATCTTCTTCCATTATTCCTCTTTTTTCTGTCCTATTATCTTGCGCGCAAGCTGTGAGGAGGGCCTGCAGCTCTTTCTCTAGTGTTGTTATCAGAACCCCGACAGCTGGAGCCACATGAAGGGCAAAAACATAACCCTCTCGCATAGAAGCAAAGACATCTTCTCGTATATTGTTATTCAAAGCATAGGACAGGGAAGAAGCAATACTTTTTTCTTAACAAGCTGCTGGTAGAGATAGCTCGTCTTTCCGCTCGCTAATCATTTTGCAGACAATTCCATGGCAACCGCCCTTTGAGGATCTTCGCGCAAACCTCGGTATGCGAAAATAAAACACTAATCCCGATAACTTCACTTGATCGCTCTCTTTCGTAAGGCGTACTTTTTCTCCTTGACGAGGTAGTATCTGCGGCCATTGGCGCGGAAGGGGATCTGGTCCATTTAAAGGGCCATAATACTTTTCTGCAATAATGCGCGCTTCTTCAGAAGAAATATCGCCGACAACAACAATCGTCATCGCTTTTGGCACGTAATGCGTTTTGCGGAATTGATGGATCTCTTCAAGAGAAGTCTTTTGTACTTCACTTTCAACACCAATAATTTCCCTTTGATAGGGGTGATTCGCAAACAAAATCTCGAAAGCACACGATTGCAACATGTCATCATCTTGCGTTGTTCTGTCTCTAAATTCCTGAAGAATAAAGTGTTGCTCTTTCTCAAATTCTTCTGGAGTAATACTTAGATGTGCAAGGTAATCGACAAACACCTTCATATAAGTCTCGAGATTTTCCTTAGAAAGGTATACCCAGAAGTATGTAAAGTCGTAAGAAATCCTCTCACCAATGACGACACCACATTTCTTCATCAGTTTATCGAACGTTCCTGTCGGGTAATTATTTGGTGTTCCCTTAAACATCAGATGCTCAAGAAAATATGCCATACCTGTATGCCCCCAGGCTTCATCAGCACTTTCAACATGGAAGCAGGTGACAAACATCACAACGGGGGCTCGATGATGTTCATAAACAATTAGTTCTATGCCATTTGACAATGTGCAAGTTTTTAATCCCAAAAAGAGAGGAGAAGAAGCTGTTTTTTGAGAAAGGCCAGGTGCATTTATGGCCGGAAGCTAGATACAAACCAGGATGAGAATGAGTCTTCTCATCTATCGGTTAGTGTTTTTGCTTTTCGGAGAGGGCTCTATGGGAGGCAAGGCCTGTGCTTCTGGGGGTAAAAGGAGGGTATGCCCTGCTACGTAGTCTTCATTCGTGCCAGAAAGCTCGCTGCAAGCAGATAATCCTAAAAGCCCGATTCCAAGTACGAAGAACATCCCTCTCATGAGGGAAAACTATAAAGGATCCTCTCCGGAGGGACAAGGCTGTTCCCGTTGTTCTTCTCGGTATTCTTCGATATACAGGAGAGGGTGATTAGCTCAGCGGGAGAGCATCTCGTTTACACCGAGAGGGTCGGCGGTTCGA
>JAITIJ010000050.1 GCA_031279495.1 Holosporales bacterium | reverse complement strand
CGCAATTCACTGCTGTTGCAAAATCGTTTCAGCGCATTTTGCACTTTATGCGCCCCATGAACGCTCGAGACCCAAGGGCAAGAGGTAAGAGCACTCGCAATCAACGTACTCCAGCATGGCCCACGACTTTGGGCATGCATAATGTCTATACCATGCTTTCGGACAAGACGTGTTAAACTTAAGCTATTCATTAGCAATGAAACAGGATTCAGACGATGGAGAGGTAAGGGAAGATAGGTTACCCCTTTCGGTAGAGAATCCTTCAAGGGGCCAGGAGCTGCTGCAACTGTGTGCCGAATGTCGGGAAACAACACAGCAGCTTTTGTTAAAAGTGCAAGCACGCTTTTTTCTATTCCTCCGATATTTAATCTCGGCAGAATATGAAGAATATGCACACTAAAAATCCAGATCCGCGTAGTGTGTAGCGGGAGGAAACGCAGCGATACGATCCCTTAATAAGTCACGAAAGCTAGGGCGTGATTTAATGCGCGCATACCAGTCTTTTGCTTCTGGATATTTCGCCCAAGGGATCTCGCCAACATAATCAAGTGTAGACAAGTGTGCTGCAGCAGCTGCATCAGCAAGCGAGAAAAAGTCACCAGCCAGCCAATTTCGCCTATCCGTCAACCATGTGATATATAAAAGATGCGTCTCTATGTTCTTTTTGCCATGGCGAATGGCATCGGAATCTGGTCCTCGTGTTTCCCAAAAGCGTTTAAGCACTTTTTCGTATAAAAGTTTCTGATAGACTTCCGTATAAAATTTCACATCAAACCATTCCACTAAACGCCGGACTTCAACGCTTTCTTGGAGAGTTTTCCCTAAAAGGGGAGTATCCGGACACGTCTCTTCAAGATATTCCACAATGGCAACACTGCCACCAATGTGATCCCCTGAAGGATCGACAAGATAAGGCACTTCTCCTGTGGGATTGATATCGAGAAAAGCCTGGTGTGCGCTCCACGGCTCTTCAATCATGGCTGAGAAATCCAATAGTTTCTCTGCCAGCATAAGACGTACTTTTCGAGAAAATGGACAAAGTGGATAGTGATAGAGTGTACGCATACGCCCTGCTTTGATACATTAAAAAGGAGTTCCGCCGCTATGGTCAAGGGTGTACCAAGGAAGAAGGAAATGAAGGCATTTGATGAGAGTCTGCAGGAGGGAGTGCGCTTGATTGTTTTGGGAGCTCTTCAGGGTATCACAGAATTCCTTCCTGTCAGCTCTTCTGCACATTTAGCTCTTTTGCCACAATTCCTTGACTGGCAAGATCAAGGGCAAGGAATAGATGTATTTTTAAACATAGGAACATTGGTAGTCCTGTGCCTCTATCTCTTCCGCGAAATATGTGCTCTTGCTAAAGGGGCATGGGATATCATCTTAAAACGCAAGACCCATGATCAGGTCTTCTTCTGGCAGGTTATTGTTGCCTCTCTTCCTGTTATTGTCGTAGGAGGGATTATTGAACTGTGTTTTGAATCGCGCCCTAACAATCCTGTACTTTTAGCTGCAACGACAGGAATTTTCTCTCTTCTTTTGTTCTTGTGCGATCGTGTTTCCCAACGTTTTGTCCTGTGTCGGCATCAAGGATCGGTTGTAGATGCGCTCATCGTTGGCTGTGCCCAAGTATGCGCGCTTGTCCCTGGCGCAAGTCGCTTAGGGGTATGTCTTTCTGCTATGAGATTTCTGGGATACACTCGCTTGGAAGCGTTCCGCTTTTCCATGCTACTCTCCATGCCTTCTGTCTTAGGCGCATTGACACTGAAAAGCGTAAAGGTGTTTACCAAGGGTTTAATTCTGCCGTGGGCTTCTATTGCGAATGGAAGTATCGTGGCGTTTTTATGTGGGATTCTCGTGTTTTGGGGTATGTCTCATTGGTTGAAAAAGAATGGAACATTTACTCCATTTGTGGTGTATAGGGTGCTTCTGGCAATTTTGCTGTGTTGCGCGAGGTCACATTGAATCCTTCTCCTGATTCATTTTCTCTTCTTTTTACACCGCTCACGCGATTACTGATGCAGAAATTTCGAGAAGAAGGTAGCGAGCTGCGCATCGTAGGTGGTGCGGTCCGAGACTGTTTGTTAGGGCAGCCTCCGAATGACATTGATTTTAGCACGCCCGCATTACCGAGTGACGTCATAACCTGGATCCAGCAAATAGGTTTACACGCCATTCCCACAGGAATTTTGTTCGGGACAATCACAGCTTATGAGAAATCAACGAGGAGAGCGTTTGAGATCACAACGTTGCGTCGCGATCTGCGTACAGACGGACGATACGCATCTGTTGAGTTTACTACTCAATGGCCTGAAGATGCTGCACGCCGAGATTTTACAATCAACGCACTCTATTGTGACGATCAGGGGATCCTCCACGACTTCTTTGGAGGGAGAAAAGACCTTGCCGCTGGACGCCTTCGCTTTATTGGCAATCCGCAGAAGCGTATTGACGAAGATCATTTGCGTATCTTGCGTTATTTTCGCTTTTGGTCCCAATTCGGGCGGGCGATGCCGGAAACAGCACTGTTGCGGCTTCTGGAAGAAGCAGCTCCACGGCTGCAAACTCTTTCTGGAGAACGCATTTGGAAAGAGTTGCAAGCCATTTTAACAACAGCACGTTTTGGCGAGGCTCTTTGGCTTATGCGACGCGTTTTAGCGCCCATACTTGGCGTAATATGCCCCTCTCTTTCTGCGTACACTTTTTGGGATCATCCGTTATTGCAGAATCCCTTTCTGCGGCTAAGCTTCTTTATTCCTTCGATAACGGCCTATCGGCTGATAAAAGAACGCTTACATTTCTCTCATAAAGAATCAATCGATTTGCGCACTCTAATTCTTTATGAGCAGTACGATGTGCGCCGTGCTGAGGAAAGGTTGCGCCATGCTTTAAGGTTACCATTGCAAGAGTTATGCTCTTTGCGTCTTGCAGCTGATGTCGTGCATGCTGTGTTTGCTGGCATATTGGAAGAAAAAGAAGCTCTTTCTGTCCTCGATGACATAGCTGCAACAGATTTTCCGCAATTCCCTATCGGTGGAAAAGAGCTTATTCCTCTTGGCATTCCCCCAGGACCCACAATGGGACAGATTCTAAGGGAAACGCATACCTGGTGGGTTTCGGAAAATGGCCAACCGGCACAAGAAGAGTGTCTAGTCGTCGCTCAGAATATATATCAGTCAATCTTATAGTTAGTTTTATAACAAGTACATATAGACTTTTCTCTATTTCTGGCCTGTTGTGCTTTTACTCGTGTTTCTTGTTGAACTGTCTGCTGTATTAAGATGCATGCTGAGCAGCGGGAAGCAGAAAAGCGGCCCATCAAGAGATGAGCCACTTTTACTCCAATATCCTAATAAATATCTCGGATCAATTAAAGTTCGTCTGCCGTAGGCGATTCTTCCAAGAAGGACGACACAGCTTCGTACTTTTCAACAAGTGTTGCAAAGCTCTCAGGACTTTTTTTGGCAGAAAACGCTGTAAAGCTTTCAAGAAGAGCACAAGAAGCACGATCAACTATTCCCCTCTTTTTTACAAGATCTGACCCCTTCAAGCCTTCTGTCGCACGTGTGGTCGCCGTGCGGCCAAACTGCGCAACCCCTGTTTCGAGCTCTTTCCCTTTGCTTAAATTGACTACTCCTGTTGCAAGATTTATATCTTCTGTTCTAAGAGAATCCCAAAGAACGTCGAGACGGGCTTGAAGTGGAGTTCTTTTCTTTTCTCCGAATATACTGAATACAGGCATTGGATCGACCTGTTCGCCAGCAACGAGACCAAGTAAAGTTCCATGAAGTATGGATATCTGGAAGGGTTTGAACCCACCTTGTTTTTTCTCTATAAAAGTCGCCACAATGGGTTCACCGTTCTCGTTGAGAATAAACCCTAGAAGAGCTGTGTCTCTTGCTTCAAGCGCCGAAACAAGGTAGGAGACTCTGCGCTCGACGTATTCTTCCTTTTTTTGCTCTGCCTTGTAGGCAAGACCTGAGTCCGCTTTAGCTACTGCCAAAGTATCTTCAAGAATTGAATCTTTCCTCTTATCAACACCTCCAAATAATTCCTCGATGAGTCCATAAACATATCTTTGCACACACGATTCAAGAGGAAACAAATTTCCTTCTTCCCCAAGTTCCTGCACAACAATCTCGCCAGAAATCTCTTTTAAACTAGCTACAGTAGTATCTACCAGTTCACCAAGCCTCTGCTGCCGAGGGGAGGGAGTGCCCTGCGCTTCGTCGCCACCGGATGGGTCATCACTTTTCATCGACAAGGATGTTTGTGAGAACATCACCAGTATGGCACTCACAAGAAGGCCAGACATCAGTTTTTTCGTCGTCATGTTTTTCTCCATTTGTTAACCATGGAGAGCAGTGTGGAGAGAGAGGTTTAATGAACTATTAATGCGAACTGAAAATAGTCATCTATGCGCTTCTCTTTAAATGACGGACATTATGGTTTACATAAAACATAGTTTTTAAGATAAAGGCGTAATGATTTCCGACCCCAACGCCCAAGAGGCACCTTTTGCTCTTCGTTTCATGCAGCTGGTAAGTGCAGGTATGTGGTCTGCATGGATGAAGACTTCTTCTCTTCGAAATGCGCCTTTCTCAGAAGGAAAGATGCCATTTTATGAAGAGCATAGGGATAAGGAACTATGGAAAAATCTGTTCTCAGAAGCATTTGCAGCGTTTCTGGCAGACCGTATGGCTTCGTTTACGCACGGTGTTGCAGCCTATCAACGATTTCCGCGTACCTCTTCATCTTTCCCTAAGGAGATTTGGCGTAGAGGTGTTTCTTCTCTGCGCTATGTTCCTGCGACAAGCGCTTCAGCACACGCAGCGGTTCTTTTCCTTCCTGCGTTCATCAACAACCCAGACATTTTCACTTTTCCTCATGGCGGTCTTTGTAATTTCCTTGCTCAAGCTGGTATAGCGTCTTATTTGCTTGATTGGGGAGAAATGTGTTGTTCTTCAGTGGAGGAATATTTTACAGAAGTGTTGTTTCCAGCAGTGCAAGCATTGAAGCAGTATGAAACGATACCACTTTTCCTATTCGGTTATTGTATGGGCTCTGTCCCGGTTTTGGGGTTGTTATCGTGCAGAGAAGTGGTCTTAGACCTGCCCATTGCAGGAGCTCTTTTACTAGCACCGACTTGGAATTTACGTGTGTATCCGCCTGCTACGCAACAATTTATCGATAGTGCGTTTGCACTGTATAAACAAGGGTCTATTCCAGAGAGGACCGAGCCGATCGTCACAATCTGTTTTCTCAACTTTTTGCAACCCTGGGCTATCTTCGAAAAATATGCGCATTTTGCGCAATATGAAAACGAAGAAAAGCGCCAGACTTTTGTAAAGACAGAAGACTGGCTGAATAACGTTTATGCTTTATCTACGCTATTTGTTCGGAACACGCTTGGTCCATGGTTTTTGGAAAATTCTTTATGTACGGGGTGTTGGCCTTTGTTTAAACGATCGCTATTGCCAGAGCAGATCCAAGTTCCTGTGCTTTTGGCGGCTCCTTCTAAAGATAGGGTGGTGCCGCCAATGTCTGGAAAAACCTTGAGTGAATCTTTGCCAAATTGCACCTTTATCTCTCCTCCTGTTGGGCATATTGGAGCATTGGTCAGCCACCAAGCCAAAGAAATATTCTGGAAACCATGCCTTAATTTTATGTTAGATTGCCTAAAAAGGAGGGAGAAAGCATGAGGACAGCTCTTGTCACAGGAGGGGGGCGCGGCATTGGAGCAGCGATTTCTAAAGCCTTGCACGACGCAGGATATCGCGTGGCGGCAACCTATCATACAAATGCAAAAGCAGCGAAGACTTTTACAGATGCGACGGGGATTTTGACGTTTCAATGGGATGTTGCCGATGCGGAGGCTTGTGCGCACGGGGTCGACGCGGTAGCGCGTCACTTTGAGAGCTCCATTGAGATCCTTGTGAACAATGCGGGCATCACAAGCGATGCGATGTTTCACAAAATGACGATAGACCAATGGAAGGATGTTCTTGACACAAACTTAACCTCCATTTTTAACATGTGTCGCGCTGTTATTGGGCCTATGCGCGCGAAGAAATTCGGACGGATTATCAATATCAGCTCTGTGAATGGTCAAAAGGGGCAAGTTGGTCAAACAAATTACTCAGCTGCCAAAGCGGGTGTGATCGGCTTCACGAAAGCGTTGGCACAAGAGGTTGCTGGCAAAGGCATTACAGTCAATGCTATTGCACCGGGATACGTCTCCACTGATATGACACAAGCGCTACCGGCGCCTATCCTTGAGCAAATTATTGCAAGCATCCCTGTCGGACGTATGGGAGCTCCTGAAGAAATTGCGCAAGCTGCTCTATTCCTCGCCTCTGATAAGGCAGCCTTCATTACAGGCACAACGATAAGCCTTAACGGAGGACAATATTTGTAACACAAGCGCTACCGGCGCCTATCCTTGAGCAAATTATTGCAAGCATCCCTGTCGGATTGTTCATAGGTGTCGTCTTTCTCTGCGCAACAGCCATACTCAGTTGTTGGAAAAAAACATCGTCCAGATACAACATGCCTCCTCTTTGCCCTATTCGGAGGCGTATTAGCCCTCTCTTGCCTCTGGACGCCTAATAAAAGATACGGATTTAACAAAACTTGCTGCTTTTTCCTATATACCTGGCCACTGTTTTTCGCAGCCTATAAAATAATCGCGCCATCTTCAGAACGCGTACGTCGTGCCGTATGGGAAATGCTCCTGTACCCTTATCCCTATCATCCTGAATATCCTGGCACAAATTGAGTTTCGCCAATAAGGTAGGCAGTCTTTTCTCCTCTGTGTTTTAGCTTCCCTATCTTTCCCTCGCAGAAGGTTTAGGGAAAATGAAGAGATGTTGTGTAGATCTCGTTAATAGAAAGAACCACTGCGCCAAGTTCTACTGAACGAAGAGCTAAGCGGAAAAGAGAAATAATTCCCTGCATGTTAGCCTTTTTGGCTTACCTCTCCACAGAGAATTCATTCTTTGCTTGTTTTAAGGGCGGCAAGGAAGGCGGATTGGGGGATATGAACATGACCCACTTCGCGCATGCGCTTTTTCCCTTCCTTTTGCTTTTCCAAGAGTTTACGTTTGCGTGTAATATCGCCCCCATAGCATTTAGCTGTTACGTCTTTGCGTAAAGCGGGAATGGTTTCTCGCGCGATAATCTTGGCTCCAATAGCAGCTTGGATGGGGATCTTAAAAAGATGTCTCGGAATAAGCTCTTTGAGGCGCTCACACAACGCTCGTCCACGCATCTCGGCTGTTGTACGATGTTGAATAGTAGCAAGCGCATCCACAGATTCTCCGTTTACGAGCAAAGAGACCTTGACAAGATCTCCCACTTGATACGCATCCAGCTGATAGTCAAAGCTTGCATAGCCGCGACTGATAGACTTTAACCGATCATAGAAATCAAACACAATTTCATTAAGTGGCAACCGATAGACGACCATCGCACGCGTACCTGCATAGGTGAGATCGACCTGCTCTCCTCGTCGTTCTTGGCATAGTGTTAGCACAGCACCGAGGTGAGTATCTGGAACAAGAATTGTAGCGCGAATCCAAGGCTCCTCAATGCTAACAATATGCCCTGCCTCTGGCATATCCGCTGGATTGTGGAGATCCTGTATCTCGCCATTCGTAGAATGCACCTTATAGACTACGCTAGGAGCAGTAGTGATAAGGTCCATGTTGTACTCGCGCTCGAGCCGTTCTTCAACAATCTCTAAATGCAAAAGCCCTAGGAATCCACACCGAAAACCAAACCCTAGCGCCGCTGAACTTTCTGGTTCAAACAAGAAACTTGCATCGTTAAGTTGCAGTTTTTCCAATCCCTCGCGCAGACGACCGTACTCAGAAGCTTCTGTCGGGAAAAAGCTGCAAAATACTACAGGAATAGAAGGTTTAAAGCCTGGAAGCGGCATTTCAGCAGGGTTTTTCTCGGTTGTGAGAGTGTCCCCCACGCGAGCGTCTCGAACACTCTTGATACCAGCAGTTACATATCCGATCTCGCCAGAAGTAAGCTCTGGAACCGGCTTTGGTTTTGGCGTAAAGCATCCGACGTCATCTGTTTGATGGACAGCTCCTGTTGCCATCATCTTGATCTTGAGTCCCGCTTTCAGAACACCTTCTTTAATGCGGACCAAGGCAACCACTCCAAGGTAAGCATCGTACCAGCTATCGATAAGCAGCGCACGCAGAGGTTTGTCACGATCCGTCAAAGGAGGAGGAAGACGCGCGATGAGCGCTTCCAGCACCTCATCGATCCCTTCGCCTGTTTTCGCCGAAACAAGGATGGCATCATGCGCATCCAATCCGATAACTTCGGTGATCTGAGCTTTCACGCGTTCGGGATCTGCTGCTGGCAAGTCAATTTTGTTGATAACAGGAATAATTGCGTGATCATTATCAATGGCTTGGTAAACATTCGCGAGAGTCTGAGCCTCGACCCCTTGAGTAGCATCGACCACAAGCAACGAGCCTTCGCAAGCCGCCAAGGACCGGCTTACTTCGTATGAGAAATCCACATGACCGGGCGTGTCCATGAGGTTAAGTTCATAAGTTTTCTGATCGCGTGCTGTGTACGTAAGGCGTACCGTTTGTGCTTTGATTGTGATGCCGCGTTCGCGCTCAATATCCATCGAATCCAACATTTGATCGCGAAACTCACGCGCATCGATAGCGCCACAGCGCTGTATTAAACGATCTGCGAGTGTTGATTTGCCGTGATCTATATGTGCAATAATGGCAAAATTGCGAATGAGAGGAGCCTCTGCCATAAGCTACGTCGCTACCCTGTTCATGATGCTCAAAAAATCCCAGGCGCACATAACATCGCTTCCTCTTAGAGTTTTCACTGTATCAATCCCAAGTTTTTTCTTAAAGAGGACGTATGGAACGATCTTCGGGAAGAATCTATGCGATGAAGTGCTAAGCGAGAGTCCTACGCCTAAAATAGAAAGAACAAGAAAAGGTCCATACTTTTCGGCTTTTACAATTTTTACTTTTTATTCAGAGGTAATCCATCCTCCGCCCAGAAGAAGGTCTTTATCATATAAAACGCATGCCTGTCCGGGTGCAACGCCATATTCCGGACGATGAAAAGTAACACGCATCTTTGATTCTGAGACTTCTATAAGCGCCGGCACAGCCGCTTGTGTGGATCGCACTTTTGCTAGAGCTTCAAAAGTGGACGTTTGAGGAGGTGAAATCCAGTTAAGTTCTCGAACGATAACAGAGGAACAGACGAGATCTTTTTTCTGTCCTACAATAATCGTATTCGAGTCTTTATGAATTGCGGTCACATACGTCGGATACCCAAGCGTTACATGCAGGCCCTTACGTTGTCCAATTGTATAATGCAACACACCACGGTGCTGGCCGATGCAGTTGCCGGTCTGGTCGATAATGTTTCCAGGAGGCGAAATGTCGCCTTCTGATATATATTCCTGAACGATATCCGTATAATGGCGATTTCCGACAAAGCAAATGTCTTGACTCTCCGCTCTGTCATGGCTAGGTAGTCCTAAGATTCGTGCAATAGAGCGCACGGTACTTTTCGTGAGCTCTCCTAGTGGAAAAAGAAGGTTCGGCAGAATGTCCCTATTCACGCCGAACAAGAAATAGCTTTGGTCTTTTTTCGCATCAAAGGCACGCAGCAACTGTACTTCTCCAGAAGCTGTTTCTTGTTTGCGCACATAGTGACCCGTGACAACGGTATCTGCTCCTAGCGTTCTCGCAAAAGCTATCAGAGCGCCGAATTTGACATATTGATTACATAAGGCGCAAGGAAGAGGTGTTTCGCCACGACAATAACTATCAACAAAAGGTCGAATAACGTGTTGCCGAAAAAGATCTTGAACATCGCAAAAATGATGAGGAATATCGAGAAAATCCGCAATACGCCATGCTGCTTTTGGAGTGGAATCGGCTTTGTCCTCTTTCGAAGGAAAAAGATCCAACGTGATCGCAACGACATTATGTCCCGCCGCCTTCATCAAGGCAGCACAGGTAGAGCTATCGACACCACCAGACAAAGCAACCGCAACCGTCCGTTTCTGAGTGGCTATAGACATCGTTTCTCTCTGCTTTCTTATCTCCAATCCTTCAATGTTTGTCAACTTGTTTGCAAAGAGAGATAAAGACTCAAGAAACAGATCATGAAAAGCGTAGTTTCCTGAATCCTGTGGCAACGACATACACTTCACGGGACTCTGGTCGACTTGCTTTTGGTTTGACATGCATCACTTTCTCGAAATCTTTCTTAAGTGTTGTCAAAAGATGACCTTCTGTTCCTCCTTGAAACACTTTCGCGACAAATCGTCCATTATTGGCTAGATTCTGCATGGCAAAATTATAGGCACTCTCAACGAGAACCATGTTCTTTAGGTGGTCCGTTTTAGCGTGGCCTGTTGCGTTTGGGGCCATATCCGATAAGACAACGTCCACAAATTGTTCGCGCAGTAAGTCCTTGAGAAGACATAATGTTGGCTCTTCTTCGAAATCTCCTTGAAGAAAGGTGATCCCTGGAATCGCATGCATAGGCAGTTTATCCACGGCAATAAGAAGAGGCGGCTGTGGATGTGCTGCGTATTTTCGCGCGAGCACTTGGCTCCACCCTCCAGGAGACGCGCCTAAATCAACAATAATCCTAGCACCTTGCAAAATTTTGTATCGTGTCTCGATCTCTAGCAGTTTATAGACAGCACGGCATCGATATCCTTCTGCGCGCGCCTGTTTTACAAAGGGATCCGTCTGCTGACGCCTTAGCCAACGTTTTGATGATTCTGTTCGCACCACACAGAGCCTCTTCCATATTCATAGCGATTATACAATTGAAAGATCACTCCTCTAAAGCACTTGCAATAAAAGCCCTCTCAGGAAAAGGATAAGAAGACAAAATAAAAAGATGGAAGGGTAAGATAGCATCAAAGAGTCCGCTAAGTTTTGCAAATTCAAAAAATCCGACCAAGGAGATAAGTAACTTCTCTTATTCATACTCTGCCTTTCCCTTTACCTTTCGCAGAGGGAGAGTGAGGATTAATGGCGTTCCTTTTATCGAGACCATTATGCAGAGATGGAATTCCTCATGAAAAGGAGTTCGTAAGCGTAGCGTCTCAGGTACCCATGGCCCATGGTAAACAAACTCAACAAATTCAATATGAGGGTTGGAAATAGGTGCGTATGCCCCGCTTTGTTCTTCTCAAACAACAATCCTCCTAAGAAGCTGCCGAACAATTAATACTCAAGAAAAGAGTATAAGATATAAAATCTAAGAGAAGAGGGACGAAGGAGGAAAGTTTTAGAAAGAGAAAATGAGAGGGGATAAGAGGAATAGAAAGTAGGGTGCAGGTCGTTAGAGAACTCCATGTCGAACCCTTCTAAGTGAGGCGAGGAAGCTCCTTCGCATCTCAATCCTCCTGTCGCTTTCTGCAAATGATCTGATGGAATGGCTGTACTTGTCGAAATAAGATTCCGTTTTCTCCTTTAAACGTCTAATCCTCTTCATTCGAAGGAACAGGTGTATCTTCTGCTGAGGAGCCATATACTTTTTGCCAATACAAGCATCGGAAGGTTTCGTAATAATCCGGAGACTGTTTTCGGATGGCGCTCTCAACTTCTAGAACACCCGCGCGCGTACTGATTGTACTCACCCCTAAGCGTGCAAGATAGGATCCCAAACGTGCATGAGGTGGGCTTGCACGACCTACTGGGTCATAGAAACCCTCTACAGCATCTCCGCAGAGATCTCGCGGATTGCTTGGCCCCCAGAATGGTAGCATCAGGTAAGGCCCTGTTCCTATACCAAGACGTCCGAATAATTTACCAACTGTCATTGGCTCGGCCGTTAATCCCATGTCGGTTGCTACGTCGACAAAACCGGAGAATCCGAGAGTTAAGTTGATAACTCCGCGCAAAAAAGAGCTAGCCGCTTTTTCTCCGTTTCCTGATAGGATGTGGCACGTGCAAGAGATAGGCGTTCCTAGCACACTCAAGAAATTCTTGATGCCTCTCGCCATCGGGTTTGGCACAGTTTTGTTATAAACAAACGAGACTGGTACAAAAAGAAAATCGTCAAAGAGAATATTGAATTGGAAAATCGCACGATTTAAGGGTTCTAAAGGGTCGTTTGCGGTCTCTACTTTGGCTAATAGTGCAGAAGAATGCCAGAACACAATGAACACCGCAAAAAGTCTAATACCAAAGCGCATTTCCCCTCTTCTGTGTTTTCCCTCGTGCCTTTTTGGAGCGGGCGAAGGGATTTGAACCCTCGACCCCAACCTTGGCAAGGTTGTGCTCTACCCCTGAGCTACACCCGCAACACAAGGCCCCTTTCTG
>JAITIJ010000011.1 GCA_031279495.1 Holosporales bacterium | reverse complement strand
CATGTTTACCCGTACTCATCGAGCGCGCCCTAAAGAAAAGCAGTCTTCCCCCTAAGGATCTAAAAGGCGTTATTCTTACACACGGACCTGGCTCTTTTACAAGCACGCGTGTAAGCGTTGCTATAGCGCAAGGGCTGCGGCTTTCCTTAAGAATTCCCGTTCTCGGTTTCTCCTCGTTAGAGAACATTCTTTTGTCAACACTTTCTCTTATTTCTCTTCCACGTTCACTGAGAGAGGTCATTGTTATTTTGCCAAGTCATCAAAGATTCGTGTATTATCAATCTTTTGCTCCATCTAAAGAGCCTCTGAGTGCTCCATGTATTGATTCTGCCGATAACTTGGCACGTCATAAGAAACTAAATGAAGCGCTACTCATTGGTCCAGACCTTATGGCCATAGAAGAAGCGTGGTATAGCATTGATGGACATTCTCTTTCTACTTACTGTGGGATCATCTATGCGCGCTCGCTGCTACGCTATATCGATCGTTTAAAAGAAACGCCTCTTGACGCACCTCTGGAACCTATTTTTGTTCAACGCGTACACTAAGGAGAGGATCTGCTATGTACCGTCTTGTTCCGTAAGATGGCTTTGCGAAAGTTCTGACTGCACCTCCGTTTCATTGGGTTTTTCGTCTGTTTGTATACGATAGTTTCCTTTAAACCATCGATTAAGATCAATAAGCTGGCATGTTTTTGAGCAAAACGGCATGTTATCTTGTATTTTCTTGCCACAAATGGGACATTGCATAGAAGCAACCTTCGGAACTTTTCACCGTGAGAGAGTATATACCGTATATCTGCTTTGGTCCAAAGCTACCCAGAACAACGCCGCCAACAGAATATATAGGAAGTGTTATCTCGACTCCTATTGGCGAAATACTATGTGTGTATGAAGAAAAAACGATCGTAGCACTTGCATTAACAGAAGAGGTTGGGCTCTCGCAAGCGATGCACAAGCTGCATCGATCTTTTGAACGCATCACCTTAAAGAAAAACGCCTCCTTTCCTTTTGAAGATACGAGAAATGCTATACGTTCTTTTCTGAAAGCTTGTTGCTCTCAGTCTTTTTTGGCACGTGGCACACCCTTCCAAATACGCGTATGGCAAACACTTACAGAAATTCGATTCGCAGAGCATTGCAGCTATAGTGTCCTTGCTGCTAAAGCAGGGTTTCCGCGTGCTGTCAGAGCGGTCGCATCTGCTGTAGCCGCAAACCCTCTTGCCGTTGTTGTCCCATGTCATCGAATCATCCACAAGAACGGAACACTTGGCGCATTTGGCTGGGGACCGAAGACAAAAGAAAAGTTATTAGTATTGGAACAACGCGTCAAACAAACTAATTGGAAACGTTCGGGAAATTGCAATTGATCCTGGCCTGGAGATGTTCCACCTCCTGATGGACACATGGTTTATGTTTGACTTATTATCGTTGCGGCTCCTAAGATCTGCACTTTCATTATTTCCTTCTCTCAAACTTTCCGCAGTTCTAGATGTCCATTTAGCAAGGACTACATATGCCAATTTCATTGGCAAGATATGTCAACTCTCTTGTTCTCTCTTTATAGTTATACCAGAATTGTCAGAGCTCGAAGGATCGAGTAGGATGCCTCCAAGATGATTAAGCTTCTGAACAAACGTCGCGCTCTATTCACTGTCTTAATCATTTCCTTTGGTGGTCTAACCGCATGTCAGACAGCAAAAGATGCTACGGACCGCCCTTTAGTGGATCTTTATCAAGAGGCGTACAACCACTTT
The DNA here is from genome assembly GCA_031279495.1 of Holosporales bacterium. Classification (GTDB taxonomy): domain Bacteria; phylum Pseudomonadota; class Alphaproteobacteria; order UBA3830; family JAIRMZ01; genus JAITIJ01. The sequence continues at coordinate 4,274 of JAITIJ010000011.1, read as the reverse complement.
TTGCAAAAGGAATACAAAACCGCAGCCAACGCTTTTGAAGAGGTAGAACGCCAACATCCTTATTCCGCATGGGCTATAAAAAGTCAGCTGATGAGCGCGTTTTGCTATTACATGGTGAAGGATTACGAATCGGCACAGCGCGCTCTTTCTGTGTTTATCCAGTATCATCCAACACATCGCGATATCGCTTATGCGCATTATCTGAAAGGAATGTGCTTGTTTATGCAAATTTCTTCTCCTGATCGAGATCCTAAGCCAGCACGCGAAGCGCGCGAAGCGTTTTTGGAATTATCTCGTCGCTTTCCAGAATCTTCTTATGCTCGAGATGCTATTTATAAAGCAAAAATGCTTGGAGAGAGGTTAGCTTCGCACGAAATTTGCGTTGGTCGATTTTACGAAAGGGTGGGAGATTTCTTAGCGGCACTTACACGTTTCCGCACTGTGTTACTTGCTTATCCAGAGACGCGACAATCGGAAGAAGCGGCGTATAGGACAATCGAATGCTATATCAGTATAGGGCTTTTGGATGAAGCGCGCGCAACAGAGAAAACATTGCAGAACAATGTACCAAAAAGTGTGTGGGCCCAAAAAGCAGCACGTCTTTTGAGCGTATTTTCTTCCCCTAAGTCTTAACCGGAAACAGGAAAAAAGATAATGCCATTACGGCAGGCCGCATTATTTGTACCTCAGGATATTCAGCAAGAACACCAGCAACTTTCTGAGTACCTACGTCACTTAGCGACAAAATACTACCAGGACGATGCACCAGAAGTGACAGACGATATCTACGATCAGCTCTATCGCCGATTGTTGGACCTAGAAGAACAGTTTCCTTTTCTAAAACAGCAAGATAGTCCGAGTGTCCATGTTGGAGCGGAGCCGAAACGATCTTTTTCTAAGATTGCACATCTGGCCCCTATGCTCTCTTTAGATAACGCCTTTTCTGAGGAGGATATACGCACTTTCCTAGCACGTCTTCGGCGGTTTCTAGCGCCCGGGACAACGTTTTTGCCAATTGAAATTGTGATAGAGCCCAAAATTGACGGCTCGTCTGTTGCATTGCGATATAAACGCGGAGAATTGGTTAGCGCAGCAACACGTGGCAACGGCACGGTAGGAGAAGACATCACACGCAATGTGCGTACAATTAGATCTATCCCTCAATGTGTTTCAAAGCTAGTCGATGAAGACCTTGTCGAAGTGCGAGGCGAGATTTTTATGAGCCGGAAAGATTTTGAAGCGTTAAATGCCTCGAGACTAGAAAATGGTGAAGCTCCATTTGCCAATACCAGAAATGCAGCAGCAGGATCTTTGCGCCAGTTAGATCCAGCTGTGACTGCAGAACGATCGTTACAGTTCTTCGCATACGCGCTTTATCCTCAAATGCCTTCGGTATCGACGCAATGGGATCTATTGACGCATTTACAGACGTTGGGATTTGCTGTTGCTTCTGTACGAGAGCTCTGTACAACAGAAGAAGATGTTTTTGCTCATTACAAAGAGATCTTATCCTGTCGCGCTGCATTAGAGTATGACATCGATGGTATTGTCCTAAAAGTCAATCGCCTTGATTGGCAGAAGCGCTTAGGTGCGTCTTCACACGCGCCGCGTCATTCCATTGCCTATAAATTTCCTGCAGAACGTGCTGTTACACGCCTTGTTGATATTCAAATCCAAGTTGGACGGACGGGCGCTCTGACACCCGTTGCGATTCTTGAACCCGTTGCTTTGAATGGTGTAATCATCACACGAGCGTCGTTGCATAATGAAGATGAAATTGCGCGCAAAAATCTTGGGATCGGAGACAGAGTAATTCTGCAAAGGGCAGGAGACGTGATTCCGCAGATAATAGAAGTTGCCGTTGCAGCACCTCAGCATACGCCTTATGTTTTTCCGACTCACTGTCCAAGTTGTGGAGCTTTGAGCGTTAGAGACGCCAAAGAAGCCGTGCGACGTTGTCCCTCTGGATTGTCTTGCCCAGCGCAGCGCCTAGAACGTCTTGCACACTTTGTTTCAAAAGGCGCCTTTGATATCGAAGGTCTTGGGCGCAGATCAATCCGATTCTTGTTGAAAGCAGGCAAAATAACGTCACCTGTGGATCTATTTACGTTAGAGGAACGCGAGAAGCGGGACTCCAATCCAATCGCGCAATGTGATGGATGGGGACAAGTATCGGCAGAAGCGCTGTTTCGCAGCATCGCAGCGCGCCGAACGATTACGCTGGACAGGTTCTTGTTTTCTTTGGGGATTGCGAGTGTCGGTGCTATTACAGCGCGGCTTTTAGCAGAGCATTATAAGACATACGCCACCTTTCGGGCAGAAACAGGCAGCTTAGAGGCTCTTCAAGAAGACCTAGCACAGATTTCTGGCATTGGCCCTCAAACCATCGCGGATATTAACGCATTCCTGACATGTCGCGAAAACAACGCATTGCTAGATGCTCTTGCAGGTTCAGGAATAGAGGGCGGACCACAAGGGCTTGTCCGTGTATTGGCCGTGGAGAGAGTTGCTGTAGAGACAATGAGCCTATTCTCTGGCAAAACGGTTGTTTTTACAGGCAAATTAGAGCATACTAGCCGTGCTGAAGCAAAAATCCTAGCAGAGCGCTTAGGTGCTCGCGTTGGAAGCGCTGTTACCCGCGCGACGGGTTATCTTGTCGTTGGAGAAAGCCCTGGAAACAAATATACGCAAGCCACGGTGCTCAACATCCCTATCTTGCACGAGAAAGAGTGGCTAAAGATGGCAGAAGAAGAGACGACGCGGTGATGCGCACTGCTTTATGCTGTCATCGTTGACGTACCGATTCCTTTTTCTGGTACTCTTAGTGCTATAAGGAAAAGAATATGCTTTCTCGCACCCTCAATCCTGACACGTCTTTTTGATATTGTGACGTAAAGGAACATGTTGGGCGATAGAAAGGAGAGCACAATAGCTTATCCCCTTCTGCCGCGAATACATTCGAGAGCAGCCCTTCGATGGACAATCCACGAGCATTTCACTCATGAGCAGCCGTGCTGAAAGAGGGGTAAGGCACACCTTGACAAGATGTTCCGCACAAAAAACCTAGAATTCTCATCAGTTGATATAGTAAGGAGATCTGCAGAAATATAGAAAAGATATTGGTGAGATTTTGTTCTTTCTTTTCGCAAAGGACAGAGAGCAATTCAGTAGTTAACTTCTCTTCCTCTCCGAAGAATCCCTCTTCTACAAGAACAGAATGATCTCTACCGTTATGAATATACAAATTATACCTCGTTTCTAGATCGTCCTTCACGCGTGGCAAATTGCTAGCTCATCCTGCTGCAGAGTGATCATCTAGGCTCACCCCTTCATCATTACTTTGATCCTTGAAACATGACCTCTTTCTTCCGTTCTTTTCCCTCCTCCCAATCTTTCTTATTTTCCGCCTTTCATTATTCTCTTTCCATATCATTGTTTCCATTCCGGACGAGTCTTTCTGTTGAAGATTATTCGTCGACATAGCTGTGTCTTTGTGGCCTCTTGCCATAGCTATAGCGCAAACTTGGAACAGGTGGATTCTTTCAAAATAGGGGTGTAAGGCATGGTGTTAGGGCATTCGTATAATACAAGTGGTATGTTGGTTTTATGCGTAAGCGTTGTGTAGGAGCATCCATGCCCTCATGACCTTATTTTAACAACAGAGGAGGCATGAGGGCCCCGCGGTTATTCATAGCTTAGGTCAAGAGTTTATATTGGAGTTTGCGTACAGAAAGCTTACATCAAGGAATTCCTTCAATCCCTTCCATACAAGTGGATGTGTTGAAGATTCTGCGTAAGCGGTATGTAAGAACATCGACGCCCTCATGACCGTATTTTAACAACAGAGGAGGCATGAGGGCCCCGCGGCATCACGCCGCGGCCACTATAGGTCCAAGTCTGTTTCTCCACATCTCACTTCATCATCTCATCTCTTCCCCTCTCATGAGAGTTTCCTGCTTTTTTTATGGTCTTTTATATGATTGCTTTAGCGTATTCATACAGATATAGCTCTTCGGTCTTACGCGTGAGGTATGTGTAGGAGCATCCACGCCCTTGCGACAGTTTGGAAAAGATAGAGGCCGCAAGGGCCCCGCGGCATCACGCCGCGGCTATAACAACTCAGAACGAGGCTTCTTGTCGAAGGTTATTCGTAATGGTTATGTCGATGCAGCTGCGTCTTTGTGACGGGGTTATGCACAACTTTAGTACAAGTGTGTACTTTGAGAAGTAAGGCGTGAGCGTTGCGTCTGTCTATCCACGCCCTCATGCCCTTA
>JAITIJ010000046.1 GCA_031279495.1 Holosporales bacterium | reverse complement strand
TTTTTATTCACGCTGTTATGAGCGAAGTGGAGAAATATGTTGGTGTTTTGCCTCCCTCTGCTTTAGCGGCTATAGAACACGAGTTATTGAGCTGTTTGCTCTAACTTGCTCCATCCAACTTTGTTAAGTCCACTGCGCGCAGCTCTTACGCATTTTAGGTTTTCTGCGAAGAAGGGTACGTTTCGATTCCACAGTAAAGATCTTTTCCTGAAAATTGATAAAATTAATCAATAAAAAGATACTGTGGTGGAGCCTTCTTATTATAACTTTCTCGTTCTTATGAAGACAGCCTTCGTTCTGGGTTTGATTTAGTTGCATAGCCTATTCTACTCACACTTCTGTAAGCCGAGTTATGCGGCTTGGATTGATATCTTTTTGTTCTAATGGATCGTTTTCTAGCACCCATAAAGTCCATTGCTTCAACCCATGGCTCTGTTGGCTCCACATAGCGAGAAAGATTCCTATTATCAGGCAGCAAAGCAAGAAGGTAACGTTAAATAGCTCTTCATTCTGCCGTAAGGACAGCTTATCTCTTGCGCATTCGAGTTTGAACAATACCTCTCAATTTTTTCTTTTTGCGGAAGGTTTATTCTGAGAGTCGTTTTCTGATTGCCACTATTACCCCCTTTAGAGGAGGGGGTAGTGTTTTACTCCTTCCATTATAGAACACGAGTTATTGAGCTGTTTGCTCTAACTTGCTCCATCCAACGCTATTTTTTGTGCAATAGGGATCTATTCCTCGAACCATCCGCTGATTGCCACTACCCCCCCCCCCCCTCTTAGAGGGGGAGAAGGAAACTTATTCCTTCCCTTTCTCTCTCCGAAATGCTCGACATGCTGATGAGATTGTAGAGAAGGAGAAATCCTCCTCTCCCCATTTTTATTCCCGGATTATTCCTCTCCTTGTTCTGCGTCTTTACAATCTCATGAGGGTTTCTCCCTTTTGCTATAAGGTTATTGCTAGAGGATTTCATTTCTTAAACAGGGGTGGACTGCACACGATTCGTCCCATCTCTAGAGTCTGACGGGGTCTGTACGGTTATCCTTTCAGCACGCATGCTTTGGCATAAAAGAGGGAGAGGATTTTTCCTCTCCCTCTTCTCTAGAGAACCGGTGTATTATTTAAAGTTCCATTTAACGTAGAGCAAATCCATGCTTTTTAGAATCCATGTTGTTTTAGAACACTCCTGACTCCTCGAAGAGAACAGGCTAAGTTAGCGTGCTGTGGTGAACCTTGAGTGCGCCGCAGAACTTCTGTCAAGATCTCTTCTGTGTCAGTTCCTGTTTGCCTAGAGACACCTGCTATAAGGCGTGCTGTGACTTGCCAGAAGGATGTCATATTACAATCATTAGGCTCAACTGCTAATAGGCACTGAACAACGTTATCCCGAGAAACATGCACACCTGCTGCCACCATGGCTTGAAGGACACAAACTCTCCCGCACTTGGCGGCGATTTGCACAAGAGTACCACCACCCGGTGCGCCAGCCTCTTTTCCAGGGTCCACGCACCCAAACAAAACCTCATAAAAAGTTGCCATTTCTGAGTCGATATAGGAGTTTCCCGTTTCAATCATTCGAGCAAGATGGATTCCTAAATGTTCCTTTACAAGTACAGGACCGTTTTCCCGTTCTCGGATCCAAGTCTCTTTATGCAGCTCCATTGCGCCTGAGCAGAAAGCTGCCAGTACAGTCATTGAGGTGAGTAGTTTACAAGTATTGTTCATTTTCGATCTCCATTTTTTGAACATGAGGGAGGTGTATTACGCCCACCCCCTATTTGTCAAGCTTTTGAAAAAGATTTTTTGCGGGTTTGTCGGAAAGTCTTGGAAAGACCTGGAATAGCGGCCTTTGATCAGAAAACAGTCTATGTTTTTGACGTAAAAAGAAAGAGAACGCGATAGAGAAATGGAAACGAGCTCCACAGTAAGGTTGAAAGAAAGTTTTAGAGAACGACCAGAAAAGAAAGATTACAGTCGTTCTGTTCCAGATATTTCTTTGTTCAAGCGTATCTTGAAGAGTTCTCCATAGAAAATGCCTTTTTCTTTCTGGTCACTGTCAGATCTGTACCGTCTAAAAAGGCTTGTGAATACTCCTTCCCGAGTCCTAGCTGAAAGCGTCCCGCTGCGTACAGGTGTTTCTACAAAAACTTTCCCTTTCGATAACCGAGAGTCGTGGTCAAATACCACGGAAACCAAAAAACAGTCGGAAAATGCGCCATCGTCAATTCTCAACAAAAAGACCTCAGCTACCAGTCGCGCTGATAATAACCCCTTCTATCAGCAACCCTCTCAATAACCTCCCTCCATAACTGATAATTAAGAGCCTCAGAAAATCGCTCAGGTAAACAGCGTGCGTTTTGACTTAGCCGCTGCCACTCATCAAAATTCTCAATAAGAAACATGAGCTTCTGAACAAGAATAGGAACATTGCCAACAGGAAAAAGCAAACTGTCAACGTCATCTTGCACAACAGTCGTATTGCCAGAGCAATCGGAAGCAACAACAGGAAGACCCAGCGCCATCGCTTCGCATAAAGCGTTTGGGAAACCTTCATATCGAGACGGAAAGACAAAAATATCCGCTCGCAATAGCTCTTCTTGAAGATGCGTTGTTGCTCCTAACATACTCTTGTAGGTTTTACGCGAGAATAAGACGCTCCAATCGCTTCCTATAAGGGCCTTCCCCGTAAATGGTTAAGGAGATAGAAGGATGCTTCTGCTGTATCAGCTCGAATGAGCGTCTCATGATCTTTCAGAAATATAAGACGACCAACGCCGATAACGTATTGTACAGAAGGTTTTATTGCTGCAAAAGGCGCAAGCCTCCCGACTATATTCGGGATAATGGAAATCTGTTTCTGTAGACACTTTGGGAAATAGCGTTGTGCCTCTCCCGTCTGAACAATAACGCGACAGGCACGACCGTAAGCGCGCAAACGTACTCTTTCCCACAAAAAATGGGAAAGAGTTCCATTTTAGCCAAAACAGTTTTTTAAACTTTCCTCCTTTTGTCGATTCTTAGGCATACTCCGACTGCCATACAGGATCGTGTTCGCGGATAAAAGCTTCTATTTTAGGAGCGATGAACTGGCGCCACCGGCTTCCAGAAAAGACGCCATAATGTCCAACGCCAGGCTGTATATAGTGCGATTTTTTTCTTTCTGGCAGATTAGAGCACAATTCTTGCGCGGCATAGGTTTGTCCAGGGCCAGAGATGTCATCTTTCTCTCCTTCCAGAGTCAAGAGTGCTGTTTTTCTAATAGCGCGCAGGTCAACTTTTTGTCCACGATACGTCATTATTCCGCGCGGTAAAGTATAACGCTGAAAAATATGGTCAATTGTTTCTAGGAAATAAGCGTCATCCATATCTAGCAAAGAGAAATACTCATCGTAAAATGTTTTATGCACGTTTTTCTTATCTTCTCGACCGGCGACACAGTCTTCTAAATATTGAAAATGTTTCCCAATGTGATTGTTGGGATTCATACTCAAGAAACAAGTAAGCTGTAAGAATCCGGGATAAACACGACGACCTGCACCAGGATGACCCAGAGGAACAATAGAAAGCATTGCTTCAAATTGCTTAAGAGGGTATGTTTCAGCAAAACGATTGACAGATGTGGGATTTTTTCGAGGGTCGATGGGACCGCCCATTGGTATAATACTTGTAGGACAAAGAGGATCTTTTGCCTCTTCAAGGATAGCCGCCAAAGCCATAACCTGGACAGCAGGTTGGCAAACTGCCATTACATGTGTATTAGGACCAATAACACGCAAAAAATCAATCAAATAATCGAGATAGACATCAAGGCCAAACGCTCCTTCCGCGAGAGGAACTTCGCTAACCGAGACCCAATCCGTAATAAAAACATTATGCAAGGGGGCCATGCGTCTTACCGTATCACGCAGAAGGGTTGCAAAATGCCCAGAAATAGGAGCAATAATTAGCACATTTGGTTCATATTTATCGTTCTCCTTTTCGAAACGCAACAATCGGCAAAAAGGTTTCTCCAAAACAACTTTTTCGTGCAATGCAATAGGTCCATTCTTGCCTTCCACATATGAAAGACCGAAAGAAGGTTTGGTCGTATACCGCGTACAACGCTCAAACATATCGCATACCCCTTCGACAAGGCGGCTTTCAGGAGTGTTCATAAGAGCGCTGAGGGGACCAGCGCGTAAAGCCATTTGCGCACCAACTGCGGCAGATCTTGAGGGGATAACAGCAAGAGCGCTGAGATCGTGAGAATGATATAGCATAATAACCTCTTGTTTGTTTAGCCTTTGTTAGATCCGTTCGATTTGGCATTTTTGCCAAAATCTAAATAAGATTGTTCTACAAGGCCTCATTATTGATAATGATATGCAAAAAATAATAATTATTTGTTAATTTTATAAGAAAATTTTTGGGTTCGTATCTTTTTGAAGAGGAGGGTCAATGGACTTTTCGCGAAACGATAAAAAGTAGACAAGAGAATGAGGGCAGCAAATAGGATTGGAAGGAAACTAGATGGCCGTCAACATACAAAAGCGCCACGCTGAGTTTTCTAGAGACGGCGCAGGACAATCCTCTGCGCATTCCTCTGCTTTTAAAGTCTTCTTCCGCCTTTCGCGAAAGGTCTAATAATAGACTTACGCGGCTTTCTTTTTCGGGAAGATCACGAATTTTTATTACGAAGGGAGATCACCGCGATTAAAGACATTCCTATAGGGAAAGATATCCGTGGTAGAAAGTGTTTTTCTAATTCAAATATTCTACGACAGACAGAATTTATGAATCTGTTTGGAATTTCATGAATGTAAGTGTCGCTCATTTTTTCTTTAAGACATACCAGAACATTCGCAGGAAACAGAAAAAAGTTGAAATAACTCAGGAATTTTACCGATAGTCCCGCTTCTTGTATAACACTCTTTAGATTTGAGCGCATATAGCGACGCCAATGATTACTCATTCTATCCCATTTTCTATATAAGAACGGACAAGCTGGAACAGTTAATAAGATATGCCCACCATCTTTTAAAAGAGATTTCAAAATAATTAAAGCTCTCACATCATCCTGAATGTGTTCCAGGACATCAAATAGCGCAATAAGGTTATATTTCTTCAGGCGTACCACCTCTGGCAACTGATCTGGTAGACTTCCCTGATAGACGGTAGCGTTAGGATTGTTGTTCGAAAAATACTGGAGAGCTTTTTTGTCGCAGTCAACATTATCGACAGAACCAAATTGTGATAGCAAGGGATAATCTGCTCCTACACCACAACCGACATCCAGGATGTCGTTTTCCGCCCCTTTGACAAAGGCTCGTATCATCTTCTCCAGAATCGAACGCCTAGCACAATGCCAGAAATTCTCCTTTTCCATACGATAAACGATATCGAGAGTAATCTCTTCCATGTCTGTCCTTAATGCTATTAAGTGAATGTAACTTACTCGCAAACAGACGATCTCTCAATGCCTCTATAGATTTCTCTCGGTTGTTGGGGAAGACTAGGGCGAAGTCCCACTGGGATTCAACAAGTTAAAGGTCTATAAGATCCTGTTGGATTATTCTTTTTTACAAGAATATATGGCTGGTTTGGTGAGTAGATTAGGCCTCCACGAAAGTAGGGGTAAGAAAGAGAATGCTCCTCTGATTCAACAGAACTCAGCTATCCGCATTTACCTGATAACTTAAGGTTCGCTCCAATCCTAACTTTTCGTTTGTTTTCTTACAGGAGGCTACTGTTTAAGGCGAGACGATGTATCATTAATTTTTATTACAGGTATCTGCAAGAGGCGATACTATAGCGAGTTCCAGAAAGAGGCGTCGTGATTTTTATTTTCTTGGGTTGGATAGAGATCCTTTGGAGGAAAAGGGTGCGAGGCAAGGGAAGTCGTGGTACTTTGGGAGAGACTTTGGTTTCTGATCTGTCAGCTCCTCCCTGAGAAAAGTGGAGGGAGAGTTAAAATGCGAGGGGAATAGATCCAAGGATTGCTTCTTTTCTCGAATAAAGCCTGGCTCCGTTCGGTGAATTCATCCCCCCATCTCGCATTCTCTTGTTCACGTTTTCTTAGAAAGTTTAATGCTTGGTCCACTAATGAGAGACGAGGGAATGTTTATAAGCATCGTTCCTAACTGCTCAAGAGAAGATCTCCTATCTATTATTCAGGGGAAAATCCTGGAAGGAAATCCAAAGGATTGACGGTCCATACAGATGAATGGAAGTCCTATGACGACTTGATCGCATAGATACGATTCTTATCGCGGCTTTCATGATCAAAGAGTTTTTCCGAGGGGAAAGTCCTACAAACGGTGTCAAAGCTTTCTGGAGCTTCGTAAAGAGATGCTTAGCTAGGTTTAGTGGCTTGCGAGATGAAAACTTCCGCTGGCCATTGAAAAGATACATCACTCACGCATGGAATCATTTCATTGTAAACACCCGCAGTGGAGAAGTCAAAAAAGACTCCATTAGCGGTTTCTTGCAAACAGAGATTTGTTGTGGCATTTCGTTAGACTTGGGAGCGTTTGTTCTCGTGGATCCAGTTTATGGAGCAGCTACGCAAGAGCGACCCAGAAGGATATCAGCAAGCATTGAAGGAAGGGTTGATGCGTTGGAACCAATTTGTGGATGAAATGACCCCGGAGACCAGGGAAAATATATTAAGGGCTCGGCCACAACTCCAGCAGTGGTTGCAGGGGGGGCTTACTAACTCTGTTGTAAAATGTTGTAAAATAGAGAGGGCTTGTGCGCAGGCCCTCTTTTTATATAGCGAAGGAAGTTGCAGCAAGAATTTGTTAATAGGTTCGCTTTATAATTGATACAGTTGTGATTATTTGCTAAAGTTACTGGATAAAAATGAGGATAAAAATATGAGAAAATATTGGATAATGGCCGCTGCAGTGGTTCTTGCAAACGCTTTCTGCAAACAAGCAGAATCGATGTT
>JAITIJ010000041.1 GCA_031279495.1 Holosporales bacterium | reverse complement strand
CCGCTGTAAGTCCTGGGGGCCTGATGCATATTTTCTTTGGACGTCCTGGAGAAATTATCACCGGCGTTGTTGGCGTCTTGTTCTCCGTTGGCTCGGTTGCGGCGCAAGTGGGTGCCATGGGCTTTATTTTTCGAGAAATGTTGGGGATCTCTTATGAGTTGGGATCCTTTATCGGTTTTGGCGTTCTTGTAACTTACTCCATGTTCGGGGGAATACGTGCAGTTGTTACAACAGACATTATACAGTGTGTCGTCATGCTTGTTATGTTTCCTATGATTGCCTATTTTGCAATATCGCACGCTGGAGGTTTTGATGCAATGGTTGCGAGTGTGCCAAGCGATAGGGTAACACTTGACCCCATTTTTCAAAATTTGACGCGCTATGTTCTGCAGATCATCATTTGGACGATTCCAGGGATGTTGCCCTATCTTCTTCAACGCCTTTTGATGGGAGAAAACATTAAACAAGTTCAAAAAGCTTTTTACGTAAGCGCAACGGTGGCATCAGCCTTTATGTTTCTTATCATTCCTATCGGTCTCAGCGCCCTCGCGTCGAATCCGCAACTCGATGCTCATTCGGCGATGACTTACGTCGTGCAAACAGCACTTCCGGTTGGGTTAAGGGGTTTCGCCGTCGCGGGACTTATGGCCGTAATTATGTCCACGGCAGACTCTTGTCTGAATATAGCAAGCGTTATGGCAGTGTGCGATTTGATCTTGCCGTTGCGCAAAGGTGTCCTAAGTAATGAACAGATTCTTCGCTACGCGCAATATACGACTCTTTTTCTTGGCCTTTTTTCTGTCGCAGGAGCACTGTATTTTAGGACTCTCATAGATTTCATTATGTACGCCGAGGGTTTGTGGTTCTCGATTGTTACTATCCCTATGCTTGCTGGTATATTTGGTTACAAGGGAAGTAAGCAAGCGTTCATTTGGGCCGCTGCAGCGGGATCGGTTACAATGACAGTCTGGCATGCTCTTGGTCTTGAAGAAATCGTTATCTACAGTTTAGTAGGGGGTCTTTCCAATGCTCTCGTGTTCTTTGGGCTAAGCGAATACGGCAAGCGCCATGGAGTCCTTGAACGTGAATGGCAAGAGAAAGAGGAAAGGCGGCGTCGGATTTTGGAGGAAAGGGAGAAAGCCCATTGCTTCGGGAGAACTTACCTTAAGACCGACGACTGGGAATCGTCAAATACCTAAAGTCATTTAGGGTACCGTAAACTGAGGAAAGTCTCAGGGAAGATGTCGAGGACGGTTCTGTTGTGCTGTTGGTTTTTGTCGTATAGAGCGGTTGGAGATTCTGACGGGGTGGATGGTTTCTCTTCGGAGAACGGTCAGCTCTCAGCAGCCGCTCTTATAATTGCTGTTTTATGGACACGCATCTGGTGAGCGCGTGAGAGTGCGCCGTTCATCAGATGTTCTGCTTTGATATAGATAGTTTAATGCCTTTGCGTTAAACACAGCATCGATATACAATTGCTCGTTCAGAAAAGTGCACAGAGGGGTGTTGTATGGGCATCCCTTTTGTTTGGGGGCGTTTTTGCATGTCGAAAGATTATTACACTATTCTTGGCGTATCGCGCTCGGCCTCGCAAGACGAATTGAAAAAAGCGTTTCGCAAGCTCGCCGTGAAATATCATCCAGACAAAAATCCTGGAGACAAAACAGCAGAGCAAAAATTCAAGGAAGTTAACGAGGCCTACGATATTCTAAAAGACGATCAGAAACGTGCCGCCTACGATAAATTCGGAGAAGCGGCTTTCCAAGGAGGTGGATTTGATCCCAGAACTCAATCAGGTGGCTTTAGCTTCAATATGGGCGGCGGCGCATTCTCCGACATTTTTGAGGAGATCTTTTCTGGCGGCATGGGACACAATTCCGCCCATCAAGAAACGCGCATACGTGGATCAGACCTGCGTCATGATATATCGCTAACGCTTGAAGAAGCATTCCACGGCAAAGAAGTGCGTCTGAAGTTGCGATTACCTGTCACTTGTACTGCTTGTAAAGGAACAGGCGCGGAAGGAGGAGCTCAGCCCACAACGTGCTCTGCCTGTCGCGGAACAGGGGCTGTTCGCTTCTCCCAGGGCTTCTTTACCATGGAAAGAACATGCTCTCAATGTGGAGGAACAGGTCACACTATTGAAAAGAAGTGCACACAGTGCCGCGGAACGGGACGCGTTCCTCACGAGCGAACGCTAAAGGCTACGATTCCCGCTGGAATAGAAGATGGCGCACGCATCCGGTTAGCGGGAGAAGGAGAGGCCGGCCTGCGGGGGGGCTCTCCAGGAGATTTGTACATTTTCGTGCGAGTTAAGCCTCATCAATTGTTTCAGCGAGAAGGGAATGCGTTGCATTGCACGGCTCCATTAAAAATGACAACAGCTGCCCTTTCTGGGACACTAGAGGTACCAACAATTGATGGAACAAAGGCCCAAATATCCATTCCGCAGGGAACTCAATCCGGACAGACTTTTCGCCTGAAAGGAAAGGGGATGACAGCGGTGCGTAGCAACGTACGAGGCGATATGTTTATACATGTCCAAGTCGAAACGCCAATTAATCTAACATCGAGGCAAAAAGAATTGCTTGAAGCTTTTGAGAAAGAAGGCGATTCTGGAAAAACAAACCCGCAGTCCGAGGGATTTTTCGCCCGTATCCGGGATTTCTGGCAAGAACTTTGCGAGCCCGAACGTCGCGGAAAAGAATAGATCAAGTGACCTGCGCTTACCAAGCGGTTACTTGTACTGAAATTTATTAGGCCTTTTGAGATGGGGTAGCGTATAGTTCAACCGAAAGGTATACCAAAAACACTTTACAATCGAGTGATCGATGACTTTATCTGGTGATATGGAATTGTGATATGACTTCCAATATTTGTTCTTTGAGGTTAGAGGCTATGCGTTATTCCGTAGATTTCAGAAAGAAAGTCATGGAATTTGCCGATACACACACGATACAAGAGACATCCAATACGTTTAAGACATACTAAGAGCACTTTATAGCCGAGTGTTTAATGGTTATCTCTAATGATACGAAATTGTGAATAATGCTTCTGATTCGCCTTTTTAACCAA
>JAITIJ010000075.1 GCA_031279495.1 Holosporales bacterium | reverse complement strand
ACGCATTACTGGACGAAAGAAGAAGTACAAGCGCTTATGGAAGGTGCTGGCCTAAAAAATATCCGCTTGCAGCATGTTAACGATATGTCCTGGGCCGCTATCGGCGAAAAATAATGCTTAGTAAAACATGAAGAGGAAAATGGGTAGTACGAAACACATTGCCACCAGTTTCTGGCACATTATTTGCATCATCACAGGTATAAAGGACATTCAACGGAAATAAGGTGCTTTTATGCCAGATGGAATCTCTCCCCTTCCTGGATCTGCGCGTGGCGGAGGAGCCCGGATAATAGATGACAGGAAGCGTCCATCTCGCTTCGAAGAGTTTCTGATGCAAGAACCTGATACTGGCCTTCACCATAAAGGGGCGAAGAGAATATCCGCATCAGACAAGAAAAATCCTTTTGAGATAGGTTCTGAAGCCTTGCTGAGGATTTTGATCGCGCAATTGACCCATCAAAACCCCCTTAATCCTACGGATGGTACTGAATTTGTGAACCAGATGGCTATGTTTTCCAACATACAGCAAGCCACTGAGATGAATGTCAAATTGGAAAAGCTTTTGGAACATTCTGCCTTAAGCGAAAAGATAACAGCTGCGCAGTTTGTTGGAAAGACAATTGAAGCTCCTGGACAATGGTTTGAAACGGGAGGAGATGAACTTTTCGAGCTTTCCTTCGACGCTCCAGAGAATTTAACAGATGCAGTCATTCGTATATTCGACAAAGAAGGAACCCTTGTAAAAGAAATACCAGCAGCAACACAGCCTACTTTTGGTGAAGATCATAAGTTTGTTGAAGCAGAACCCTGCATCCCGCCTCCGGGAAGAAACAAAGCAATCTTTGTTTGGAATGCTGATGGTACACCTCATGCGCCAGGCGTTTTTGACGGACATGACAATAATGGGAATTATGTTGCTCCTGGCGTCTATCGCTTTGCTGTCATAGGAAAAATGCAGCAACGAGGAAAGGAAGTAGAACAGCCTTTGCCTACGCATATTCGCTCGAAAGTGACGGAAGTAGTGCGGGAAAACGGCAAAATCATGGCTCTTTTAGGACAGATTCCTGTTCTTTCTACTAAAATAGAAAGTTTCTCAGAAGCCATTCCCTCTCAACAGCAGAAGAGAACCGGAGAAGGCGAACGGACAACCACCGATCAAGGAACGGGCGAGGATGTGCTCCAGATGGGTACGATGCCATAATGCGTGCTCTTGATATTGAAGAAGCGCTAACAAGATAAGAACTTCTTCCATGTACATCTTCACGCGTAGAAGAGCTATCTCTCATTCCTTTCTTGCGTAAAATGTATTATATTTTGCGCGCAAGAGAGGGGGTCATCCATGGCAAAGAGCCAACGCAAACGTAGTTGGAAGGCCTTTATTCTATTGGCTGGCCTTTGGGTGGATGTAGCGTATGGAGCCGAGCTCACGCAAAAGACGCCTGCTGCACCTGAGGTTAATGCCCCATTCGCCTATCTAATGGATTTCGCGACAGGAACGGTCTTGTTTGAAAAAGAGGCAACAAGTCCTATGGTGCCGTCATCCATGACGAAATTAACTACTCTCTATGAGCTATTCTCTGCCCTACAAGATGGACGGTTGCGCCTTACAGACAAGCTTCTTGTAAGTGAAAAAGCGTGGAAAGCGCGCGGTTCGCGCAGTTTCTTGAATGTGGGAGATCGCGTCAGTGTAGAAGACCTTATTCGCTGCATTGTTGTACATTCTGGCAATGATGCGTGTCTTGTTGTGGCAGAGGCGCTCTGTGGATCTGAGGAAGCTTTCTCGCAAATGATGACCGAGACAGTGCGGCGTTTTGGAGCGCAAACAACAGTATTTAAGAATGCGACAGGATGGCCTGACGATGGGCATTATTCTAGTGCGGCAGATTTAGCTCTAATTGCATGGCATTTGATTGTTGATTTTCCGCAATATTATCACTATTTCAGCGAAAAAGAGTTCGTTGCAGGAGGCATTCTTCAACACAATCGCAATACACTGTTGTGGCATGATATTGGTGTGGATGGTTTGAAGACAGGCCGAACCGATGCGGGTGGATACGGCATCGTTGTTTCGGCGGTTCAGAAAGGGCAGCGCCTCATTGGCGTTGTAAACGGATGTAAAAGCGATAGAGAACGTGCGCAAAATGCGGGAGCGCTGCTACGCTGGGGTTTTAACGGATTTGCGTTCTATCAACTAGCGGATAAGGGCGAACCCGTTGCTTCTGCAGAAGTGTGGCTTGGGGATGCTCCAACGGTGGATCTTGTGGCAAACAGGAATATTAGTCTCATTGTTCCGCGACACCATATGCGTGATATTAAAGTTGAAGTTATTTATAATGGACCACTAGAAGCTCCTATCAAACAAGGGGATCGCGTAGCGCTCTTGCGTGTTTCTGTTCCGGAGAGAGTACCAGCAGAGTATCCTCTGTTTGCCAACACTTCTGTTGGGCCTATTAACGCTTTCAAGCGTATTCAAGCCGCAGTTACTTATCTGTTGTTTGGAGCACAGTCTTTATGACGCGCGCCACACGCGGGCAGTTTATTACTTTTGAGGGCGGCGAAGGAACTGGAAAATCTACCCAAATTCAACGAGCGGCAGCGTATTTGCGTGCGAAAAACGTTCCTGTTGAAGTGGTCCGAGAACCAGGAAGCACCCCCGAAGGAGAGGCTCTTCGCAACCTGTGGAACAATCCGTCTACTACTGCGTCGTGGGAGCCTTTAACCGAAGCACTGCTTCTTTTTGCAGCACGGCGAACTCTGCTATGTCGCATAATCTGGCCGCACCTACAACAAGGCACATGGGTATTGTGCGATCGTTTTTACGACTCTACGTTGGTGTATCAGGGTGTTCTTGGGGGTGTGGATATCGAAAAACTGATGCAGCTTAAATATCTAATAATGGAGGACTTTGAACCTGACCTAACACTTCTTTTCGACATGCCGGCGCAATTGGCCCTTCGAAGAATTTCTAAGCGGCAAGATATTCAGCACGATGGAGTCATACGTTATGACACTATGGCCCTTCAGTTGCACGAAAAGATTCGGCAGGCCTATCTGCAGCTAGCAGACATTTTCTCTTTCCGCGCAAGGATAGTGAAAGCACGCGCTTCGGCAGATATCGTAGAACAAGCTGTATGCACTCTTTTAGAGACACATAAGGAGACCCTATGAGTTTTATGGCAATGCTTGGTCATAAAGAGCAAGAGCGACGTCTTGCACGTGCGTTACAACAAGACGCATTGGTGGCTTCTTTGCTAGTAACAGGACCTATTGGCATTGGAAAAACGTTGTTTGCTAAGAAGTTGGCTTGTGCGTTGCTCTCTTACGATGCACAGCAACCCGCAAACGCCGAAACGCTGACGCCTTTATGTGCTCCTGTGGTTATCCAACGTATGCGCGAGGAAACTCACCCAGATCTTGTGATAAGTGCCCTCGCTCCGAAGGAATCTCCTGTCGAGCATATACGTAGTATCTTAAAAAAAATATACACGAAGCCCACTATGGCACCTTTTAAGGTGGTAATTTTTGAGAATGCTGATGAGTTTAATAGAAACGCCGCGAACGCTCTATTGAAAACATTAGAAGAGCCACCTATGCGCACCTTTATAATCTTGACTTCTTCGCATCCTGAGCGTTTACTGCCAACGATACGCTCGCGATGCTTGCGAGTTACTCTAGCGCCTCTTTCGGCAACCAACATGGGAACCGTTTTAAAAAGGCTTCATATCGCACTTGAGCCTTCGCTAGTTTCCCTGTGTGATGGTTCTCCGGGCACAGCCCTTATGCTTTACGAACGAGCAGATGTCCACAGAAATTTTTTCGAAGCTTTGAACGAGGATTCTCTCGCAAAGGCTCAAGTTTTTGCAGAGGAAGAAGAGGCATGGCCATTGTTTTCTTGGCTTGCACCACGCACTCTTCATCGTGTTGTATGTGCAGAAGACACAGAGGCAACTCCTCTTCGCGCACACGCGCTAACTCTTTGGCAAGATGTTCTGCAGAAAATCATGCAGGCAGAGCGTTTAAACCTTGACAGAAAAGCTGTTATGCTATGGTTCCTTTGCTCCTTACGCGAGGTTTTACACAGAAAGGCTTGCTAATGACGGCTGTTATGCTATGGTTCCTTTGCTCCTTATGCGAGGTTTTACACAGAAAGGCTTGCTAATGACG
>JAITIJ010000037.1 GCA_031279495.1 Holosporales bacterium | reverse complement strand
ATTTTTTCATCCTACTCGTGTTTTATGTGTCGGTTTTGAGGAAGAATTCTTTAAGAAGTTGCAAGGCGATTTGCATCCACAAGATGCTGTTGTACTAGAGTCCTGCCATTGTAAAATGGCAGCACTTTTTCTTCTAAATCGCACCTATCGCAAGCATGGTCTTCCACAAGAAACGGTTTGCTCCTCTGAAAAAGACTATCTGTCTCGTTGTTATCAAAGAATCTCTTCTTTAGAGCGTTTCTATTGTTTCTCAATAGTTGTCGTCAACAGCAAACCGTCAATTGAAGAAGCGCTCCTTTGGGTTGGGCATATTCAGGATTGGCGCATAAAGAAAATACTGGTTGCAGAACCTAGTGAATCCGCCGTTGCCTTTGAGGCTCTCCAGATGCGTTTTGTGGACGCTCTTTTCTTCTCAAGAGTACTGAAATTAGAGACGAGAGTTCTCGAGGGGATATATCGTTTACAGTGGCGGTATTTCCTGGAGTATTCAGGAGTGTTCATTCCCGTAGAGTCAGACCAAGGGATCTCGCCGCCTTCTTCGGCTTTATACGATAGCTTTGATGAGCTCTTGGACATGAATTCGGGCATTGTTGAGTTTTATCAACTCGATCCGTACGGAACGTACTTCTTTCTGACAGAGTTTGGGACACCAATCGTATTGTTCTTTGATGGGGCGCCTTGGCCTTCCATACTGAAAAAAGAGGAAGCCACTTTACAGCGTATTCGGCGCTATAGCTTTCAAATGCGCGAGAGAAGAGGCTCTCTTCTGGGAAATCTCGTGGAAGGGGCGTCTTTTATCATCTATCCCTATGAGAAGGTCTTTTCTTTCTTTGACGCCAAACAGCATAATACAGGGTTCTAGGTTGGATCGGTAGAACACTCTTTTTGTTAATCTAAACGCTTCTCAAGATAACTTTCAGCCAAGTGCAGAAATTGCTCAACGGTAAGATCTTCAGCGCGTGCTTGAGGAGAAATGCCATTTTGTACAAATAGCTGCTCAGGCAAAAACAGTGTGTTTTTCACCATCTTACGCCTTGTTGAAAAGGCACTTCTTGTAAGCATTTCTAACGCCGCATAGACAACGGGTGACGGATACGACTCCCTTTTTGGCACGATAGACACGACGGTAGAGTGTACTTTTGGTGGAGGCAGAAATACTCCAGGAGGAAGATGAAACATCTTTGTAACTTTTGCCTTTGCCTGCAGGAGTACACTCAGTCGACCATACGCTTTCGTTCCTGGTTGAGCATACAGGCGTTCGGCCACCTCTTTCTGAAACATTAATACTAATTTGTCAAACCTTTCTAAAAAAGGAATCCACATAAAGAGCAATTGCGTAGAAATGTTGTACGGAAGGTTTGATATAACTAATGGAAACGAAAAAATAGAAAAATCTACTTTTAAAGCATCCTGTATATGAAGCGAAAAACGCTCCCCATAAGCCTCTTCCAAAGGAGCAAGTGCTGCCGCACAGCGTGCGTCTTTTTCTATCGCATAGACGCAGGCGCCCAATTCCAACAGAGAGCGAGTTAGCCCTCCTGGTCCTGGTCCGATTTCGATAACAATTTTTCCAGATAGCGTTCCGGCACTTATCGCAATGCGCCGACAAATGTCCTCATGAACAAGAAAATGCTGCCCGAGAGATTTCTGAGATTGCAATGTTTTCGCGACCTCGGCTAGAGGGGAAAGGACAGCCACCAACTTTCCTTTATCTGCGCCTTTCGATATAAGCGGTTCGTTTTAACATGCGCAGATACCGTTCTGAATGTTTTTCAAGTTGTACTCCCCTAAGATGTTCTCGAACAGCCTCTTTTGTTGGAGCCGCAATAGGGAGCTCGGCCCTTTTATGAACAATCAGCAGAAGCACTCCATCTGGGGTTATAATTGGCTGAGAGATTTCTTCTGTCTTAATGGCATTCAAAAGCGTACGCAATCGAGGATCTATTTCTTCTACGGCTTGCGTCTCTTTCGGCATGATCTTCAAGCCGGAAAAAAGTGCTTCTGTCTTCTGAAGGTCATGCGTTGTTAGCAAATGCTCTCGTACTTCATGGGCTTGAGCGATAAAAATGCGGGCCTTTTCTTCTGAATCAATGGCATAAGGAGCAGGAATAAAAATGCGCTGAAAGGTGATTTCTTGAAACGTCGTAGCTCCTTCAGGGCGCTTGTCTTGGCACAATAAGATAACGTACGCACTGCGTTTTAGGATAGGTGCAGAAGCGCGTCCGACAGGAAGATTTTGAAGGGCTTCCCTCTCAACATCAGAAAGATTCTCGAACGCAACCCAGCCTAGATTACCACCCCTAAACGCTTCAGGCGTTCTAGAAAACTGCTGAGCAAGTGTAGCAAAATGCGCACCTTGCTCTAAAAGTGCTGCAATGCGTTTTATATCCGCCAGAGCTGTCTCTTTCTGCTCTGGCGCATCAAATGGAATGACAATACGGCTTAAAAGGACAGCACCACGCTTTTTGTTTTCAATAAATTGTGTGCGCGCACGTTCGACCTCTTTGTCAGAGATTTGTACGCTATCTCCAAATAAGTCATTGATAATTCTGCTCCAAGAAGCTTGTGCGCGTGCCTGCTGTATAAGAGTCTCTTTTGAGATATGGTGAACTCTTAAAAAATCTTCGAACAATTCGACAGACAGGCCACTTCTACGAACCATGAGCATTAACATGCGCTGTATATCTTCCGAAGAAACATAATTGGCGCGTTTAATCATACGGCTAATGCGTTTAGCTTCTTGAATCTTCAACAACTCCTCGATCAGCGTCTGCAATATGGTATGACGCAATTGCGGAATCATGTCTTTGCTGATCTGTGTGCCGGAAGCCGCTATAAGTAGGGCTAAGCGCGCATTTATATCGGCTTCTGTAACAATGCTGCCATTTACGTCGGCGGCAATACGTGCTTCTGCCTGAAAAGATTCCTGGGAAGACGCCTGAGAAGGTAGGGGAGAAGAAGGGGCAGGAGCTTTTTCTGCATGCCCTATCTGGCTTATTATGTTTGTCGCGCCCAAGACGACAACAACGAACATCCTTAAAGAGCAAAGAACTTTGCCGGACAATTCATCCCCCTTCCGATTTGTTTTGTGCTATCGTCCGATCCAGGGTACAGAGCCTTACAACAGAAATCAATTTCAAGGTTAAAGCAGACGTGTTCGCTTGTTATATAGGAAAATTGCTTATCAAAACGACGCTGCTTATTGTTTTGGGGCTAACAATGGCTGTTTGGGCTGGGCAGTCTCTTCGTTTTACAGAATTCATAACCCATTGTGGTTTGAGTGGTTGGGAATTCTTGAAGATTGCTTCTTATCTGGTGCCCGATCTGACATTGGTCACTTTTCCGATAGGGTTTGCTTTAGCTGTGGGTGTTGTGTACCATCGTTTACGGCTTTCTTGTCAGCTCATTGTTGCGCAATCTGCGGGTTTGTCCCCAACCAATCTAGCGCGTCCGATTTTTGCACTGAGCGCAGGTATCATGACTATAATGTACAGCTTTAATCTGTACTTCGCGCCACTTTCTATGCAGAGATTCAAAGATCTGGAGTTTCAGCTTCTTCAAAAGGTGCAAATTCTATCTGCAGCAGAGGGTGGAAACGTTGCCGATCGCGCAGGTATAGCGATTTTTGTTCGGCAAAAGTGTACAGACGGAACGTTGCGCGGGATTGTCATGCATGACAGACGCAATGCTTCCGCTCCGCGTAGCATTTATGCGGATCGAGGCCAATTAATACAGCACGATAAGCTACCACGCCTGGTATTAGAACAAGGACAAAGAATAGATTTTGATGTTGCAACGCAGCGCATTACAACTATTCATTTTGATAAATACGAGGCCGATCTTTCTAGTGCCTCATTTCTAACGCATCAACGCACACGCAAGCCATATGAACGATTTTTGGGAGAGCTTTTTTCTCCTCCAGAATCTAAGACCGATCCAGTCTTCGCCCAAAAACTGCAAGCAGAAGGACATCAACGTCTTACGAGTCCTTTTCTGGTGCTAATTTTTGCGCTGATTAGTTTCTTTTCCGTTCTAAAAACACAAGGGCAACGCTATGTCTCGATAAGAAGTTTTGGACGAACGGTGTTTTTTATTATTGCCATAGAATGCTTAAACCTTGGGTTGTTCAATCTCTCTAATACTCTTCCCGTTTTAAACTTCGTCAACTATGGAGTTGTGGGGAGTATTTTAGTGATATTATTGGTACAATTCTTTGACAAAAAAAGAGCGCGCAAGTGAAATCCGTCCACTGGCGTTATCTCTTGAAGGTCCATTTGAAAACACTAATTGCTGTTCTGTCTGTTGTGGCGTTAATTATCTTCATCTTTACATTCACAGAAACACTACGTCGCATGGCAGGGCGAGCGACTATTTCTCTTGAGTTCTTATCCCTAATAGCGCTCTATCGGCTACCCTATATTATGGTTGTTCTTTTCCCTTACATCTATCTGGTATCGGTTAGCTTGGCTTTAGAGGCACTTGCGTCTTCTCGCCAACTTACGGTTCTGCGCGCTGGCGGGTACTCGATGCGGCAAATCTTATCTCCATTTTTATGGCTAGCAGGTGTGCTGAGTCTAACTTGGTTTTTTATTTTTCAACCATTCGCCGCACGCTTGTATAACGAGATTCAGCTAAAAGAGCAGCAGCACTTCGGTATCTCGTCGCACTCTGGCACGAATTTATGGCTCTACCAGAGGTCTCCTGCTGAACCAAGCATTCTTCTGCATGTTGCGCGGATGCAAAACAATGTATGTGTAGATGTCTCTGTATATCTTTTCTCTGAAGATGGGACGCTAAAGGAAAAAATTTTTGCAAGAACTTTACATTTCGCGCCAGGAGCCTGGATTCTTTCTCATGGAACAGCATTTAAGAAAGAAGGACTCGAATACCAGTCATTTTCGGAGCGAAAAATTGAAAACACTCTTGATGCAGATAGAATGCTATCTTCGCTTACGCCACCCGAAGATCTTGGGGTCTACGATCTGTTCTCTATTGTCAAAGTACGCAAAAAGAATCACTTATATGAAAAAGAGCATATTCTGGCATTGCATGCACTGGGAGCAAAGGCTGTATTGATCTTTCTGATGGTCTTTGTTGCAGGATGTTTTCAAAAAAAGCATTCACGTGGCAAGAAAAGTGTCTCAGTTGCTCAAACTCTTTTATGCGGTTTATTTTTACACTTTTTCATGGATATATTTCATTCCCTTGGTATTAAGGGTGTGCTTGCCCCTTTTTGGGCTGGTTGGACTTCTGTTTTGCTTACTGGAGCATTCTCTTTCGCGTGTCTAAGTTGGAAAGAAGAGCGATGAAGAAAAAGGCGCTCGCTCTTATTATTATACCACTTGTCGTAAGTGTTGCCTTTGCCACCTCTAAACAGCACGACGAAATCGTTTTGCTGGGGGCAGAGGAAGTTATTAATGATAAAGAAGCCGGGACAATAACAGTGATAGGGGGTGTAAAGATCGCTTCCAGTGGCAGGGCTATCATGGCCGACAAAGTTATATATAACCGTATGACCAATAAGATATTTGCTATCGGAAATGTTGTGATTCGCGATGAAACAGGAGTGTATCATTACAGCGAGTACGCTGAGTTATCTGGAGATTTAAAAAGAGGCATTGCAAGAGAGCCGAAAATGGTATTACTCGATAGATCGCGACTAGCCGCTCGGCGCATAAAGTACCGAGATGCTCATGGCTACGATCTTGGATGGGGAGTTTATTCCCCTTGCGCAACGTGCAAGACCGATCCAGACAGGCCGTTGGTCTGGGATGTACGCGCACCGCACATGTATTACGACACGGAAGACGAGACAGTCTCGTACTACCATGCGCATCTGAATTTGTTTGGTATGCCGATTTTTTATACACCGTACTTTAGCCATCCAAGTCCACGTGTCAAACGCAGAAGCGGGTTTCTGGGTCCCAAAGTAGCTTTTTCTCAAGCAGCTGGCTTGGCAGTAATCCCTCGATATCTCGTTTCCATCTCGCCTTCTCAAGAAGGCATCTTGCAACCTGCATTTACAACAAAAGGAGGCAAAATTTTTTGGGCTACATACGGGTATCGGTTTTATCAGGGATACTTAAATCTTGATGGAAGCTGGACTGGTAAAAATAAAACAGGCATTAAAGATATCAATAATAACAAAGACGCTTCTTGGCGAGGACATCTTAATGCCGATTTGAAAGCTGATTTAACCGAGCATTGGCGTGGAGGGCTTAACGGAAAGTTTCTGTCAGAAAAAAGCTATTTCGCGCAATATCCTTTTCTTGGAACTCAAAGCACGATGCTACTTTCCAATAAAGGCGAGCTAGAAGGATTCTACGGACGCAATTATGCTCTTGTTCAAGTGCACACGTTTCAGACCATGCGTTTAGGAGAGACTGCTTCGACTGTACCACTTGTATTGCCTCAGATTGAATGGAATGGTACTGCTGATTCTGAAATGCTAGGAGGAACGTGGACGGCAGATATTTTCTTGATCAATCTTGATTACCCAAACGGAAAGAAAAATCGACGCGCTTTTGTGAATGCTGGCTGGAAGCGGCATTTTATCGCGCCCTTTGGTCAAGTTCTAACACTTAATATAGGAGTTCTCAGCCGCTTCTATGAGCTCCTAGAGAAAAACGCTCGAAAAAGCGCCTATGAAACATCGCGCCGGACGCGTGTTGTTCCAGAAGGAAGCCTCTATTGGCGCTGGCCTTGGATGTTTACGGGGCCATCTCAGAATATATTGGTGCTGGAACCTCTCCTTGGTCTGGTGTGCAATACAGTGATGTCGAAAGAGGATCAGAACTTCTTTCAAAAAGTAGAATCTGGCACTCTTTTCCAAGAAATTACCGAATGGAATTTCTGGCGTCCGTATCGTGCGCCGAGAGGATGCTCAAACGAATCTGGAGGCCGTTTCGTGTACGGTCTAGGGGGGCGTTTGTACGTTGGTGGCAGTTTGCTCGCACGGGGAACTATTGGCCAATCTTATATGCTTACTCGCAGTCGTCTGTCACTTCCAACGGAAAGCGGTTTAAAAGAACGACGATCACATATCGTGGGATCAATGGAATTATTCTTGGGAGGCGCTAGTTTGACAATGCGAGGTAGATATAATGCGCAAGCGCATCGCTTTACTTCTCTTGAGAGCAAACTATCTTTTGTCACAGCAGGTGTTAGCACAACATTAAAAGTCTTCGATATCGATCAATACAACGCAAACGTTGCCTATCGAAAAGTAAAAGGTGGTACAGTCAGCTTAAGCGGCCCTTTCCCTCATTTGTCAACGTGGTCATGGTCTGGTAGCGGTACGGTTGCAGGGGATAAACTACGCCTTCTGAATCGCAGTATTGGCGTTGCTTACAAAGGAGATGTATTTTCTTGGACAAATACTGTTGCACATACTTTTCAAGAGAATTACGTGAAACGTTATATAACGACAACGTATCAGGATGAATGCTTTACGATGACATTCCAAGCTGCACAGGTCTTTGACGATCGTTTTATAAAACCAAAAACACATCAAAAAGACACTCAATTTACGGTTATCGTCAACTTTAAGAATCTAGGAGAGATTAATAGTTCACGTTTAGAAAGCTGGATAGATGGTCTAGAGCAATCCAGAAACACGTAAGTGTATTAAGAAGACCTCTTCTATTTGGCAAAAAATCTTCCAATCCTTGCAAGGTGGGTGGTTCGTGTTTCTTCTTGTATTTCTGCAAGATTTGCTGTAGACAATTCCTTGGATTAATAGGTCCCTCCAGAAGAAGGAAAAGATATGGCCGTTCCTAAAAAGAAGACTTCGAAATCTCGACGAGATATGCGACGCGCACATTTGCGCCTTGAGCCTATTTTAGGGGGAGAATGTCAAACGTGTGGAGAAAAGAAACTTCCACATCATGTGTGTGCGGTATGCGGACACTACAACAGGCGTCCTATTTTAAAAGATTCGCGTATTTTCGACTAAATTCTATTAAAAATAGTGGCAGTCTTGTCTTCTGAAAGGCCAGTGCGTATAGCGATCGACTGCATGGGAGGAGATGCAGCTCCGCATGCTGTTATACGCAGTTTCTCTTTTTGCGCAGAAGAATTAAGGGATGTTTCTCTTCAGCTTTATGGCTCGCATGCTTCTCTAGAGCCTCTTGTTAGCGAAATACGAAATAAAGCAGCTTGCAAAGACTTATCTCTTGAGATTGTCCCGACTAATGATATCGTCACGGCAAACATGAAGCCTGCTGTAGCGGTCCGATCACATCGGACATCAAGTATGGGATTAGCCGTACAAGCTGTGCGACAGAAACGTGCAGATGCTGTCTTATCAGCTGGCAATACGGGAGCATTTATGGCTCTTGCCAAGGTTATTCTTGGCACGTTAACAGGCATTGATCGTCCCGCTATCGCTACGTTTCTTCCAACCTCAAGAGGACGCTCTCTGGTTCTGGATCTTGGAGCTAATGCCGAATGTTCGAGTCGCAATCTTGTGGAATTTTCTTTTATGGGGGAAGCATTGGCGCGTGTTTGCCTGGACATTCCTGCGCCCAGCGTTGGTATATTGAACATCGGATCAGAAGACACTAAAGGTAATCGTGTTGTGCAAGAAGCAGCAGAGACGTTGAAAAGAACAGGTTTGCTTGGGCACTATGCAGGTTTTGTTGAAGGAACAGACATTGCTGCAGGCACAGTAGATGTTATTGTGACAGACGGGTTCACAGGAAATGTTGCACTTAAGACAGCGGAGGGGACCGCGCAGTTTATCAAAGATCAGTTAAAGACTGCCGTTAGCCACTCTCTAAAAGCACGCATTGGTGCATTGATGCTGCGTCATAAATTGCAGGATGCCTTTGCTCGATTTGATCCGCGGATTTATAACGGCGCAATATTCTTAGGCTTTGGAGCTCTAGTGGTGAAAAGTCATGGTGGTGCCGATGCATTTGCGTTTGCACATGCTTTGAAGTTCGCCGTGCGTGTGGCGCGCCAGAATCTTCTGGCCCATGTAAAGACGTACATTGATAAGTGGTCTTCTGCGGAAAAGATGGTTTCCAAGATCTAATGTTGTACTCGATTTTGAAAGGAGCAGGAAAATACCTTCCTCAGCGTATCGTTACGAACGCAGAGATCAGTCGAACGCTGGACACCTCTGATGAATG
Organism: Holosporales bacterium; assembly: GCA_031279495.1. Classification (GTDB taxonomy): domain Bacteria; phylum Pseudomonadota; class Alphaproteobacteria; order UBA3830; family JAIRMZ01; genus JAITIJ01. Next base: position 9,794 of record JAITIJ010000037.1, on the reverse strand, counting down.
GATTCAGCGGCGGACAGGTATAAAACAGCGCCATATTGCGGCACAAGATGAATACACCTCTGATCTTGCTGTACGTGCCGCGCAACAGGCACTTCAATCTGCGGGTATAAGTTCTGATGCCATAGATCTTGTTTTGGTAGCAACGGTTTCTCCGGATCGGACTTTTCCGTCAACAGCCGCTTTAGTACAAGGAAAGCTGAGCATTTCCCGTGGAATGGCGTTTGATATTAACGCGGTCTGTAGCGGATTTTTGTATGCTGTGACTATTGCAGATGCTCTGCTAAAGCAACGTCAAGCAACGTGTGCCTTGGTAATAGGGGCGGAGACATTCTCACGATTGCTTAATTGGTCAGATCGTACGACGGCACCTTTGTTCGGAGATGGGGCCGGCGCTATTGTTTTGAAAGCGGAAGATCACGAAACGCCTACGGGCGTTTTATCTTCTTTGTTATGCGCAGATGGACGCCAATGGGAGCTTCTATACACCGATGGTGGACCGTCTTTAAACCAAAAGGCGGGTGTAACACGCATGCAAGGGCGAGAAATTTTCCGCCAAGCAGTCGAAAAAATGTCGGTCTCTATCCAAGACCTTGTGGCCCAAACGAAGATCTCTCTTAAAGATATTGCGTGGCTTATCCCTCATCAAGCCAATGCCAGGATTATTGAAGCCGTTGCTGAGCGACTATCTTTTCCTATAGAACGTGTTCTCATAACTGTAGATCGCCATGCGAATACGTCTGCTGCCTCTATTCCTTTAGCTGTTGTCGATAGCCTCGCCTCAGGTCGGCTGGTGCCTGGCCAGTATGTGCTGTATACTGCCATTGGCGCTGGCCTAACATGGGGTGCAGTTCTAATGCGGTTATAAATATGAAGAAGAACACAACAAAAACTATTATTAGAGCGGAGTTGGCGACTTCCTTGGGAAGCACTTTCAAACTCCATCGCTTTCAAGCAGAAGAATTTTTGGAAGCCATGCTCGAAGAGATTGGTGCAGCTCTTGCTCGTGGAGAAAACGTTAAGCTGACCAATTTTGGTACGTTGAAACTTCTGGCAAAAAGGAGTCGTGTTGGACGCAACCCAAAAACATTGCAAGCAGCAGAAATCAAAGCACGACGCGCCATTTCATTTCGTCCTTCGCTAAAACTCAAAGCACGCCTTAATAGAGAATCTTGAGAGCCAAACGGATGTGGCTCTTTGAGATAGGACCGAATCTTTCTCGACAAACTCTTTTCGTATTCCTGTAAGGGTTTGGGTCATTATCTTAAGCGCGTTTTCAACTGCAAATCCTTAGCTTTTGCGATCTTTAAAAGAGACCTTCCATCTTCATACGATCGAAGGAGGGGTTTTCTCAGGGACGGCTACGCGAAGTGTTCTCTCGGATGCAGCACAAGAAGTTGTTGTTTTTAAGTGTTTTCAGAAAGTACAGAGATGGAATCGAATAGGAAGAAGTACCCATGAGAAGAAATAGCCTTTTGTTTGGCAAGCTATGGTATTTTCGTCACGTTAGAAGGTGCCTATCACTTTAGAATAATTGCAGAGAAGTACGTTGGCATGAGCTTTTATGAGAACGAGATAGTGAGTTTTTGAGAAAATAGTTCTCTTTGTTATAATCCAGACATTCCAGAATTGTGCAGCGACCTTGGAAATGCTAACCAAACCTAAAAGTGGAATTTTATTCGTTGTGTCTTCTCCCTCTGGTGGAGGAAAGACAACGCTAACTCAGAGATTAGCCCAGCAAGATGCACAGGTTTTTCTCTCTGTATCTGTCACAACGCGTCCAAAGCGACCTTCTGATATTGAGGGAAAGGATTATCACTTTATAACGCAGGAGGTTTTTAAAGAATCCGCGCGGAAAGGTGCGTTTTTAGAAGAAAGCGAGAATTTTGGTCATTTTTACGCCACACCTAAGGATCCCGTTTTAAAAGCGCTGACGGAAGGACGAGATGTCTTGTTAGCGTTGGATATTCGTGGGTATCGAACGATAAAAGAGCAGTTTCCGCTGGATGTAGTGGGGATTTTTCTCTTACCACCTTCTTTGGAAGTGCTAAAGCAGCGTTTGTTCGCACGAGGAAAAGAGAAAACACGGGATCAGCGACTTGCAGAAGCTCTGCCGCAGATACGTTCCTATTGTGAATACAATTACTGTATCGTAAACGACGATCTGGCACAGGCAACAGAAACGTCGCGCGCGATTATTAAGGCCGAACGCAATAGACCCGCACGCTTGCACGGTCTAGAGGATTTGCTTAAAGAGTAGTCCTTGTGCGAGAATTCTATTGAGTCTTGCGCGCCATTTTCTTAATAGCCGTTTATGGACATTTGTCTTGCCAGAAACAGGCAACGCTTCTAGCGCAGAAGAGAATCATAGAACTCAAGAAATAATGGGTTGGAAAGGAGGGTGGGGTTCTATTCCAAGGGAAACAAGCTGTTTCCTGCGATTCTTTGTCGCCGTTTGCTCCTTACTGGCTCATAGTTGACGTTTGCTTGAAAGTTCTTGATAAGGCAGCTCGCAACCACAGTAAGAAAAGAGAGGGGGAAGAAATTGGAAGAAAAAAGGGGGTTGCCGCAGTGCATCTTTCGTGCTATTTATTCTCGTGTTGTTTAGGTCTTTTGTTAGGCTTGTTTAGCTTGGTAGCCATAGCGGGGAATAAAACGCTCCATTCCATCTCGAACTGGACAGCGAAAGTCTCCAGCGGCGATGATACTTCGTCTTAAGACGCGGGAAAGTAGCACGCCGCCAAGCTTAATAAGCCTGGTAGATTCTCAGTAGTTGTGATGATTTTTCTTGTCTCATCTGAAGCGGTCGCTTTTGCGCAATATGCCCGTTGCATATGCGCTGCGTTTTCCTCCCGTTTCGACTCTTGCTCCTTTAGACGACTATAGCACTTTCATCTGGGGTTTATGCTGTGACATGACGCTGTGGGGTGTTTTCCCATAAATGTATGTTGTGTCGGGACTTGTATTATCAGTAATCTTCTCATCTTATTGAGCAAAAGAGCTCCCTCGAGAGCCAATATTCCAGCAAATCTTCGAAGAGATTTTGTGATTTCAGTGTTCTTGAATTGAACGAGAACTCTTTTAGAGCAAGAAAAGCTTCATCCTTTTATTCCTACGCAGAAGGTCTTGTTGTAGCAATGATTTCTATTCGTTGTGATGATTACTGAAAACGGCTGACAGAGATGGCTTTTCACCTGAATTGACTTTTTGGTATATATTTACGACTATTGTTGTGAGGAAAGTTAAATCGATGTGTCTGGTAATGATGATTCATACTGGGAATGATTCTGAGCACTGGGGGTAAATCGATGCACCTGACAATGTTTCCCTATATTAGAAACAACTCTTGGCGCTGGGGATGGAGAGGAGAGAAGTGAAATCGACTCCAGTGTGCACTTAGAACAACTGCTGTAGAGAAAAGGACCTATACATGGACATTGATACGATCATAGTCGGGCTTTATCTGGCAACGACTCTCATTATTGGCGTTTGGAGTGGGCGGAAGATCGATACATTCCGCAGTTATGCGATAAATGATCGCAATACCTCAACGTTAGGTTTATGTCTGACAATTGCTGCGACCTATATTGGCGGTGGTTCGACCATTGGCATGGCTGACAAAGCTTTTTCTTCGGGAATTGTATTTCCGGTTATTTACCTTATAGGAAGCCTAAATTTACTCTTTATTGGCTTGTTAATTGCTCCTAAAATGGAGGAATATTTGGACAAGGCCCAGACGCCTGGTGGCTTAGCTGGCCTGTTCTGGGGTCATCCTGGAGAGTTTATCGTGGGCATTGTCGGGTTGTTCTATTCGCTAGGGCGTGCAGCAGCCCAAATCAGTGCAATGGGATTAATTTTTCAAGAACTTCTTGGTATTTCCTTCGAATTTGGTACTTGCATTGGATTTGGCATTCTCATTGTTTATTCTTCTTTTGGTGGTATTCGAGCTGTCGTTGTGACAGATGCCGTCCAATATGCGCTTATGGCGGTTCTTATACCTCTCATCACATATTTTTCCTTGAAACATGCGGGTGGCATGGAAACCATACTCGCCTCTGTTCCAGCAGATCATCTGACACTTGCGCCTATGCGCGAGCAGCCTATGCGGTATATCCCAATTCTGATGTCATTTCTTCTCTTTTTTCTGTCTCCGGTATGGATGCAGCGCTTGCTGATGGGAAGAGATGTGAGACAAATAAAGAAATCGTTCTGTATTAGTACATTGGTAACGTCAGGAGTGTTCATATGCTCTGCAATTGTTGGCCTTAGTGCTCTGGTCATCAATTCCAACATTTCTTCGCAATTAGCCATGCCTTATATGATTCAGACAGTTATGCCGGTAGGCCTAAAAGGCCTTATGATCGCGGGATTGTTAGCTGTTATTATGTCGACAGCGGATTCGCATCTAAATGTCGCAGGAATCATTGCCGTTGGAGATTTAATAAGATCCTATTGTGGAAACTTGGACGAGCGACAAATGATTCGATACAGCCAATATGCGACGTTGATCTTCGGTGTTCTGGCATTGCTCGTGGCGCTGCGCTTTAAAAGTATTATCGATATTCTGCTGCACTCTAATGGATTTTGGTGTGGCACAGTTCTTGTGCCTTTGTCTGTTCGTTTGCTGGGACATAAGAGCAGTAAATACGCCTTTACTTGGGCAGCGGTAACAGGAGGTCTTGTGGTTTTCGGCTGGATTCTCTTTGACTTAGAAAAGAGTTGCGGTATATACAGTTTCTTCCCAGGCATGTTAGTTAATACTATTGTCTTTTTCGCAATGAATGCTTACAGCAAGCGATGCGGTATCTTTGCTCAAGAGCTAGAGCAAGCCAGATTAGCCAAACAGCAAGCGCTTGAGTGGCTGGATGCCTACGAAAAACCTATCCCAGCTAATGATAAAAACCCATATTGGGAATGATTCTGAGCACTGGGGGTAAATCGATGCACCTGACAATGATTCCCTATATTAGAAACAACTCTTGGCGCTGGGGATGGAGAGGAGAGGAGAGAAATCGACTCCAGTGTGCGCTTAGAACAACTGCTGTAGAGAAAAGGACCTATACATGGACATTGGCCTTCTCACGTCAGGATCTATCTAGTCGTGCCTCCGGATGTAAAAGGAAGAACAGCTACCTATAAAAGACCTGTCCTAAAAAAGATAGCCGATAAAGATTCCGAGTTCTAACGGGGAAGGGCAGAAGAATATCTCTCCAACGGACGCTTAAGAAATTCTGCCGGGACTTCCATCAAAAAGGGTTCCGCTGTCCATAAAAGAGCCGCTTTAATAGGCTTTTGGCTATAAGCAAAAGCCTCATAATAGAATCTGAGCTGTTCTTGATAGGAAAAAGGAAGATACCTGTAATGCTGTGGAATCTGACGGTCCGTTTTAAAGTCGATAAGCCAAATAGCCTCTTCTGTTACGCAAAGACGATCGATACGTCCGACTCCTTTCTCTGGCGAGAAAAAAGAGATTTCAGAGGCCGTTGGATCAACGAAGAAAGCTCGATATGTCACTAAGACCTCTATCGCTTCGTCTAAAATTGTTTTTGCTTCAGATGGAGCACAAATATTGGCAATTTCTTGACCTTTTTCTTTCCAAAAAGCTGTGGGATATTTTGGCAATTCCTCTAGCAATTTGTGGATAGCTAATCCACGCGCATATCCGCCCTCTTGTTCAGAAGAAACCGGCGTTTCAAAAGATTCTTCAAGTCGATGCGAAAACCAAGAAGGAATTGCAGAAACGGTATGCTCCACCCGAATAAATAGTGAATCTTGTGTGTACTTACCGAGAGAAGCATGTGCAAACGTCAAAACAGAGCCTTCCTGTAATATATCCGAACGTTCTGTCATTAAGGGATCAAGCTGATCTTTAACAAGAGTATACCAGCTTTTCGAAGAAACAGGCCGTTGACGCTTAATTCCCGTAATATACAACGCATCCTGCGCGCGCGTCATAGCCACATATAAAAGCCGTTCAGACTCACGTTCGTTTTCTTCTTGCGCTTTGTGATAAAGCGTTAACGCCGGCCCTACACGATATGTTGCCTGTGAAATCCAGAAGAGCATCCCCTCTTCTGACCAACAGAGTGGTTGTACACGCTCGTACACAGACGTTGCATCCGCTAAAATGACAAAAGGCGCTTGCAGTCCTTTTGCTCCATGCACTGTCATAAGACGCACACCAGACACCGGTGTTGTTGCACGTTTATGAAAGACAGGTTGCGCCTTAAACCAAGTTACGAACCGCTCAAGCGACGGCGTGTTCTCTTTTTCAAAAGTCAGTGCAACCTCGAGCAAAGCATCGGCAATTTCTCGTTGTTCTCTTCCCGAAGTCACATCGGTTTGCTGCAAAACATGCAGAAAAAAAGCGTATGGAGAAGAAGTGCCTGCAAACTCGATCCACTCTTCTAACGTAGAAACAATAGGCCTAGCGCGCGCGCGTATAAAGGCCCACAGTGACGCGTGCGCAGTCTTTTTCCAAGCGCGGCAGGCTTCAAAAAGCGCTTCCTCAGACCATCCAAAAAAAGGGCTTTTCAACAAACTTGCAAGAGTAAGATCATCCTCTGGATATAATGCAAAACGAGCAGCAGCTAACAAATCATCCACCAAGATTTCCTCGTGCAGCGCAATACGATCTGTGCTAGCCACTGCGATACCTTCTTTACGCAAGGCTTTTCTCAAAGCGGCCATTAAGGAACCTCGTCGTTGCATTAAGATGAGAAAATCTTCGGCATATACTGGTCGTTTGCAAGACGGCGCAAAAGTATTTGCTGCGATGTGGTGATGGCGGATAAATTGCGCGATATGAGCGGCAAGTTTTTCCTCTGGAGTCGGTATACGATCTGTGTTTTTGGGAACTGTCCAGGGATCTGGTGGGGACGGAGACTCATTTGCCGTAACAATGGGCCATAGCTCAAAAACACCAGGGATCTCAGTGCGATCAGGAAGATGGCGAAGGGCGTGTCCATAGCACACTCCTGGTGTTATTTCTGGACTTCGAAAGGTCTGATCAACGCTTTCCAGCACAACAGGTGTTGACCGAAAAGACTTCTCAAGACACACATTTTTCCACTTATCAGAAGAAGCAAAACAAAATGCTTTTACAGCCTCGAGATAATCGCTGTTGGCTCCTTGAAAACTGTAAATTGACTGCTTCCGATCTCCGACAACGCACAAACTTCTCGCTGGTTGCGTTGAATCGTGATTGCAAAAGAACTCGGCGCTGAGAGCCAGAAGAACTTCCCATTGTTCTCTGCTTGTATCTTGCGCTTCATCAAGAAGAATGTGATCAATGCCTCCATCCAAAGCATATAAGACGGACTCTGCTCCTTGTTCTGTTACCAAAGCGCGTGCTTTAAAGATAAGATCGTCAAAATCGAGCACTTGCTCTTGTTCCTTAAGACGCGTATACGCCAAAAAAATGGCACTTAGGAAATGTGCCATTGACAGGTGACCTCGCGCCGCTTGCAACAGTTTCCACTGCTCATGTACTTGCAACACAAGACGCGCCGTTTCTTCCAGCGATGACTGAAGGCGTGCGCGCACGCTTCCATCTTTCGTCAGAAAAGGAGCCGTTAGCAGTTCAAATGTCTCCGCAGTGGATGGCTTTTCGAGCCATGTCTGTAAGTCTTGCGCACACAATCGCTCTGTTTTTGTTCCTAAAGCCAGATATTCTGCAGCGCACCTCACGTGTTCCTTAAGAGTCAACGGAATAGCTTCATCAAAAAATGTCTCTTCCTGTTGACTGAGATGTTCCGGAGGAACCCCAAAAGCTGCTGCATACTTGGCGCATAGATCTGGAAAAGAACATCGTGCCAGAGCTTCAAGAAGCGCCCGATCGCGCAATATGCTCTTAAAAGATTCCAGTAAAGTTTTCCGGTCTATAAGGTGTGAGATACGACGAAAAGCTGTGTTCAGCACCGAAGAATCCGGCATGTTTTTTAAGACAATATCCAGAGAACGTTCTAAAAAAAGGTCTTGGTCAACGGATTCAATAATAGTCTGCGGAGTTGAACCGAAGCATTCTAGGACAGATTGACAAAAACTGTGCAAAGTATGGAAGCGTACGGGAGTACGCAAGATTTTTTCGAATAATCCGCGCACTTGCGCTGGATCAGCATCTAAAAACCCTTCTTTTTTAAGCGTCTCGCTCAAGATCTCGTCTTGCTGCCAGGCAACAAGATGGCGTTCTAGGCGCTCTTGCATCTCAAGTGCTGCAGCCTTGGTAAAGGTAATACAGAGGATTTTTGAGGGCATAACCCCCGATAACAACAACGCCAACAGACGATCGACCAATGTTTTCGTCTTGCCGGTACCAGCTGAGGCTTCAATCCACAAAGAAACATTAGGATCGTGAATGGGAGGCACCGTTTAGATCCATTCTCTGACGCGTGCAAGATGCGCATAAGTATCGTATGTCGGAGCAATGGTTTCAAGCGGATAAGCAGCGTATTCGCATGTTTGATATGTTTTTAGAAGATACTCCAAACCAGTACGAACAGATTCTACTTCTACGTTTTCGAGAAACACCTCTCTACAAGATGAGAAGTTGCCTTTAAGGTGCCAAAATGCAAGCTCTTCCACAGAGGTAGCCTTTAAAGGGGGAAATGCACCGAAAGTTGCAATCATCGCTTCTAAAGGGAGTTGCGAAGCAAGACCACATCGAATCTCTTCTTTTGAGGGCAATTCTCCTGTCTTGTAGTCGATAATGCGCACCCTTCCAGAAGGAAAGACGTCGATACGATCTGCAATTCCTGTCAATGTGAAGTTAAGATCTGGAAAATTAAGTGATCCGCGGATTTCTGTATAGCTTTTCACTATTTGCCTGTGATTCTCTATGAATTTCCGCAAACAATACATGAAAACATTTTCCAATCTGTATTTCCAATACAGTAAAGACTCGGGAAGGGGAAACTTATATTGAAGCAAATGATCTAAAAAGGAGCGCGCATCCTCTTTCTGTGTAGGATGATGGTGTGCCATATACTCAAGAACGGCATGCACATATTTACCACGCAATAAGGGCATTGAATCTTGAGAAAGATCCTCAAGTGGCGCTAATCCCAGAATATGACGCGCGTAAATGGCATAAGGGTTGCGCATAAGGAGTGCAATGTGCGTTACAGGCAGCGTTTTTGGTCGGTCAGAAAGGTGTGGAGAAGGAAGCGGACGGGTACTTGGATGCCTCTCTTTTTGTCCGTATGCGTACTGCGCCAACTGTTTGTAAACTGTGGCTCGCTCGCGCCAAGGGCGCAGATTTCCAAAATACGTTTCCAAGCGTTTCAACCAAGAAACAGGCGTTGCTTGTCTGTCTTGCACAACACAGGAACGTGTCAGGAAGACCTCTTGCGCCCCCAGAGCCGTCACAAAATCATGTGTTAGAAATCCGTTTTTCTGCTCTTGGAAAAGAAGACCTAGATGCTGGCGATCTTTTGGTGACAACCATCGATCTTTTGTCGCCATCCAAATTTCTTCGTTTAAACCACCAAGAATAAGACGATCCACGTGGAGCAAACGCGCTTCTAAAGGTCCCCAGATAAACAAACGCGAAGAAACGGACTTTCTCTCCTGCCGTGTTTGTGTTTTTAGCAAATGTAAGAATAGACGTTTGTAAGCAGATCTCGAGATAGGAAAAGAGCGCATCTCTTTCAAATGGTGGAAGAACTCTATAAGCGTTGTTGTTTCAGGATTTGTTGCTTGTTCCAAGGAAAGGCAAGATGTAAAAAGACGCTCATGAAAAAGGACAAAGTCCGTAGAACTCGCTTCTTCCAAGGGAGCCATCGCCATAAGGCTCTTGA
>JAITIJ010000003.1 GCA_031279495.1 Holosporales bacterium | reverse complement strand
CGACTTGTGATGCAATGTCGGGCAAAGAATATTCCTGTATTCGCCCTTCCAGGACCTTCTTCTGTGCTAGCAGCACTTACAGTAGCGGGAATGGTACCGTATCCTTTTCATTTCTTTGGTTTTTTACCTTCTAAGGCCGTAAAAAGGCAGGAGATACTGCGTTCTGTGAATACTTATTTCGGCACTTTGATTTTCTTCGAGTCTCCCAAACGCTTACAAGAAACTCTACAAGAGGCCCTTAAGGTGTTCGGTCCTCGTCTTGCTGTTGTCGCGCGCGAATTGACGAAGAAATTCGAAGAAGTTCGCCGAGAAACATTGGATCAGCTCGTGACTCATTACAACAAAACTCCTCCAAAGGGAGAGATTGTTCTGCTGATTGCTGGCGTTTGTGAGGTTGGTCCTACAGAAAAAGAAGATTTGCAGGCTATCTTGGGGCGTCACTTGGTACGCTGTTCTGTTAAAGACGCTGTTCGCTTGACGCACAAAGAGACGGGATGGCCACGGACGCAGCTTTACCGTATGGCTTTGGCCATTCAAAAAGGATCATGCACGTGACGATAACGGCTTATCGGCGTGGGCTGCTTTCGGAAGATCGTGCAGCCCGTTTTCTGGAGAGTAAAAATTATCGTATCTTGCACAAACGCTTCAAAACCTCCGTTGGCGAGATAGACCTTATCGCAGAGAAGGCAGAAGAGCTCGTCTTTATCGAAGTAAAATTTCGCCAGGATATGACGCAAGCCCTTGAGACGCTTTCTGCTCGCCAGCGGCAACGCATCCTTGCGGCAGCTAAATCTTTTCTGGCGGAAAACCCAAGCTTCGCAGATTATTTTTTGCGTTTTGATGTTGTTGCGCTAACGCCTATGTTTCTTCAGCACATTGAAAATGCCTTTTGGCAGGAGGGGTGATTTGTTATTAGGTAGTTATCAGAACGTCAAGAGGCGCTTCCTAAACTGGGTACAATGCGAGGGGTGTTTCTTAAAAAACAACGTTTCATAGCCTTCCTTGATTCTCGGGTAAAAGAGCCGTAACGTACAAAAAGGCAGACAGACTCAATACAAGATAATGCACGAAAAGAAAGTATTTGCTTCTTTCTCAAGATGGGTTTCTCGGTGTCGTGTCATTCTTTCTGATTGCATTGTCGCGTTAGTAGCATTCCCCATGGCGTTGTATATACGTCTTGACCAAGAGGTAACTTCTTATCCTATAACGTTTTTCTTCGTCAGTAGTTCCTTGTTCTGTTTTTTGGCAACGATCATCGGTTTCTTTTTCAATGTCCACAAAACGGTGTGGCGACACGTTTCTTTGCCCGACGTCACACAAATTCTGAAAACCGCTACGTTTTCTGTTTGTGTGTTTTTTCTGTCTATTTTTCTTATCTTTCCTGATATTTCTCTGCCGCGCTCCACCCCCATTATTCATTGGTGCATCTTTGCAGGCCTTCTTTCTGGAACACGCTTAGGCTACCGAATTATTGCAGAAGGATACAGTCGACGAAGAAATCTGCAACACGGTTGTGGAAAGCCCGTCCTGTTGATGCACACGGGCTATGAGGCAGAGCTTTTTTTACGATATCAACAACAGGATGGGAAAAGCCCTTACCGTATCGTCGGCATACTAGATCAAGACCACCATCACACAGATCGAACAATTCGTGGTATACGCGTTTTGGGACCACTTGAAGATCTGCAGAGTATTCTCCCCGCTTTGCCAGAGTTTCCTGAACAGCTTATCGTTACCTCAGATGAAGTACCGTATTGGCCCTTGCAGAAAATTGTGGCCATGGTAGAGGTTTTAGGAATACGTGTTGTACGGCTTCCTCTTATGCAAACGAACAAACCCTTCGAGGGTACGATCGTTGCCAGCCCCATTGCTATTGAAGATTTGCTAGGACGTGCCGAACAAACGCTTGATCCTTCCACTGTAGAAAATCTCCTGCGCGAAAAATGCATTCTTATTACCGGGGCTGGTGGCAGCATTGGAAGCGAACTCACTCGCCAAATTGCCTCTTTTTCTCCTCGCAAACTTCTTCTTTTTGATCATTCAGAGTTTCTTTTATACAGTCTAGATAAAGAGCTCTCCTCTTTTCTGACAGATAAGACGTGTAAAAGAATAGAAAAGGTTCCTCTTATTGGAGATGTACGCGATCAGGTTTATGTGCGACACATCATCGCAACACATAAGCCAGACATAGTGTTTCACGCAGCTGCACTTAAGCATGTGCCTCTTGTTGAAAGCAATCCTGAGGAAGGTGTTCTTACAAATGTTTTGGGTGTTCGTCATGTAGCAGATGTCTGTCATATGTGCGGCGTCCCCATCATGGTGCAAGTTTCAACGGATAAAGTTGTTCTCCCAAAAAGTGTGATGGGCGCTACGAAGAAGTTGGCGGAGTTATATTGTCAGGCGCTAGACGTCGTGTCTTCTACGCAATTCGTGACAATACGTTTTGGCAATGTCCTTGGGTCTAGCGGATCTGTTGTTCCTCTTTTTGAGGAACAAATTGCTCATGGTGGACCTATCACGATAACGCATGCGGACATGATGCGTTATTTTATGACAATTCCAGAAGCGGTAAAGTTAATCCTTGTTTCCGCTGCTATTAGAAAGAAGTCTCTTGCTCAAACGGGACAGATTTTTGTTCTAGATATGGGGGCCCCTGTTCGCATTGTCGATTTGGCCAACCAAATAATACGCCTAAAGGGGTTAACCCCAGGAAAGGACATAAAGATTGTGTACACAGGAATGAGAGAAGGAGAAAAGCTTTATGAACGCCTTTTTGATGATCAGGAAACGCTTATGCCCTCAGGTTTTCAAGGGATGCACCTAGCATCGTCTTCGCATCTTGCTTCGCTTGATACACTACGGCCTCTTTTCGATGAACTCACCTCTTTGGCACAGACGAGATCAAGCCAAGCGGTTTCCGTGCGGATCATGGAAATCATTGCGCTATTGAGGAAAACTTCCTAGAATTTCTCTTGATTTTATTGTGGGGAAAGCGCGGATGGTATCTGTTACGTTTCAATCTTATCCTGCTAATTACTCTGGAACGCTTGTTGTTGGTGTTTTTGAGGGATGTGCTTTTTCGGCTTCAGCTCAGAAATTAGACACACATCTAAAAGGTGCACTAGCACGTGCTATGGCCATACAAGGCTTTTCTGGCAAAGCACAGGAAGTGTGCGTTCTTTTGACGCCCACAACCGGCATAGATCAAGTCGTGATTGTTGGGCTTGGGAAAAAAGAAGATTGCACACCATCTTGTTTTGAAGAAGCGGGCGGTTGCGCGTATACGCGTCTGCATGTGAAAGAGGCTCTTGCGTTGTTAGATCCTCTGCCTGCGGTACCGCATTCAGCGCTTTCTTTTGCAGAAGGTGTTCTTCTCCGTTCGTGGACGTTTGACAAATACCGCACCGTGAAGCCTGTAAATACCCCTCAGAAACTGGGAACGCTATACATGGCTGTTGCAGATCCAGATGTTAATCAAAAAGCATTTAAAGCATGTGAACACCGCGTTCAAGGCGTATTAGAGGCGCGTGCACTGGTTGCGGAACCTGCAAACATCTTGTTTCCTGCGTCCTTTGCAGCGCGTGCGCAAGAGGTGCTTACTCCTCTTGGGGTGCGTGTGGAAATTCTGGACAAAAAACAACTAGAACAGCTTGGTACGGGCGCTTTACTTGGCGTTGCTCAAGGAAGTGTTCACGAGCCGCGTGTTGTTGTACTGGAATGGAAAGGAACTTCTAGGAAAGAAGCACCAATAGCTTTTGTGGGCAAGGGCCTTACGTTTGATAGCGGTGGCATTGACTTAAAACCGCAAAAAGGTATGGAGGAGATGATTCATGACATGGCTGGTGCGGGTGCCATATTTGGATTGTTCAAAACCCTTGCCTTGCGCAAAGCGTCTGTACATGCTGTTGGTGTTTTGGGGCTTGCGGAGAACATGCCTTCAGGATCAGCGCAACGGCCAGGAGACATCGTCAAAACGCTCTCTGGGAAAACAGTGCATATTCTGAATACAGACGCGGAAGGGCGTCTTGTTCTGGCAGATGCATTGTGGTTCACTTGCGACCGGTTCAAGCCGAGGATTTTAATCGACTTGGCAACCCTTACAGGGGCGATTTTAAGCGCACTAGGAACGGAGTTTGCGGGATTGTTTTCGAACGATGATCAGCTCGCCGCTCATCTACTTGCCTGTGGCGATAAAACAGGAGAAAAGCTCTGGCGTCTTCCGATGACGCAACGGTTTGATAAGGATATCAATTCTGATGTTGCTGATGTAAAAAATCTTGGCACTTCCGGAGAGGGCGGCAGCATCACTGCAGCACAATTCTTGAAGCGCTTTATTAAAGGGCCCGTAGCTTGGGCGCACCTAGATATTGCTGGCACAGCTTGGATACGCAAGGATATAGCATTGGCGTCTAAAGGCGCAACGGGATTTGGCGTGCGCTTGCTCGACGCTTTTGTGCGGGACTATGGCGAAGTTTAGTGTTTAGTAATGGAAGAAATAGCATATGAAGCAGCTTCTGGCAAACTAGACAGAGTTCTGGCAAAACTTTTGGAAAAAGCTTTTGCCTCAGAAAAGCGTACAGTAGTGCACAGTCCTATTTCAGAGCGTCTTTCTGCTCTTGATGACTATCTTTGGACCTATCATCCGGCAGCATTTCTTCCACACGCAGCTTCTCCAGAAGAAGATGCGGCGCTACAGCCGATATGGTTGACGGATAAAATAGAAAACCCGAACCAAGCAACGCTTCTTGTTTTGCTTGATACACAAGATACAGCGCCTTTTGTGAATATGTTTGAGAGAGTCTTCTTTCTATTTCCATACGAAGAGGCCGAAGGTGTCCGAAAAACTCTAGCCGACAGAGACCCCCTTCCTTTATATTGGAGACAATCTCCAGAAGGGGAATGGATCAAAGCACCATAAGTCAGGAGGAGTTGTGTCTATCGAGCGAACGCTATCCATACTGAAGCCAGACGCGACAGCACGGAATATCACAGGAAAGATTAATGCAATTTTTGAGGAAAACGGTCTGCGTATTATCGCGCAGCGACGAGTATTCCTGACGCGCGCCGAGGCTGAACGTTTCTATATTATCCATAAAGACCGTCCATTTTACACAGATCTTTGTACCTTTATGAGTTCTGGCCCCGTTGTCGTACAAGCTCTGGAGAGTGAAAACGCGATTGCGAAGAATCGTACTATTATGGGGGCGACCAATCCAAGAGAAGCGGCTGCAGGAACAATTCGTGCTCTTTTCGGGCTTTCCATTGATCAAAATACCGTGCATGGATCGGATTCAGCAGAAACCGCTGCTCAAGAGATTGCCTTTTTCTTTCGGGAAACAGAGATTGTTGGATGAGGAACAGGAAAGGAAAACCGTGATTTCTTTTTTAAAACGCAGTGGTCTTATAAGGTTTTCTTTTATAGTCGTCGTATGTGTTGCCGCGTATAGCAATGCGCTTCCGAGAAAAAGTACGTATTGGGTAGTAGATAATGTCCAAGTAGAAGGCCAAGGGACAGATGCTGTAGCCGCGCGCGAAAAGGCCCTTGTTGCTGGACAGAGACGAGCGTTTGAAAAATTGCTGGAACTTCTGCCCATCCAAGAAACAGAAAAACAGAGATTGGTACAAGCAAAAGATGCTGAGATTCTGGACCTTATCTTTGACTTTTCTGTTCAGGATGAGCGATTGGCTCCTGGGAAATATCGAGCACTACTGCGGTATCGCTTCCCGAAAGAGACGATTGCTAAATGGCTAGAAGCAAATCATGTCGTATTGTCAACACCCACAAATACTGAGAAAACTCTCGATAATGCCTTGGCAGATGCACTTGCTGACAAGGATTCCTCTGCCTCTAGCGAACATGCGCAGGAGCCATCTCCATCTGTATCAGAAGAATATGTCGAGGTATCTATTGTGCGCTTTGCAGATTGGTTTGCAATCGAAAAAACGCTAAGAAGGTGGCGGAACATGTATCAAGTGCATTCGTATTCTGCTCGCTGGGTTGTATTGCGTGTTTCTCCTCAATTTCTAAGAGAACGCACTACTTTGCAGCAGCAAGGCCTTACGTTAGAGAGTGTTGACTCTATGTGGCGACTATCGTGTGCAAGCGCGCACTAACTCAACAAGCGCCATTCCTGTTTGTATTGCCGAACTTTCTTTCATTTGGACGTTTGATTGGAGCGGGCGTTTTTCCTTTTTTGCAACATACGTCACGTATAACGTTTTTCTTTTTCTTGTTAGTAAGCGTTTCCGACTTTTTCGATGGATGGATTGCGCGAAAGTTCGGAAGTGCCACCATTATTGGTCAATGCCTTGATCCCGTCGCAGATAAATGTCTTGTCGGAAGTGTCTATATACTCTTGTTTTGCAGTGGCATGGTTCCTTTCTGGTTGGTTGTCCTGATCATCTCGAGAGATATTGCGATTGTCGGTGCCGTCCTTTATTTGTGGTTTCAACACGAGACACGCTTTGTAACTGGTCCCATTCTTCTCAGTAAAGTTAACACATTAGCGCAACTGAGCTATGCTGGCCTCATGCTGGGGAGTAGCACAGGTGTCTGGCAAGTCGCATTTTCTCATGGTGTGTGCGTTGTTGCCATTCTGACGGCCGCCTCCTGGTTATCCTATCTAGAGGTCTTTCTTCAGAAGCAGAGGCGTGTATGAAACGCTCTCCTCCCGTCTCTGGACGGTGGTTCTGGATAGTCCTTATAAGCATCTGCGTTCTTTTCTTGTACATTTTTCGCGCTATTTTGCTTCCTTTCGCTATAAGCTTCATGCTCGCCTATGGCCTTAGCCCCGTTATGGAGAAGTGTCTACGACATATACCATCGCGCACGGTTATGGCTCTAAGCTTAATTGTGTGCTTAGTATTCTTTGTGAGCGTCAGTTTCTCCCTTATCTTGCCCAGTCTTGAAGACGAGTTTTCTAAGATTGTTGTAAGAATGCCCCCTTATATTGCTTATCTCTGGTCGCTCTGTAATCCGACGATAGAGAAACTCTTAGCTTTCTTCCCAGAGGATCAGGCATGGCAAGTGCGCAAAGAATGGATACTATCTATTGGGCAATCTGCAGGACCACTGTCGTCAATGTTGCGTCCTCTGCTGTCCAGCAGTCTTGCTTTGGCGGGAACTGTCTCAACCGGTTGTTTGATCCCTATTGTACTCTTCTATTTCTTAAGAGACTGGCCGGGTGTTGTCCGTTGTATAGAAAATTGTCTTCCTTTGTCTGCTTTGCCCATTTTTGCCGAAGTGCGCGGACGCATTCGCCGTAGCCTAAACCATTATCTACGCGGTCAGTTTCTTATAGCTATTATCCTCAGCTGTTATTACAGCGTCGGCCTATTTGCTATAGGCATTGAATCGGCAGGTGTTCTTGGCGTCATAACGGGATTTTTATCCTTTGTTCCATTTGTGGGAGCGCTGATTCTCTGCAGCATAACGCTTGTGATTTGTATGGTGCATTATGCAAGTGCAGGGAAAGCTACAGCACTTATTGTTCTGTTTTTATTTGCGCAATTATTGGAAACACATGTGCTGTATCCCAGATTCGTTGAGAAGGAAACGAGATTACACCCTATATGGGTACTTTTTACTTTGCTCACTGGCTTACAACTGGGCGGAATCGTAGGTCTTGCGTTCGCCCTTCCTTTTGCTTCTGTCGTTAATGCGGTTGTGAGATATGTTTCTGAGAGATTTCGCAATTCTGCATTGCGATTAGGATGCCCACCGGAGACATCTTAGGTGCAACTTATTTTTGACCTTCCGAATCAGCAGGATTTTTGCTGGCAGGGGTTTGTCGGAGGGAGGGCCAATCAGGAGGCACTCTCTTGGCTCAGAAATTGGCCGCATTGGCCAACATATGGACTTGTCCTTTATGGCCCTCCTTGTTCTGGCAAAACGCACTTGAGCCGTTTGTGGCAAAAAGTCTCAGGGGCTTGTCTTTTGACGCCAAAAGATCAAGACGTTTCTCCTCTTTCGCTGGTATCTACTCCTATTTTGATCGATGGATTTTCTGACTTCGCCTGGGATGAAGACTGGCTTTTTCATCTTTTGAATGCCCGCACATCCTTGCAAGCAAGCCTTTTGATTGTAGATAGAAAAGCTCCCTCTGCTTGGTCTTTAAAAAAGCGCGATGTGTTGTCTCGATGTTTAGCTTTATCTTCTGTTGGTATAGGAACGCCAGACGAGGTGTTTGTAGAAGCGCTTTTAATAGCGCTCTTTCGGAAACGTGGCATAAGCCTCTCTCAGGATGTTGCAAAATTCCTATCTGTTCGCTTAGAGCGATCGTATACAACAATTTTGCGCACGGTGGAATCTCTTAACGATGCTTCTTTGACGCAGGGCCGACCAATCACGGTTCCTTTCCTGAAGGAAACAGGAATAGGTGAATTGGGCTTATAGCGAGATTGTCACATTAATGTGCGAGCTTGCTGGCAGTAAAGCCAGCAGTATTATCCTAGGTGCTCTGAATGAAATTGGAGAGGCGGTACGAGATGAGAAGAAAATCTCAATGGTTCAACAAGGTTTTCTCTTTTGCTTCTTTGCGTTCATAGTTAACAAAACTCAGTTTCATCTTTCCCCACTTCGGCTCTCGTCTTTCTCAAAAAGCTCAACTTAGTAAAAGACCTTCCTTTTCCATTCCTATTGTACAGTAAGCTCGGATAAGCTCTTACTTTTTCTTGCTATATTTCTTTCTACGAGAGGAAGCACGGCGCAAATTGTCCAGTGTTTGGCCCACAACGGTAAGATCTTCACTATTGACGCTTGAGGTCTCTGGATCTGGAGTGACGGTGCGCCTTTTGTATTGTTGCTCTTCGATATGAAGGTAATGCCCAGCATTATCAAACGTCACCAAGAAAGCGCGCTGTTTCTTAATTTCAGGCAACAAGAAAGCCCTTGTTTCTTGCTCTTGCCCCATATAAAGCCAATGTGCCTTGTCTATTTGTTTAAGAGGAGGGCCAAGAATCTCTAGGACATCTTCTCGCGTATGTTGAAGAGGCTTAAGATGCGCTATATCATCGGGGCTGATAAGATTTCCACGAATATCGTGTGTGTATTGACATGCTGTCATACATGTAACAACACCTAACCACAACACATTCCTGTAGTGCAACGACATCATCCCCTAGCTCTATCCTCAGCATATATTAACCATCTTTAAGATGGCGCGCTTGGATCCAGCCGTCAACTGTGTTGAAGCTATTTGCTCATAGTCCTCGATCATCCTTACGTTTCTGACACTTCTTCTTTACGATACTTTCCAACATTAACAGTTGCGGTGGAGGAAAATTCCTGAAAACACCTTTTTTTTGGTACGATACGTCTTTGGTTTCCAATACCATAAGCAATGCTCTGCGCCCCGCGAGCCTAATGTACAATATAGGCCGGCAGGTGCGGCAAATATGGGCACGATCACGCGCTTTCCCCCTTCCTAATATTGTTCTGGGAGGAATAACGACAGGAGGTTCTGGCAAAACGCCAACTGCGCTTGCTATTGCAAAGCTGTTGCAAACACAAGGAAGCAATGTTCATTTTCTAAGCAGGGGCTACGGACGCACAAAAAACGCCCGCTCATCTATTATACAAGTAACAACTGCGCATACAGCACACGAGGTAGGAGACGAGCCGCTACTGCTTGCGGAGGTTGCGCCAACATGGGTTGCTACAGATCGCTTTAAAGCGGCGCAAGAAGCATCACAAGTTGGAGCTCAGGTCCTTATTCTAGATGATGGGTTCTACAACCCTTATTTGCAGGCAATGCTGGCGGTTCTTGTTTATGACGCTTTTCAAGGGGTAGGAAACGGTCGATTGCTTCCGGCTGGGCCTTTGCGCGCACCAATTGTTGCGGCGCTTAAGAAGGCTGACCTCATCGTCAGCATAGGAGGGGATTTCCCCTTTGCTTCTGTTTCTCCATCCATGCCAGTTTTGACAGCAGATCTGGTTCCTGTCCTGCCGAAGGATTATTTAGATCAGCACTGGATTGCGTTTGCTGGTATAGGTCATCCAGACAAATTCTTTGAGATGCTGCGTGCTTATAATTTTCCTTTGACAGAGGTGCACGCATTTCCGGATCATCATTCCTACACTTCTGCTGAAATGAAACTCCTTCATCACAAAGCGGAAACCTTCGCAGCACGACTAATTACGACGCGCAAAGACTTTGTTCGGCTTCCCAACGCCTCGCGCGCTTCTGTGGTTTGCCTTGACGTGTCCTTTGTTTGGAGACATCCTGAATCAGATGTACGATGCCTTTTAAATACATTGATGACACGCCGTGACTCCGCGACGCCTGTTTAAATTATCTATTGCTTACCCTTTAGAAGCGATCGCTGTAGCGCTCTGTCATTATGGGCTTAAAACAATCTCCTTGGATCGCTCTTCCGATGTTGGAGGTGCTGTTTTAAGAACTCTTGGCCCTTTGTATCGGCCTTTGCAGGGCCTTGCGCTTTCTAATCTCGCAAAAGCGTTTCCGGAAAAAAGTTTGACAGAGCATCAAGAAATTGCTTACTGGATGTGGGATAATCTCGGTCGTATTGTCGCGGAATATTCTCATCTTGATACATTCGCTAGTATGCAAGATTCTTCTCGAGTTGCCGTTATAGGAGCAGAGCACGTAGAAGCCGCGCGTGAAGACGGACTTCCTGGTCTGTTTCTAGCGGCACACTATGCTAATTGGGAAATTGCAGCGCTTTCTGTTATAAAGAGGAACCTTCCGTTAACTCAAATCTATAAAGCGGCCAACAATCCTTTCGTGAACTATATGGTACGTCGCGCTCAACGTCATGTGACACGTGCTCTAATTCCAAAAAGCGCTACTGGAGCAAAACACCTTTTGCGCGCAATGAGTCAGCAAGCGCATATCATGATGATGGTCGACCAACGCATGGACAACGGCATAGCAATCCCTTTTTTCGGGCGCCCTGCGATGACGGCTTCTGCTATTGGTCGGTTGGCACTGCGGTATCAATGCCCACTTATCCCTACACAGGTAATTCGCTTTAAAGGAACATCGCAGTTCGAAGTTCGTTTTTTTAAACCTCTAGACCTGCCACAGCACGGAACGATGGAAGAAAGGCTGCGTGCTCTGATGACAGACGTCAATCATTGTATCGAGACATGGGTACGAGAACGTCCAGATCTGTGGCTTTGGATCCATAGCCGATGGGGAAAAGAGCCGTGTTAGGGGAATCTTTGTCTCTTTCTAAGAGTTTGATATAAGGGGAGCAAGAAATGGAAAAGATAAGCCGGACTAGCTCAGTTGGTAGAGCGGCTGATTTGTAATCAGTAGGTCGTTGGTTCAAATCCGACGTCCGGCACCACAAGAGTTGAAATCGTTGACATTTTTCTGTGGCTGTCCGTTTTATCTGCTTTAATAGCGATTTTTACGCTCATACGGATGTTCATATTAAGATTTTGTTGTATTCTTGGTGTGATAATAGGACCATGGATAGGTTTTATCTAAAGACACTAGGGACTTTACAGGACATATCGTAAATGGAAGACGGAAAAAACACCCTATATTGCTCCTTTTGCGGGAAAAGCCAACATGAGGTGCGTAAACTTATCGCTGGGCCCACTGTTTTTATCTGTGATGAATGTGTAGATCTTTGCACGGGAATCATTCGAGAAGATCAGCGTGCACTTCCGCCGCACACAAAAGATGGGATTCCGACACCGCAAGTAATCTATAAAGTGCTCAATGATTATGTGATTGGCCAAGAAAGAGCC
>JAITIJ010000091.1 GCA_031279495.1 Holosporales bacterium | reverse complement strand
ATACGAGATCGGCTGAACAGATCATTTTAAATCATTTTAAAGACATTGCATGGTATTTACTCCTAAATTTTATAAACTATGCTTAATATTACTGCGTTTCTCCATCTTTGTTAAATAAAAGACAAGACGAGAACAGAGTAGAACACATTAGATCTTTTATAAAAAAGAGAATAGAAGAATAAAACATAGTGGAAATATTGATGCGGTTGTTCTCTGCCTAAAAGTTTTCGTTAAGACAATCTGTGACTCCTGTAAAAATTTATGCTGATTCCCTTTTATTTTTCCAGTGGAGCTCTATCTGCGACGTGCATTAGACCCTCTGTTCTTAGGCGAAACATGAGAAAAAGAGATACTCTTTCATTCGATGAAGTTCGGTTATTCACCTGATAGCTCAAAATTTAGTCTTTCCATTTTCATATTCTTGGTTCGCAGAAAGTCTATTGAACAATCTCGAAGAAAGGTCGCATTTTCGCTTCATTTTTACTCTCTTCTGTCGATTTTATTAAAAATTAAAAATTCATATCGATTCTCAACTAAGACTAAAAGAAAACTCTAAAATTTTACTTAGCATTTTATTAACATTCTTGCATCACAATAAATGCATGAAGACAATATCTCCTTATTATAATTTTGCTGGAAAGCTTTTGATCGCTATGCCTCATGTTAGAACGCCTCGTTTTGCACAGACAGTTATGTTTGTGTGCGAGCACAATGAAAAAGGATCTACAGGAATTATTCTCAATCGTCTGGAGTCAAAAATACAATTTGACGATCTTTTGCTACATGTCGGACTGACGAGAAAGCAAACATTAAAAAACGCGTGCATATACCATGGCGGATCCACAGATATGGATAAAGGATTTATTTTGCATACTGCAGATTTTTTAACGCAGGAAAGCATACCCATTGGAGAGAATTTTGCTTTAACAAAAACTATTGGAATATTAAAGTCCATCGTTTCTGATGGAATTCCCCAATATTATTGGATTGCGATGGGTTATACATATTGGCCTATTGGACAACTTGAATATGATTTTCAAGAGAATGAGTGGCTATGTATGGAGCCAAATATAGAATTGATGTTCTCGACTGACGTAAGGACTAAATGGCAACGTGCTTTTTCTGTTTTTAATATCGTTCCAGAGAGATTAAGCGCATTTTGTGGAAATGCATAATTTTTGTTTTTCTAGGATAGTGTGCAATTAAACGCGTTTTGCACTTATTGGTTTTGCATTCAGAGATATCTATTTTTCGAATAAATTCATGAAAAATTAATTATTTTTGTCGATAATGATCATAACATTAATTATGATTATGCCGTAGGAGGAATAATGTTTATACGGTCGAAAAGAGAAATTTTATGGATAACTACAGCAATCGCTATGATGTCTCTTCCACTAGAAGTAGCTTGGTCTCAGAGTGAAGACGTAGAAGAAGCACCTGCTGAAGAAGCTCCTGCTGAAGAAGCGCCTGCTGAAGAAGCACCTGCTGAAGAAGCGCCTGCTGAAGAAGCGCCTGCTGAAGAAGCGCCTGCTGAAGAAGCTCTTGCTGAAGAAGCACCTGCTGAAGAAGCACTTGCTGAAGAAGCACCTGCTGAAGAAGCACTTGCTGAAGAAGCACCTGCTGAAGAAGCTCCTGCTGAAGAAGCTCCTGCTGAAGAAGCTCCTGCTGAAGAAGCTCCTGCTGAAGCAGAAGCAGAGCCCGAAGAAGAAGCAGCAGAGCGTCCTGAAGCAGAAGCAGAGCGTCCTGAAGCAGAAGCAGCAGCAGAGCGTCCTGAAGCAGAAGCAGCAGAGCCTGAACACACACCTAGTGTGAAAGAACAGGTCAAAGAAGATGTCAAACGCACCGAGGAAGCCGTTGGTGAAGCTGGGAAAGGAATTGTGCTGGGTGCAGAGCGGCAACTGGCAGCAGCAGCTAATGAAAGAATCCAATCAGCAGTTACTGATCCATTGGGAACGGCAAGATCTCTGTGGACTGGAGTTACATCTGTAGCCTCTGCAGCGAAGAATCAGTTGGAAGAACATCGCGCGAGGAAACAAAACAAACAAATAGAACAGGAAGAAGAGCCCAGAGCAAAGCCGACACGCGCAGAACGCCAACAAGCAAAACGCGAGGCTAGAGCGAATCGGGATCCAGGTCTAAACAGGCATGGGAATCCACGCGGAGTGAATGCGCAGGAGAACCGTCCTCGACGTAAGTCCGGAACACGTGCGGAGCGTCGACGAATAGCACGTGAGCAACGAGCAGTGGCTCGACAGCGCCGACAAGCTCCTGCGGCGGCAAGGGGAAGAGCTCCTGCAGGACGCGGAGCGAAGACGACACGTGCAGAACGCCGACAAGCAAAACGCGAGGCTAGAGCGAATCGGGATCCAGGTCTAAACAGGCGTGGGAATCCACGCGGAGTGAATGCTCAGGAGAACCGTCCTCGACGTCAAAAGGCTGGAACACGTGCGGAGCGTCGACAAGCGGCACGTGAGCAACGAGCAGTGGCTCGACAGCGCCGACAAGCTCCTGCGGCGGCAAGGGGAAGAGCAGCACCTAGAACAGGGAAAAGAGGCGCACTTGCGGCAAAGAAAGCGCTTGCGGCAAAGAGACCGCCTGCAGCAAAGAAACCGCCCAGAACAGGGAAAAGAGGCGCGCTTGCGGCAAAGAGACCGCCTGCAGTAAAGAAACCGCCTAGAACAGGGAAAAGAGGTGCGCTTGCGGCAAAGAGACCGCCTGCAGCAAAGAAACCGCCTGCGGCAAAGAAACCGCCTGCAGCAAAGAGACCGCCTGCGGCAAAGAGACCGCTTGCGGCAAAGAGACCGCCTGCAGTAAAGAAACCACCTAGAACAGGGAAAAGAGGCGCGCTTGCGGCAAAGAGACCGCTTGCGGCAAAGAAACCGCCTGCAGCAAAGAAACCGCCTAGAACAGGGAAAAGAGCAGCACCCAGAGCAAACAAGAGTATGAGGACATTACATCCGCCATCCCATGCGGCGCTCCCAAAAACACTACCCCATCCTCAGGCGCATCATGCAGAAAAACACGCGCCTCAGCATCATGCAGAAAAACACGCGCCTCCAAAGCCACGGGTAAACCGTTCTAAACCTAAACCAAGGAATAAGTAAAATGGGGGGGCTTCGGCCCCCTCTTCTCTTTTTGCATTTCTCTGTATTAAGTGAATTTATGACGAGCTGCTGGCAACAATGATTTTGCTGCGACCAGCGCAACGCAAGAGACGCTCAGGCTATAGATAAAGGCGTATTTCCCTCCGAAATGTATCCAAATACGTCCCGCAATTATAGAGGAAAGGAGAAAAGCTATGCCCACAACGCAATAATATATTCCAATCGCTGTTGCTCGGATATGTTGGTTTGCTTTCTCGCTTATAAGAGACAAAAACAACCCTTGAATAGCCGTCATTTGTCCTCCCCATAGGAAAGCTCCTAAATAAACACCTATAATAGAATCTATAAAAATAAAGGATATATTTGCTACGATCATAAACACTATGCAGATTTTTATCAGTATATTTTTCCCAAATTTATCTGCATACAAACCAACAGGGAAAGATAGTAGAATTTGTCCAAGACTAATAAACATACTCTCTAAGCCTGTGGTCGTTTTCGAGAGGAATTTGCTCGCGTAGATGGGAAGCAATGTTTCCGTAAAATGCCCAATCTCAAATATAAAAGCTAGAAGTAAAATCTTCCAAAACACCACATCAAGAGATCGGAGATATTTCCATCGAAACGGATTTTTTATTGCCGTGTCCTCTTTTCTATTTGCTTCTTTCGGTATTTTAATCGTCAAAAGACATATAATAGAAAGCATGACAGGAATAGTGGCACATAAAAACACTGCTCTGTAGTTGTCATGACTTAAATACATGACGAGAATAGACAAGGGAATGCCAGATAAACATCCGATGGTCTTCAAAGACCGGCTAAAACCATAGGCCTTCCCCCTGTTTCCTATATGGCTAGCATCGGCTATCAGAGCATCTCTAGCTGTTGCTTGAAAACCATTCCCTATTCTTTCTACTGTTTGAATAAGGGTTACCGTCAAGGGAGACGCGGCAGCTGCTAAGATCGATCTTGCGAAGAGCGTGGCTAGACACCCAAACAGCAAAATCAGCTTGCGGTCACGGAAATAATCACTCAATATGCCAGCTAAAATACGACATATGAACGAGACAAACTCAATAACACCATCTATAAGGGCAACGGTAGCCTCTGTGGCATGCAATTCTGTCTTTAGAAACATTCCTATTTGGCAATAGACCATGGTGGTAGACATTCCAAGGAACAAGCCAAAGAACGAGATAGCAAATATCTCTTTAGGGACAAATTTTGATATAAAAAAAAAGCCCTTATAAAAAGGGCTTGAGGATGGAATGTCGTGTTGTTTCGTGGTGTGTTGTCGCTTTCCCGTCATGCTCTTTCCAAGATAGCAATACCAGTGTACAACGCACGCTGGGAATGCAAAAAGCCACTTGATACCCTATATCCTTGATCCTTTTCCGAACAGCACATTGAGAGTCAGATCCTACCTAGAATAAATTTAAGCCTTTGTACCAATTTTGATGCGCAAGGTCAATGTCTATGAGCGATAATAACCGAAAGCCGCAAAATGCACGGAAAAAAGGGAGAGACTCAGCGCAAGAAAACAGAAGTTTATGACGCACAATCGCCTCTTAGGACTGTCGGGCCTTAAAGACTGTTTTTCTATACCATAGTACGTAGAGTACAATAAATTCAGAAGCGTCGATTGCGAACTGGGCTATTGCAATGTGGTTTCTAAGATTTTTAAAGATACTGGACTGTTCCCTCCTCAAGGATTGACAGGGGTTAGAGGATCTCTTAAACACAGGACAGCAGGAGGGGTGGCCGAGCGGTCAATGGCAGCAGACTGTAAATCTGCCGACGAAAGTCTACGTAGGTTCAAATCCTACCCCCTCCACCATGCGGGCGTAGCTTAATGGTAAAGCCTCGGCCTTCCAAGCCGATGACGTGGGTCCGATTCCCATCGCCCGCTCCACCAGAACCAGCTGTACCATATTAGAGGGCATCGTAGCTCCCCTTCCTAGTCGATCCTGCCGGAGCTGAAGCTGCTACGTTTATTATCGTTCGAAGAGACGCAACCATACATTGCCTCTTTTACGTTTTGCAACAGAAAAGCTTCTTGTGCGACGACTCATATCGATGCACAAAAGAATGGTGGAGCCAAGGGGGATCGAACCCCTGACCTCTACAATGCCATTGTAGCGCTCTCCCAGCTGAGCTATGGCCCCACAACACTCTTATTAGACGCTCAAGAGGAGTCTGACAAGTCTTCCTGTCCTCGCTGCTTTTGTAGGTCTGGGTAAGAGAATTTACGGCGGCCCAGTGGTTTCATTGCTGGCGTCTGTTTTTTTTCTTGTTTTTTCGGAACGCCAGAATTCTGCTTCGCCCATTTTACTTTATTATGGCGATAGTCATCAAGATGAACGATTGTCCCCATGGTCTTAAACTCCATCTGCAATCCTTTCAACCATACAAGAAGAAAGTAAAAAAACTTCTAATAGACTGCATTCAAAAGACGGAGCTCAGAAATTGGTAGAAAAGGTCTGTTTTCTGAGGAAGCTGTAGCGACTATACACGCCGGCTAAAGGCCACAAGAGCCTGAGAATATTTCGTATGGGCAACTCGAGTCCATCATACAAAAATCCAAAAAGAAAGGCAAAAAGCTAAGCGCAATACATTGCGGGCACAGCAAACAGACACAGCTATCTATGTTAGAAAAAGCACCATGCAGCATTTTCAATCTGGTCGGAGTGGCGGGATTTGAACCCACGACCACCACACCCCCAGCGTGGTGCGCTACCAGACTGCGCTACACTCCGATGCAAAGATACCTAGCACCGAAAAGCAAAGAGGGCAACAGCGTTCGAGGTTCCTTTTAATTCTCTCATCCGTACTCATCCTCCCAGACGTAAAGTGCTGTAGTGGGCGATATTAAGAATAAATCCTAAAGCAATAGCTGTTGACAACATTGAGCTTCCTCCATAAGAGACCAAAGGAAGAGGCACCCCTACGATGGGAAGTAATCCCATCACCATGCCCACGTTAATAAACACATGCAAGAACAAAAGAAAGGTCAGGGCACCGCCCATCAGACGCCCAAAATATCCTTTCACACCGCTAGTCATGGCATAACTCAGTCCTATCAGCGCTACATAAAGAAGCAGAAGAGCGCTGCCACCCAAGAAGCCGAATTCTTCGCATATTACCGTGAAAACAAAGTCCGTATGTTTCTCTGGAAGAAAATTAAGATGGCTTTGTGTTCCTTTCAAAAAACCCTTTCCGAAAAGTCCAGCAGATCCAAAAGCAATTTTAGATTGCAAAAGATGATACCCTGCGCCAAGTGGATCCTGATCTGGATTCAAAAAGATAAGAACACGTTTTTTTTGGTATGCATGCATATGCTGCCATGCAAATGGTAGACCGCATATTCCAAGAAAAAAAGCGACAGACATCTTCCACAGTTGGATACCGGCAAGAAAGATCACTCCCAGCCCTACACTTACCAGAATCAGCGCATTGCCAAGATCAGGCTGCTTCAAAATGAATCCACAAGGAACAGCTACCATTAGGAGAGGTTTGATGTGTACTCCTGGCGCTCGAGTTTCTTGTTTTGTCAGCGTGCCATAGTATCGGCATAGAGCGAGAACGAGCATAATTTTCATTAGCTCGGAAGGCTGAATTTGTAAGACATACAAATCTATCCATCTCTGTGCTCCCATGCCAACAAAACCCAACAGTTCGACAAAAAATAGCAACAAAAGGGTTCCTATATACATCCAGTAAGCCCAAGCGTACCAAAAACGCTGGTCTGTCAGAGCGACTGTGATCATAACTCCTGTGCACATCCAAAAACGCAAGGCATGTTTTCCTGCACGTGATACCCAGCACCCGCCACTGACGCTGTACTGCGCAATAACACCGATTGCTGCTATTAGCACAACGATAAGCAAGAAAATGCTATTTCTGATAAGAAAAAAAATAAGCCTGTTATAAAGGCGGTGCATGCGTTTTCTTTTCCTCGTGAGCATCTGTCAACAATTTTTCAAAGAGATCTTTTGCTAAAGAAGCGGCGACCTCTCCGCCTTTACCCCCATGCTCAACGATAATAGCTAGTGCATAGCGGGGATCGTCTGCTGGCGCATACCCGACAAATAATGAGTGATCACGCTCATTCCAAGGGCGTTGACGTGTGTCAGTTTTTCCTGAGGCGCGATCTTGGCTGCTAATACTCCGCACTTGCGCTGTTCCTGTCTTACCTGCCACTAAAATAGCTGGATTATCAGGACGCGCACGACGTCCGGTACCCGTTGTACAAACCTCTATCAAAGTGCGTTGCAAAAAAGCGATTGTCTCTGGACGAAATCCCATGTCCTCTAAGGGAGGCATTACGTCTTCTATAAGCGTTGGATGTACACGCATTCCTTTGTTTGCAATGTGCGCGATGAAAGTGGCTAGCTGTAGAGGAGTTGCTAAGACGGGCCCCTGGCCGACAGAAACAAGAATCGTGTCCGAAGGAGACCATTTTTCTTGACGACTCAGAAACTTCCAACTACGTGAAGGAACAAGCCCTTTCTTCTCTCCATAAAGAGAAATTCCTGTCAGTTCTCCAAAACCAAGACGCTGAGCCATAGTAGCAATCCTATCGATCCCTAAACGTCCCGCTAAAGAGAAAAAGTACACATCACAAGATTTGCAGATCGCTTCTGCAAGATTTATCGCACCGTGACCAAATTTATTCCAACAATGGAATTTATGATTGCCAAGTTCAAAATATCCTGGACAAAAAACAGTCTCTTTTGGAGAAACAATTCCGGCTTCCAAGGCCGCAAGAGCAGTAACGATTTTAAAGGGAGAAGCAGGTGGATATTGACCTGCAATAGCACGATGCAGCAAAGAATGGTTTGGGTCATGCAAAACCTTCTGCCAACTTGAACTTTTCCCTTGACTAAGATCCATAGGAGAGTAAGAGGGCACCGAAACAAGACATCGTACCGCACCGGAAGGAACTTCGATAATAACGCAAGATGCCACCTTGTATGGCTTGAGTAAGGCGTAGGCAAAAGCTTGCAGGTCCGCATCTAAAGTCGTCTTGAGAGACGTTCCGGCCTCGGCTAAAGAAAGCTCAAGTTGGCGGATAACTTTTCCGGCGGCATTTACCTCTACTTTACGAAAGCCAGCCTTTCCAAGTAATGTACTATTGAATGTTCGTTCTAATCCGGTCTTTCCCGTACGATAATCTGGGTGTTTTAAAAGCAAAGAGCTTCCCTGAGCAATGTCCTGCGCATCGGCTGACGTTGCAGAGTGCGCCTCCGGAAGGCCAACATACCCTGTGACATGCCCAAACACCTCATCATAGGGATAAGCACGTGAGTACCCTAGTGTGACATACAGTTCTGGCCATATTGGCTGAAGAAAAGCCAAGCGTGAGACTTCCTCCCAAGACAAACCATCGCGTACGAGCATAAGCGAGAGACAGGGCTTTTTGAGACTTTCTTCGCGCAAGCGAGCGATTGGGGCCTCAGAAAGGGCTAGTTCTTGATGCAAAAATGTTAAGACGTGTTCCAGTCGTTTCTTGAGAGGATTTTCCAAGAAAAGACGATAGGATCCAGCGTTTGTCGCGAGGATTTTTCCATTTTTATCACAAATATCTCCCCTTTGAGGTAAAATTGGTATAAATCGTACGCAATTTCTTTGCGAAAGCAGACTGTAACGTTCATCTTCTATAAATTGCAAAAAGGAAAGTCGAGCAAAAATAAGGGCAAACGCACAAATTTCCACCACCAGAAACCAACGTCTCCGACGTTTTAAACGACGAAGAAAATCGTCAAAAGTTTCACGCATATTGCCCAATATCCCGCCTGCAACGCCAGACTATACAGAGAAAAGCGCCTTTACAACGCACATGCCGAGTATTGCTACTAAGTGCTATATCCTCTAAGGATTCAAACAGAAGTCGCAATTTAATGGAGGGCGGGTTGCATGCTAAAAGCTGCTGCATTTATTGGCACTTTGATGGCTCTTTCCGCTGAGGCGCAGATTATCACGACAAGCAAAATAGAGGACATAAAAGCCGCGCTTAAACAAGCGGATAACGAGACGTTGGTCATTTTCGATTGTGACGACGTTTTGATTGAAGCCTGTGACGATATTCTTAAGGCCGCCCATGGAAAAGAACTAGGAAAACTCATCAGCGATTGTCTACATCGGGCAGAAAGTACGGAACACCTACGAGAAAATATGTACACCCACTATTATGACATTGTTCTATGTAGCGCGAAGCGTAAGTTGCTTAATCCAGAATGGCCAACGCTTATCGAAGACTTGCAAAGAAGAGGCGTAAAGGTTCTCTTGCTCTCTAGCTGTCTTGTGGGGCGCTTAGAAGAGACGGAATCCATCCCTCCGAAAAGATACGAAGAACTCTATTATTTAGGTATAGATTTTCACGAATCCTGGGATTGCGCAGAAAAAATCGTTATACCAGGCTTAAAAAGCGGTAGCTCTCCTGGGCAAAAATGTGCTGTTTTTTACAAGGGGATGCTGTTGTGTCCTCCGGGAACAAAAGGAGAGGTGCTTGAAGTCTTTTTGCAGAAAGATCCAACATATAAATTCAAGAAGATTATTTTCATTGACGATAGAATCGAGAATATCAAAGACGTCAGGAGAATGGCTTATAAAATAGGCGTTCGCTCTTTTGTTGGTATAGAGTATACATATGCTAGGGTAAAACCGCATCCACCGTTGGATCTTCAACGCGCAAAGAAACAGATAGACATTCTTGTTCATAACGAACGTTGGGTGCAAGACGAAAAGATACCGCCAGATAATTTCGAAGAAATCCTGCAACAGATACTGCAATCGCACTATCCAAAAGCCACCGTGAAAAACTACACGCCTCAATATGCAGACAAATATTCGTATCAAGGAGGCGGTTTCTATGAACTTAATATCCCAGGATCAGACCCAAAAATTATAAAAATATGCAGTCGAGAAGAAGTGACAAATTCCCGCGCATTTATGGAATATTTAGAAAAGCATCAGCTTCTGTCCATTGTGAAACAATATTTAATATTGCCGGAGTTTATTTGCGACGAACCTCCTTGTTTTTATGTCATGGACAAAGCGCCTGGAGAGGATTTCGATGCGTTTAACGCACGATTTTACAAAAGTGGAGTGGATAAAGAGACTTATCTTCAGGTACATCGGTCTCTTGGCCAAATATTTGCCTTCCTTCATAATTATGGCATTTTTCATTGGGATCCGCATGCTTCTAACGTATTTGTGTTAGATAAACGTATTTCGATCATCGACAACGATGAAATTTGCGTAGAGGCTCAGGATAGAAACGAAAAAAAGCATATGCACGACTTTAAAACGCTTGTTTTGAAGACAACTCCGTTCAGTGCATATGTTATTTCTAAATACAGACCGGATAGGACACAAAAAGGTCTTACAGATTTTCCCTTGCCCCTTCATGCACCGTTTGAAGATCTCTTCGAAGCTGTTTCGGCCTTTATCCAAGCCTATTTTCAAGGCACGCATTTACCGAGTGAGAAAAAACCTCTTTTTATTCACGCTGTTATGAGCGAAGTGGAGAAATATGTTGGTGTTTTGCCTCCCTCTGCTTTAGCGGCTATAGAACACG
>JAITIJ010000073.1 GCA_031279495.1 Holosporales bacterium | reverse complement strand
AAAAAAGACCGTGATGCTGCAGAGAAGATTTTGGCCTTGGTCTACTAAACCCTCCCTGAGAAAAGTCGAGGGAGGGTTGAAGCGCTAGTAAAAGAGGTTGTTCGTTTCCTTCAGGCGATCCAGCAAATTAAGGCCGAACCCTCGATGCATCATCTCACCCCCTCGAAAACGCAAAGAAATCTTCTCCTTATTCTCAGCAAGAAACCAGCATTTACGCTTTGCTCTTAGCAGAGCTTAAGATCATTAATAAACTGCGCCCTTCGAGCTGCGGTGCCTGATCGACTTTCGCTAAAGAGCCCAGCTCTTCCTTCAGGCGATTCAGCAAATTAAGGCCGAGCTCTTGATGCATCATCTCACGCCCTCGAAAACGCAAAGAAACCTTCACTTTATTCTCAGCTTCAAGGAATTTGTACACACTAGCAAGTTTTACACGAAAATCATGCTCGCCAATAGTGGGGGTTAACTTTACTTCTTTTACATCAACAATATGTTGCTTTTTCTTCGCTTCAGCACGGCGTTTTTGCATTTCATAACGAAATTTCCCATAGTCTAAAATTTTACAAACAGGAGGCACAGCTGTGGGAGAAATTTCTACAAGATCCAAGCCAGCAATATTCGCTTGGTCAAGAGCTTCTCGGCGACTAACGATACCAAGCATAGTACCATCTTTTCCAACAAGTCGAACATCTCGTGCTGTAATAGCCAAATTAACACGACACTCTCCAGCTGCAGCCGATCTTTTGGATGGCTTGTCAAGTGCTACTGTGATCGTTTTTTCCCTTTCCACTTACACCTCTTTAAAACAGAACACCTCCTTGTCATATGCTCTTAAAGCTCTTTATATTCTCTTTTCAACAAACTTAAGCAGTTTTTGTCGCGTTCACACGTTTTAGAATCGCTTTTCGTACCTTTAACAAATCCGCACCCATATTTTCACGAGAAGCTGTTGTCAAGAAAGCGTCTAGCCCTCCGTTTTTCTCGATCGTACGTATCGCTTGCGCCGTCAACCGAAGATGAACACGCAATCCTAACGTCTCACTTAGAAACGAGATACGCTGTAGATTAGGCAGAAATCGCCGCCGCGACTTGTTATTCGCATGGCTAACAGAGTTGCCTGTCAACACTCGCTTTCCCGTCACAGAGCATACACGTGCCATGTTTCTTTCCTGTTTCTTGATCATCCACGGAAGAGTATTATCTCTATTCTCCCATATCTTGTCAATTAACGCCGTGCATAGGAAAACGCTCTACATATCTTCATCCGCCCACAACACGTATCCTTTATGACGTACCGTTTGGATAAAGCGAGGGCGACTTGAATCAACCTCTATTTTCTGACGTAGACGCGTAATTTGAACATCCACAGATCGTTCGCTGATGCTGCCGCCAGATAGTTTACTTAGCTCTTCTCGAGATAAAGGTT
The DNA here is from genome assembly GCA_031279495.1 of Holosporales bacterium. GTDB lineage: Bacteria > Pseudomonadota > Alphaproteobacteria > UBA3830 > JAIRMZ01 > JAITIJ01. The sequence goes on along the minus strand of JAITIJ010000073.1, from coordinate 2,456 downwards.
CTCCCATACGTGAGGCAAAAGAGCGCAAAAGAGCAAGCTCTGTAGACGAAAGAAAGCACTCTGCTTCTTCGGATTCTTTGGACAGAATGCACCCCGTACGCAGATCTATCGTTTGCGAACCCAGCTTCAGAAAAGGAGAAGAATCCCCGGATCGCGCTCTTTTCATGAGATTCCGTAGCCGAAGCAACAACTCCTTTGGTTCAAAAGGTTTCGACAAATAGTCGTCTGCACCAGCTTCCAATCCAAAGACACGTTCTTCCGGCTGAGCGCGCGCTGTCAGCAATAAAATAGGCGTTGCAATGCCTTGTGTCTTGATGTCTCGTGTCCATTCTATACCCGTTTTCCCAGGTAACATGACATCTAGAATGATTGCTCTAAAGGTCTTTTCCTGGAGCAAATTTTGAGCTGTATCGACGTTCTCAGCCAGACACACAGAGAACCCGTTACGCATAAGAAACTCCTTCAACAGTTCGCGGAGTTGCGCATCGTCATCAACAACAAGAACGGTGACTTGCTGACACATATTCCATAGTATAGGAAGGAAAACAAGAAAAAGCATGTTTGAAGCACTTTCTCATCGCCTTTCTCAGACATTCTCGCGATTGCGCAAGCGCGGCGTCATTCAAGCTTCGGATCTAGAGGAAGCTCTTCAAGAGATTCTCATTGCCCTATTGGAAGCAGATGTAGCTTTAGAGGTGACGAAGCGTTTCGTTGAGGACGTGCGTCACAAGGCTTTGGGACAAGCGATTATACGCAGCATAACACCAGATCAGATGATCGTAAAAATTGTAAACGATCATCTGGTGAGTCTTTTAGATGGGGAGATTCCCCTTCCGCCCCTTTCGGCAGTACAGACGCCTCTTAAAGTGATGCTTGTGGGGTTGCAAGGTTCTGGCAAAACGACTTCTACTGCAAAAATCGCGTATCTTTTGACGAAAAAATCAGAAAAACGTGCAGTAGTGGCCTCAACTGATGTTTACCGGCCCGCAGCTATTGAGCAGCTTCGCGTATTGACGCAGAGTGTCAATAGGGCTTTCTTTGTTCCGGCTACAGCGTCTGAAGCTCCTCTCGCAATCGCAGAAAGAGCTCTTTCAATTTTTACGGAACAACGCGCCGATGTCTTGGTCCTAGATACTGCTGGACGTTTACACACAGACGAGACATTGATGCAAGAGCTTAAGACGCTGGTAAAGAGTGTACAGCCAGAGGAGTTATTACTTGTTGCAGATATGATGATGGGTCAGGATGCGCTGAACATTGCGCGTGCGTTTTCTGCTCGTTTGCCGTTAACAGGGATTGTCTTGACCCGTGCTGACAGTGAAAGTCGCGGGGGTGTTGCGTTATCTATGCGCCTTGAAACAGGGTGTCCGATCCGGGCTTTGGGAACCGGAGAGCACTTAGACGATATTGAGATCTTCAACGCGCATCGTATTGTTGATCGCCTTTTGGGGAAGGGCGATATTGTCTCTCTTGTAGAAAAAGCCTCAGAAGTATTAGAGAAAGAAGAAACTGAAGCCTCTATGGCGCGCCTTAATCAGGGCGTTTTTACGCTAACTGATCTTGCGCATCAGCTTAAACAAGTCAGCAAGATGGGAGGAATCGCCAGCATCCTGAAGATGTTGCCCGGTGCAGGCGCTCTTGATGGTCTTGTCAAGAAGCAAGATATGGATGATCAAGCAATCGCGCGTCAATTAGCGATTATTTCGTCTATGACACCAAAAGAGCGCCGCTATTATAAGCTGATTAACGGATCTCGACGGCGACGGATTGCCGCAGGTTCGGGATCTAGTGTGCAAGATGTTAACAAATTGCTTAAAAATTATGAAAAAATGCTAGAGATGCAGAAAAAACTCAGAAAACTGCAAAAACGACCTGGCTTCGGAGATAAATTGCAGAATCTTCTGGGAAAAGAGCGGGTCTGAGTATGGTGTTCTCGTGTAAGGACTAGAGTAAATAAGAGTTGCGCGGGCGCAGATAGACTGACACATCACTTACGAATAACCTTCAGCGAAAAGACTCGTCCAAAAAAACTTCGTGGAAGGAACTTTGACAACAGTTCCTGGCACATAAATTCAATGCAAATTCTTATCCGGAGTTATAGTAGCCGCGGCCACGATGCCGCGGGGCCTTTGTGACATTAATCTATTTGTGTAGACACAAAGGCGTGGATGCACTGACACATCACTTACACGCAAATCCAAGACAATTTCATCTGTAACCACAAAATCCAAGAAGAGAGACCTTTAGAACGGCTTTTGCAAACAAATTTCCACCACGGAGATCTGTGCCCTCTCCCAGCATGAGACGCCACAACAAAGTGGGAAACCTTTATGAGACCGTAAAGACGCAGAACAAGGAGAGAAACAATCCGGGAATAAGGATGGGAAAGGGGAGGAGAAATCCTCTCCTTCAATCTCTCAAGAACCAAGAAAAACCTCCAAACACTCTACCCGTTC
>JAITIJ010000042.1 GCA_031279495.1 Holosporales bacterium | reverse complement strand
CTGCTCTTTTCGTATTCGTCGTTGTATTCCTGTCTTGTTGTGAAAAGACAAGACGGGATTAGGGAGAAACACCATGCTGCATCTGCCCAAACCGATGGGCTCGTTACCTCCGAGCTTTGCTGTTAAAAAAGTTCCCGGTATGTCGTGCGTAACAAGAATAACCACTCTCCGTTTGGAACCGTGAAGACGCTCCTTAAAAAACCGCCTCACACCAGCCCCCAACACTTTTCGCGCCGTTTTTCCAGGTATGGGGACGATCTCAAAGAATTTCCATGAATCCTCGCCCGTCAGAAAACGTTCCGGATCATATTGATGAAGCCATTCCTGATCATGGTAAAATTGCATTACTTCTCTTTTGTTGTCTCCTGCGAACCTTAGGGGAACATCGTCCAAAGATGACTCGACCACTATCTCTGTCTTTACCCCTCCCTTTGCGAAGACGTCAGCAAAGCATACTGCCGTTTGTCTTGTTCTGTAACGTGGACTGGTAAAAACTTCTACGGAAAAGCAGCCTTCTCCTGTTAGAAACGGAAGAATACCTCTGGCTGTATCGGACACGGATTTAAAGCCATCCGGTGTTAGTGCGAAAGGTACCACTTTGACAGTTAGTTCTTCCCCTGTAAGAGAGTCACAAAGAGAGACGTGTCGCTCGCGAAGCTTTCTTACTAACATCCAAGCTAGTGAATCAGACGGTGGAGAATCATCTAGTGTCAAAGACAAAGAGAAAACGCCAATTGGGAAACCTGGGAGAAGATGGCCAGGAGGCACATCAGAAACCGGTGAGCCACTTCTTGCTGCGTTTAAGTACAATTCTATATCTTGAGGGTTTTCAAAATTTAAGAGAATTTTCTCTAAAAAAGATCCGTCTTTGAATATTTGCAATACTCCGTCGCATCGACCTTTTATAAAATCATCACCAAATGTTGGCCCATGACGTACAATGAAGACCGCTTGACCTTTTGAGAGGTCGCATCCGGGCGCTTCCTGTCTCTGCAATTCAAACTCAAGAGGAAAAGAAGAGGACTTAACCGAACGTTTCTTCAATGCAAAAAAGGATGGAGCCCTTAAACGGTCGCATCCGGGCGCTTCCTGTCTCTGCAATTCAAACTCAAGAGGAAAAGAAGAGGGCTTAACCGAACGTTTCTTTTTTTCCGCACAAGATATGGTGGGAAAGGCAATGGGAAAATCATGTAGCGCATGTGTCGGAAGAAGATGCAGCAGCTCTCTATCTGCGTCAGGGAATATAGTGGGGTTTTGTTGTGTAAGACGAACAAGACATGAAAACGCAGCAAGACTTTGCTGCGCAAGACCAATAAGACACGAAAGCGCGGTGGGGTTCTGCACAAAGAAGAGAACACCAGGGAGCGATATTTCTCCTCTAAGAAACAAAGGAACAAGAGATCCAACGAAGCGCTTTTTCCCTTCATCTACATGGTGCATAGGAAAAAGTGCAGTAGGGGAGGCAGATGTCGCACGTGTCAGAGGGAACAACGGCATATCCCCGCTCTGTCGAAAAAGTATAGCAAGTAAGGACGGAAGCAGAGCATCAGAGACAACCGCTCCCATAGGCACGAAGCGGCTTTCTGTACCTCCATCATCATAAGGCGTAAGGCCACAAAGAGGTGAACGGCGCATCCCCTGTGCAAGCGAGAAAGAAAATATACAACTTAGAACAATGATGGTGCGTTTGAGGTATGTGAGAGTTGGATGGTGTTGATGCATGAGATCCTCATCTTTTAGTGTAATGTACATTACCATGGTCGAATGTATTTTTCAAAAATTTTAGTTAAAATCGTTGCGTTGAGTTTTTGATGCAACACTACACCTCTCTTTTTACAGAAGCGACACAAGCCGGTATGATTCTCAGCTAATGAATAATGGCGTTGCGATGGATCCACTTGCTGATCTGCGTACTTTTCTTAAGGTCCATGGGTTATCTGGATTTATTCTTCCAAGAGAAAATCGGTTTCGTAGTGCGCACCTTTCCCCTTGGGAAGAGCGCCTCGCATGGCTTACAGGTTTTACGGGATCTGCTGGCTTGGCGATTGTTCTGGCAGATCGTGCCGCGCTGTTTGTGGATGGGCGATACACACTTGCGGCTTCGCGTCAGATTGCTTCTACTTTTGAAATTACGGAAGAAAAGCCAGAACAGTGGCTGGCACGTGCTTTGCCAATATCTACTCCCGCTTCCGTAGGCTTCGACCCATGGCAATTTACGCCAACGCGTTTGAAATGTTTTCAGCGTGCTTCTCCGCACCTTGCCTTTAAGCAAATAGCGGAGAATCCAGTAGATGTTTTGTGGTGCAATCGTCCTGTGCCAGAGTCTCCCGCGGTTTTTCCCATCGATCTTCATTGTACGGGGTGTTCTACGCAACAAAAGCACCGCCAAATCTTGCAGCACGTGCAGCAATTGGGAGCGCAGGCTTTGTTCTTAGCAGATCCAGCTTCTGTTGCGTGGGTATTAAACGTCCGAACGGAAGCTCCTTATTTTCCAATTCCCTCTGCATATGCGCTGTTGCAAGAAACTGAGCTAACTGTCTTTAGCAACATCACATATTGGCCAGATGTTCCACACTGTGTTCATCATCCTCTTTCGGGCATGCAAAAAGTATTGGACACTGCTGTTGCCGATACACTGCTTCTTGATTTGGATGAAACGTCTTGCGCCGTGTATACTTTTCTTAGAAACGCAAAAAAGCAACTGATTACGGCTCCCAATCCATGCAAAGCTCTGAAAGCAATCAAAAACGTTGTTGAGTTAGAGGGTTTCCGTGATTGTCATCAACGTGATGCTGTTGCCTTGATAGAATTTCTTGCGTGGCTCGAGCAAACAGGGCCGTGTGGGACTATAGACGAGCATTCAGCGGCAGAGAGACTATTAGAGGAACGTGCGCGGGATCCTTCGTTCCGGGGGCCTTCTTTTGAGACAATTTCGGCTTCTGGGCCGAATGCGGCATTTGTTCATTATCGCGTGCCCTCTACAGGAGCGCGCTTTTTACAATCGGGCGAAGGATATCTTCTTGATTCTGGAGGACATTACGAAAACGGCACAACCGATTGTACGCGCACTATTGGTTTAGGACCCGTTGCGGATACGCACTTTAAGCGTATCTACACTGCGGTGCTAAAGGGGCTTATAGCTGCGACAACAACGATTTTTCCGCGCGGAACGCCTGGAGCAGCGATTGACTCTATAGCACGTCAGCCCTTGTGGCAGATGGGATATGATTATGACCATGGAACAGGACACGGCGTTGGCCATTATCTATCTGTGCATGAAGATCCCCCTACGCTTTCTAAATTATCAAGAACGCCACTTGAATTGGGGATGGTGCTTTCTATTGAACCGGGATGCTACAAGCCTGATGTTTTTGGTATACGCCTTGAGAACGTGGTAGAAGTGGTGCCTGCTTCAGAAAATCCTGGTTTTCTGACGTTTTCCCCCTTAACGCTGGTTCCGTTTGAGCCGGCACTCATCGAGCAGGATTGCCTGACACGCGAAGAAGCGAAATGGCTTCATTGGTATCATTCCAACATATGGAAAACTCTTTACTCTCGCTTGTCAAAAAAGGGGCAGGAATGGCTCAACACCAGAAAGACCTCTTGCCGTTTTTAGAGATAGGTGTGCACTTTATGTGATGTTATTGAAGAATAGGCAAGAAGTTACCTATATCATAAAAATTTTGTATAGCGGAGTAGCAACTCTGAGAATAAACTGAAGGCTTAGTTTGTCTTTGTTTTTGCAGGGAGTCTAATTTAATAACAGAAATAGGAATCTTTCCAAAGTCTTAACAAAGCTAGTCAATAAACGGAAAATACAGAGAGAAAGCCCAGAAAGAAATATCTGCTACAGGGTATGGGGTCTGCATTCGTGGCTTTCTCTTTATTTTTGCACACTTTATAATATTAGTAAAAATTTTACCAATAAGATTTATATTGTTCAATATAAAGATAATAGATGGAGGTACCTTATGTCAAATTTAAGAACAATACTGTGCCGATCGGTAATTACGATTAGTGTCCTGTTGGGAATGTCCACGAGCACTTTTGCCGAAGAATCAGAAGATGAGCTAGAGGAAGTTGCGGAAGAGAGCGAGGATGGCGAGAGTGAAGAAGATATCGAAAGACATGCGGCTTTATACAAAGATTTTTCTACCGATGCGCGAACAATAGTGCTTCTCCTTGAGATGAAAAAATATTTTAACGGAAAGGGAGGAGAAATCTCTAGCCTTACATATCGAGGACGAAGGTTAGCAGATCAACACCGGCAAGACGGCGAATTCATCATTGCAAAAGAGCTCAAGGATTTAGTCACTGTCGTTGCCTTTGGGAGAGATGCCTCTGAGAAATGCTGGAAAACAGTTGATACTTTGATGAGTCTTCCTCATTAGCATGAAAAAACTCTCGTTATTTACATTTTAGTAATACTTTAGGTCTAAAATGAAATACAATAAGAAGAATGGAGAATATTTATGACAAGTAGTACAATTCTTTGGAAGCCCTCTTTCGAGCGCATCGTTCAAACGAATCTCTATCGTTTTATGCGCACAATTGAAGGTGAGCAACGGTGCTCTCTTCCTGAGATGCATCGCATGTGGGAATGGTCTGTAAAGAACCCCCATGCTTTCTGGAACAGTATTTGGGATTTCTGTGGTGTGATCGCAGAGACAAAAGGAGAACGCATTACCAACGGAGAAGGAACGTTTGAACGTCATCACTATTTTCCTGATGCACGCCTAAACTTTGCTGAGAATTTGCTGAGGCGGCGAGATGAACGCTTAGCACTGGTCTTTTGGGGAGAGGACAAAGTCCAAAAAACATATACATACAAAGAGCTTTTCGATGCTGTTGAACGCGTTGCGCACGCCTTAAAAGAGCTTGGCGTTAAACCAGGAGATCGTGTTGCTGGATATGTAGCAAACATGCCAGAAACGCTGATTGCGGCAATAGCGACTATCAGTATCGGTGCTATTTGGTCTTCATGCTCCCCTGATTTCGGTCCAGCAGGAGCTCTCGATAGATTCGGCCAAGTTGCACCAAAAGTTCTTTTTGCTGTTGACGGATATTTTTACAAAGGGAAAACGTTCGACAATACTCCAAAAATTGTCGAAGTCGTTGCAGGTCTGCCCTCTATTGAAAAACTCGTTGTCATTCCTTATATCGGAGCAGGTATCCCTTACGCTATTGGGCAACGTGCTACAGATTTCTATGATTTTATAAGAAGTGGGCCTGTTCCTCCTTTGAAATTTAAAAAATTTCCGTTTAATCACCCAATCTACATTATGTTTACGTCAGGAACCACTGGCGTTCCTAAATGTATCGTACATGGTGCAGGAGGCACGCTTTTACAACACCTTAAAGAGCACCAATTGCATTGTGATATCAAGCCCAACGATCGAGTGTTTTACTTTACTACCTGCAGTTGGATGATGTGGAACTGGTTCGCCTCTGTCCTTTCTTCTGAGGCCACATTATTGCTGTATGATGGATCTCCTTTGCATCCCAAAACGGATATTCTTTTTGATTATGCTGATGCTTGGAATATGACGTTATTCGGAACATCAGCAAAGTATCTTGACATGATTGCAAAAATGAATGTGCATCCTATAAAAACACATAAATTGGCAACTCTTAAGACAATTGGCGTAACGGGATCGCCTTTAAGTGGAGAGACTGCGGCAAGTGTTTATAAGAACATTAAAAAAGACGTACACCTTAATGTCTTTTCTGGTGGTACGGATATCATTTCATGTTTTATGAATGGGAACCCTATAAGCCCCGTTTATGCTGATGAAATGCAGGGGCGTGGATTGGGTATGCGTGTCGAGTTTTACAGCGATAAAGGAAAATCTGTCGCGCGCGGAGAGCAAGGTGAACTTGTCTGTACACAGCCGTTTCCTTCTCAACCTTTGGGGTTCTGGGGAGACGCAACGGGAGAGCGCTACCATAAAGCCTATTTTGAGACCTTTCCAAACATTTGGTGCCATGGCGATTGGGGCCAGGTGACTGCAAACAAAGGTGTCATTATTTCTGGACGTGCTGATACTGTGTTGAATCCTGGAGGAGTGCGTATTGGTACGGCTGAGATCTATGAGCAAGTGTGCACAATCAAAGAGGTTCTTGAAAGCCTTGCTGTAGGTCAACAATGGCATAACGATGAACGTGTTATCCTGTTTGTGGTGCTAGCAGAAGGTGTAAAGCTAACGGATCAATTGATCGATAAAATAAAATCTACGATTCGAACAAATGCGACACCACGACATGTGCCCAGCCTGATTATCCAGGTCCCGGCTGTTCCACATACGAAAAATGGGAAAATAACAGAAATTGCTGTTAAGTGTGTTATCCATGGACGAGAGGTTAAAAATAAGGAGTCTCTAGAAGACGCTTCTGTGCTCGAGTATTTCCGGAATCTGCCAGAACTTGCGTGTTAATTGGAGAGGAAGGGAGCAGCAGCAGCTTTCCTTAGGGCTTGTCTCAAGTGCACGCCTAATGACTAACGCCACATTTGCGGAAGACTCTGACAAGAGTCAGCATAAGGATGTACGCGTCAAACTTTAAGGAATAGCAGCGCTGCAGGTACTCTTTCTCAAAACGAACTTTTTCCGAAACAGAAAGCTCGTCGCGACCATTAATCTGCGCCCATCCTGTAATACCTGGAACAAGCTCATGAACACCTGCCTCTGTCCGAAGAGCAACGAGATCGTCTTGATTGAAGAGTGCTGGACGCGGACCCACAAGACTCATATCCCCTTTTAAAACGCTCCAAAGTTGAGGCAGTTCATCAAGACTCGTTTGGCGAAGAAAACGCCCTATAGGGGTAAGATACAAGTTCGGATCTGCCATGAGATGTGTTGCGATCTGCGGTGTTTTTGCACGCATGGTGCGAAACTTCGGCATATCAAACAAGATATTGTGGAGACCAACGCGTTTTGTCCAGAAAAGAGGCGTATCTCCTGTCGTCACGACAATAAAAGCCGCAACAAGTCCCATCAAAGGAAAGGCCAACACCAGCCCAATACTGGCCAGGACTACATCGAACAGTCTTTTTGAGCACGGTAACTTCTTCCCGTTTTCTCTATTCCTTCTGCCGCTGTATAGGGCGGATTCCACTGGAGAGTCTCCCTTATTTTCCTCGAATCTATCACACGAGATTCTGTTAAGCGGCGAATGCTGTCTTGTTTGCGACATAACATACCTAATACATGCAAGATGGGCACAGGGCAAGGCCACAATAGAGAAGGAAGACCCAACCCTTTTGCTAAGGTAGAAACAAAACACGGTGTGCTAAGAGATTCTGTGTCGCTGACCAAGAAAGTTTCTCCTGTAGCATGTGGATGATCGATGCAGATCTCCAAAGCCGAGACCATGTTCTCTAGGAATAGAAAAGAGCGTCTGTTGTTAATAGAAGCCAAGGGCAAAGGCAGGCGAGCACAAACAGCTTTAGATAAAAGAGCGAAATTACCGCGCGCTTCCGGCCCATATATAAGAGGAGGTCGCAAAATAACGGTTTCTATTTTGGTGGCGTATTCCTTTACAACCTGCTCTGCACGCCACTTAGAGCGGGCATAGGGGCTTTCTGGAGAAGGTTGGTCTTGTTCGCGAAAGGGTGCATCTTTTGGCGTTGTCTGACCATTAACGACGATAGAACTCACGAAAACAAAGCGCTTTACTGTTTTTGTTTCTATGGCTTCCTCAAGCAACCGGCGAGTCACATCCGCATTGAGTGCTTGGAAAGCCCTTTCTGGGTCTCGTTCTGTTTTGCGCATAATATGCGCGCGGGCAGCACAGTGCACTATGGTTGTCACTCCCGAAAGAATTGTTTTCAATGCTTGTGAAGGGGCAGACAACAAATCAAGGGGTGCAAATGCATGGGTAGAGTTCTTTGCCCAAGCCGGGCATGTGCGCGCCACTCCTCGAAAGACGCGGCCTTTGCTCTTTAGAGAAACGCAAAGTGCACTGCCAACAAAACCAGAGGCTCCAGTGACTAAAATCAAATCCATTCTCCTCGCTATTCTTAGCAGAATATGAATACAGAATATACAGTCAATTTTTAATAGGAGGACATATTGGTAGAGACAAACCTGTTTTAAAGCTGCTGAAAACGATCTGATTATCAATAAGTAGGAAAGAGTGGATGCAAGAATGCAGAAAAATAAGAAAGTTATGAACTAGAAGGACATCAATTAAAGGGAAAGATCGAGGCTCAGGTTTGTCATAAAAAAGTGCGAACTGGAGGGACATCAATTAAAGGGAAAGACCGAGGCTCAGGTTCGTCATAAATAAAGGAGGGTAGCCGAATTTTGCAGTATGAGATAAGCAACTTTTTCGCATCTTCTCACTTCACTTCCCTTCTTCATCTTTTACAAAGAGTCCAATAAAGCAGCCTCTCCTTTCTGACCTTTCTCTACACTTTGCCTCTCTTGTTCTCTTTCGTAAAAAGTTCACCCACCTTCATTTCTTTTTTACAGAAGACTTGACCTCTTCTCTATAGAGCTCACCATAATGTTCTCTTTTCTGTCTCTTCTCGCATTTTGGACTTTCTCTCCCTCTCACTGGAAGCTCGTAAAAGATTTCTTTTGGCGAGAAAGTAAGCTGCTTTATTTGCGTGCAACAGCTTCCCATAAATGCAGAAATCTGCTAGAAAGGAAACGGCCTATTTAAGAAAGAGGATGGTTGTGCTGGTTTTTGTTCGCGACAATAATGTGGATCAGGCTCTACGTGCTCTAAAAAAGAAAATGCAGCGTGAGGGCATTTTCCGCGAGATCAAATTGCACCGGCAGTTTGAAAAACCTTCTGAGCGTCGTGTGCGAGAACGAGCAGAAGCGATGCGGCGGGCGCGTAAACTTGCACGCAAACGTGCCGATCGCGAGGGGTTCTAAGTCTGGTTGTTTTCTCTCCGTGGATCTAGGCTTCTGTTCCGTTCTTAGAATAAAGCGGTGTTACTGAGACTGTTCCGTAACTCTCCTGCGAGAGCTGATATCAGTCAATAACCCGAGATAGTGCAACAAGATCTGGAGGCACGTCGGTAGGCGGTGGGAAGAGGTGGAGAGTGACCCGTATTCGTCTCGAGAAGGCAGCTTCTACACGAAGCGATGGATTTGCTGATGGAGAAAGATCCAGAAGAATATGAACATCTACACAATTCGATGATGATGAGCTAGTTGCGGAGGACATGTCCGGAAGAGCGGAAATGACAGCAGACCCCGGAAACGCAACAGTTCATACTGTGCGAAATCAAAGAAGCAAAGCAACGGCTATAGAAGGGACAAGAAGAGTGCCAGGAACGTGAAGCGATGCATCGCAGCCTATGTGACTCTCAGTCAATGGATTCAATGTAATGGTAAATATCTAAAGACCAGGAGAGTCTCATGAGAGCAGCGTTATTGCACGGTGCAAAGTGGAGTTCTTTCTGATCTGCTGTTATTTCTTGGCAGTGATTCCAGCACAGAAGGGAATAGAGGACACAGCACGCTGGGATGCGCATCGGAAGAACACAAGGATTTGGCCTCAAGCCGCAGTGTAGATTACATCTACTTAAAATCCTCTCTTTTCGTGCTATTATTTGGTCCTTTTCTGAATCGCCTTGCTCATGTGATGAGCTCCTTGATGTGGGAAGGAAGCCTTCTTCCTAAAAGATTATTCAAATTTATTGCAAAATTCCCCCTTAATTCTTTACATCAAGCTACCAAGATGCGATAGAATCGCCTTTATGTTTAAAGCAGTTGATCCGGAAATTAAGCTTTTAATCAATGGGAAACAAGAGAAAGATCTGCGTCTGCACACTTTTACGGGTGTGGAATCAATGTCGACGCTCTTTGATTTTACGCTTACATGCGTTTCTCAGAACATCGCTTTTGACGGGCAAAAATTCATTGGTCAGCCCTTGAGTCTTTCGTTTGCCCTTGCGAAGGAGAAACGGTTCTTCAACGGGATCGTTATAGAATTTACACAAGGAGCAACGAGAAAAATACAAAATCTACCCTTAACGGAATATGAAATACGTTTTCGTCCGGATTTATACCGTTTAACATTGGGGTCGGACTATAGAATTTACCAAAAGAAATCCGCCATCGATATTATCAAAAGCGTTCTAAAAGAAAATAGCGTAACTGACATCAAAGACAAGACGCAGAAACGTGGACGTACGGTGCGTTCGCATTGTGTTCACTATGGGGAGACTTTTTTCGACTTTTTTTCTCGCCTTTGCGAAGAAGAAGGAATCTCTTATCATTTTCAACATGAAGCAAATAAACATACACTTATATTGACGGATATGCCCAGTGCATTTTCGCCAATATCTGGCGAACACACCATTCCTTTTATGCAAACTTTTGTTGAAAACCCTCCTCTCAATAAAATTCTTTCTTGCTCTGTACGCGATCGTATGGTGACCAAAGGTTTCGAAGCGCTTAGCTATAATTATGAGATCCCAAAGACGAAACTTGAGGCGTGTGCCCAGGGCAAGGGATTTTACGGCACACGCATGGTGTATCCTGGGCGCTTCTCTTCTGCAAATGAGGGTACACAGCTTGCTGATGTATGCCTTCAAGAATTAGAGTTTCCAGCGCATTGCATAGAAGGAAAATCAACGGTCTTGCTCTTTACCGCGGGTGCTTGTTTTTCACTCAAAGGTCATCCGCGTACGAACCTGAACGAGACACACACTTTATTACGCGTGTCGCATAATCTTAATGTTGATTATTCAGAGTCAGGATATCCTTTCTTGTACGAAAATGAGTTTTTGGCACTTCTAAAAACTGTTGCTTTTGGCCCTCGTCAAAAGACACCAAGGAATTGCATTTCTTGCGCTCAGACAGCTATTGTCACAGGTCCTGAGAAAGCAGAGATCCACCGAGGGCCTTGCGGAAGCGTCAAACTACATTTTCTATGGGACAAACACGGCAAAATGGATGATTCTAGTTCTTGGTGGATCAGGAACGCGCAATCCTTCGCTGGTCGTAAGTACGGAAGCGTTTTTACGCCTCGTGTAGGGGATGAAGCCCTTGTTGTTTTCGAAGAGAGCGATCCAGAAAAACCTATTGTCGTGGGAGGGGTGTACAACGGCGAAAATGCTCCTCCTTATTCTGAAAAAGAGGCGACAAAATACGGGCTAAAAACGCATAGTTCTCCTCAGGCACAGGGGTTTAATGAATGTTTTTTTGACGATAAAGCAGGAGAAGAGAAAGGTTATTTACACCTTCAGAAGGATGGGGAAGTCCTTATTGAAAACGCCCTTAAATGCACCCTAAACAAAGGAGATGAAGAGAGATCTTACATAGAAGGATCTCGCATTACTCTCTTTGAGGCAAAAGGAGACAAAGAAGGCAATGATACTCTTCATTTGGCAAAAGGGAATTTAAAAACACAAATAGATAAAGGGAATTACGAACTCACCTTAGGAGAAGGAGGGGCAAAATTTACTATAAAAGGCACAACAGATTGGCAAATTGAGGAATCCCATACTGTATCTATCAAGAAAAATGCGACAATAACAATAGAAGGTGATTTAACGATAAAGGTAACTGGAGCGGTTCTCCTTCAAGGAGAGAAAGAAGTCACGGTAAAATCTGGTGGAGATGTTACTGTTCAAGCTAACAAAAATATCACCTTTAAAGCAGGGCAAAACATTAATATCCAATCTGGGCAAGATACATCTGTCCAAGCTGGAAAAAATCTTACAGAAAAGGCTTCTATGAATGTAGAAGTGAACGCTGGCATGAATTACTCTGCAAAGGCTTCTATGGCTTACAAAGTTGAAGGGCAACTCAACGCAGAGATAAAAGCTGGCATTCAATTGAAACTAGGTGGAGCTACTATAGAAAGTCAGGCACAAACTCTATTTAAAGCCAATGCACCAATGAGCATGATCGGTGGTGGAATGGTCAAGCTAGGATGATTTTCTAGATGCCGTAAAAAAACACTGTTGACTTTTTAAAAAAAACAATCTATTTTCTCCCCCGTGGGCGATTTGCTCGTTTAGCTGATAGAAAGGACATTTTTGTATGACTGCTTTTTGGAAAATAACATCTATATCGGTAATGACTTTGATGATTGGGGGAGCTTTTTCTTCTCATGGAATGAGGCGTACATTACCTTTACCTTCCCATCTCCTCAAAACAGATGAATCTTCTTTTGGTGGAAAGGGCTCATCGCCTTTCGCACATTTTATCCATCTCGACGGGCTAGACTTTAATAAAGCAGCGTCAGAGGGTCCCAGGCGTACGTCACCTCTTGTTGTGCAGCGGGCTCTCCAAGATTCAGAGATAAGTATATATGTAAAGCAGCTTATCTGCGATGTATATGGAATACAGATTTTCAAAGAGGATGCTTCTGGACCGCACAAGACATTTCCTTTTTCAGATGCTGGAGAGTTTTTTGATTTTTTAAGCAAGGCTGGTGCTGATAAAGCGGCTTTTTGGGAATTCTTCAAAGACGGAATTACACAAAAGCAATAAGCTCTTGTTTCTTTGGAACAAACGGGACCTTTGCATGATGGAATTCTCCGTGAAGAGGACACAGGATTTATAGCGGAAGTATTGTGGCCATGCTTTTTGTTTGTATGGCGGCAATACACACTGCGAATCCCGCATCTATTACGGAAGAAGTGCTGTGCGAAGGTTCTCGCTTGTGCCTAAAGAATATGATGTGAACTCAATAATGGAGAGGGAATTTAGTTAAGTGAGTTTTCCTGTTATTGAGAAAAGAGACATGGCCTGGAGAGGATATTAAGTCTGAGATAGATTTTTTCTGAAAATTTCTATAGACACAAGGTCTTACAAGAGAGGGGTGAAGCCGAAAGGTTGCATAAAAAGATTCTTCTATTCTGTATCGTTTATCAAAGCTCATTTATCCGCCTGATAGCTTAGGATTTCCAGCTTTCCAAGCCTTCTTCTTTCATAGACAGTCTAATGGATGTTTCTAGAGACAGGCTTTTCGGCTTTTCTGATGGTAAGGTCGTGGGTCCATCTTCCATAAATCTTAGAGATGTTGATAATTTTACCTTTTTCATTGATCTACGCCTCTATCTTCGATGTGGAACACTTCTTCTTTTTAGATTAGAACCTGCGTTGATTCTTCTTATATCTGTGTATTTATCTTGGGAATATCTGCAAGGATCTCTGCTAGGTCTTCTGAAGGTGATCTGTTCTTCCGCGGAAAATTTAGATCATTCATTAGACAAAAGAATTCCACTTGAGAGATCTCAAAAGAGCGTCCTCTGGAGCGCTCTGTTTTTAGGATTCGCCTTATCTACCGCTTGCGATCACCCGAGCTCTAGGATACCTTCAAGGGTATGATATTAGGGTCTTCTTCTGTGGCATCTGATGTTGTTGAGTCGTTATCGTTTGAGACGGCGCTTGTAGAGCTTGAAGAGGTTGTGGGAAAGCTTGAAGAAGGGCAAGTGCCGTTAGAAGAAGCGGTTGCCCTTTATGAACGGGGTGCACACCTAAAAGCGCACTGCGCTATGAAACTGAAAAATGCGCAACTGAAGATAGAAAAAATTATTGCGCAAGATGGAATAGTCACAGCAACAGAACCGTTCGAGCCCAGACACACAGATGCCGAGGGGTAAAATGTGAATCTTCTGCAAGGGAAGCCTATTGCTGATGCCATGTGCGCTTCTCTTAAAGAGCGTGTCTGCGCATTTTCCCTACGCTATAACCAACCGCCCACTTTGGCATTGCTCCGTGTGGGCGAAGATCCTGCTAGCGGTGTTTATCTTCGGAATAAAGTACAACGTGCAGAAGAAATCGGTGTTCATGCGCATGTTTTAGCTTTTCCAGCGCAAACCTCTGCGGAAGCATTGACGAAATGTATAGAAAAACTGAACAAGGACGCTACAACGCATGGCATTATTGTGCAACTTCCTTTGCCAAATTCCTTGTGTACCGAGGACGTTATTAATGCGATAGCGCCAGATAAAGATGTGGACGGGTTAACAACAGTAACACAAGGAAACCTGTTCCGTGGCGCTTTCTGTTTAAAACCGTGCACTGCGCAAGGAATTCTCGTTCTGCTGAAGACGGCTCATGCAGATTTGACAGGAAAGCATGCCGTTATCTTGGGACGCTCTCTTATTGTTGGTCGGCCTACAGGTCTTATGTTACTGCACGAGAATTGCACGGTTACGCTTATGCATTCGCGTTCGCGCGACATTGCGGCCATCTGTCACCAAGCGGATATTGTTATAGCCGCTATTGGCAAGCCGCATTTTGTTACGCGTGCGTTTATCAAACCGGGTGCAACTGTGATAGATGTTGGTATTTCTCGTGAGATTCGTTCTGATGGTACGAAAAAACTCGTAGGGGACGTGGATTTCGAAGATGTCGCACCTATTGCTGGTTTTATAACGCCCGTTCCTGGAGGAGTTGGTCCAATGACAGTATGCTGTTTGATGCAAAATACGATAGAAGCTGCTGTAAATCAGATGAAGAAGCATTAATTTCAAATGTCTCTGTATAAAACATCGTCTCTCTTTCCGCCAGGAATCGTTTATGGTTTTTTCGGTCGAAACGGCGGTGTCAGCGCAGCGCCATACGACACATTAAACACAAGTTTCTTGGTGGGAGACGACACCAACAACGTCCTTTGCAATCGGCAGCGCGTGCTGCAAGCCTTGCGTCTGGGTGATGGTCCTCTAGCCACCGTTTGTCAGGTGCACGGCACGGATGTTTTGTATGTTAAGACGCCTCAAGAAGCGGCAACAGCGCTTAAAACAGATGCAGATGCACTGATCACAGATGTCCCGGGCATAGCCTTGGGAATCCAGACGGCAGATTGCGCGCCTATTCTACTGTATGATCCTCAAAAACATCGGATTGCAGCAATACATGCAGGATGGAAGGGAGCGTTTTTAGGAATTGCTGAGAAGACGGTGCAAGCTCTTATAGAGATGGGTTCGGATTCTGCTGCGCTTGTAGCGGCAATCGGTCCCTGTATTTATCAACAGTCATATAGTGTCTCTGCTGGATTCCGCCGACAGTTTCTTGAGAAAGACACGACATACGAGGTGTTCTTCCACGCCTCTACAGCAGAAGATTTTTTATTTGATTTGCCGGGATTTGTTCTAAGCCGTT
This sequence comes from Holosporales bacterium, assembly GCA_031279495.1. GTDB lineage: Bacteria > Pseudomonadota > Alphaproteobacteria > UBA3830 > JAIRMZ01 > JAITIJ01. The sequence goes on along the minus strand of JAITIJ010000042.1, from coordinate 1,593 downwards.
TACGCGCTATAGGAGTAGAAGCCGTGGATGTCGTACAAAGCGACACTTACATGGATCCGTCATTTTTCAGCTTTCGCCGAGCCAAGCAAGAGACAAATGGTGTGTGTGGCCGACAATTATCGGTGATCGCTCTGGCCAATTGAGTAATGCGTTTGTTGTGCGACATGTTAGCAATGCCTTTGGGAGAACGCGTAGCATCCCTTCTTGGTACCCACCTTGTAAAGCGGACAATGCGTCTTTTCCCTGATGGAGAAGCGGATATCGCCCTGCAGGAATCCATTGAGCATGAGGATGTTTTTGTTCTTTCGAGCGCAACTTCCACCTCTTGGATGCCTTTGTTACTTCTATTAGATGCTTTGGTGCGGTCGCGTCCTCAACGGATCTATCTTTGCTTTGCATATTTTGGGTACGGTCGACAGGATCGGCAGATGGCCCCTTGTGGATGCTTTCCCGTTCGGCGCTTAGCGATGTTATTAGGGACGTTTCCTTTGGAAAGAATTTTCATCACAGATTTGCACAATCTACATAACATATTTCTATTCCCTATGCCGTGTCTCAGCATGAGTTCCAGCAAGATATTTTATTCATATCTTATCGAGCGAAATGCTGTTCCGGATATTTTTGTTGCTCCGGATCTTGGCGCAATCTCTCGAGCCCGGCAACTTGCCGCTCTATGTGCGCGTCCTTGGTGCTTTCTTGATAAAAAAGCGGCTGCACAAAAAGAAAACAATCGTCTTCAAGGAAAAAGATGCGTGCTTATCGATGATCTCGTTGATTCTGGACGCACTTTATGCCATGCTGCAACGGTGCTTCGAAGGGAAGGAGCGCAGAGTATAATGGCTTTTGCAACTCATGGTCTTTTCGCGAACAAAGAGTATCGAAGAGAGATAGATTCTCTTCTGGAAGAATTAATTGTGACAGATACGCTCCCCTTATCGCCAGAGGCTCCTGTAATTGCGCAGCAGATAACGATAGCACCTCTGATAAAGGAGCTTTTCGAAAGCCTTTGTAACAAATAGAGGAAGATATGAACACGTTAGAAGTACAGATTCGGTCGCAGACAGGTACAGGAGGCGCACGAGCTGTGCGTCGTTCAGGCGCCATCCCGGCTGTTCTTTATGGAGGAAATGAGAAACCCGAAACGCTTGCTGTTGATGCGCGCCTTTTTGCTCACGAGCTAGGGAAACCAGGAATCTTTTCGCGGGTGTTTTCTTTGGTGGAAGGAAAGAGAAATCAGGAGGCTTTGGTGCGTGACATTCAGTTTCATCCTGTAATGAGCGTACCACTTCATATCGATTTCTTCCGTGTTGACAAAACACACCCGATCACTGTGAAAGTGCCGGTGGTTTACATTAATGAGGGCGCTTCTCCTGGACTGAAATCCGGTGGTGTGCTGAACATTGTCGCACATGAAATTGAGGTGTCTTGCGCACTGAAAGATGTGCCAGCCTTCATTGAAGTCGACCTGACAGGACTCAATTTTCATGACACGATTCATGCGCATGAGGTGGGATTACCGGGCAATGTTACGTTAGTTACGCATGGGAGAGATCAAGTCATTGCGACTGTAGTTGCGCCGACCATCATGCCAAC
>JAITIJ010000004.1 GCA_031279495.1 Holosporales bacterium | reverse complement strand
CCAAAGAAATGAAAAGGATACGGTACCATTCCCGCTACTGTAAGTGCTGCTAGCACAGAAGAAGGTCCTGGAAGGGCGAATACAGGAATATTCTTTGCCCGACATTGCATCACAAGTCGGAATCCAGGGTCCGCAATAAGCGGCGTGCCTGCATCGCTGACAACGGCAACACGCTGACCTTCCTGCACTTTGTCTACGATTTTCTGTAAAGATTGTTCCCAGTTATGGTCGTGATAGGACATCATAACTGGAGACAAACCATAAGCTTGCAATAAAAGGTGCGTCCGACGCGTATCCTCTGCTACGACAACGTTGGCTTTTTCCAAAACATGGAGCGCTCGCAAAGTGATATCAAAGAGGTTGCCGATGGGTGTTGCGACAAGATACACTCCGCTGGGGAAATTCTGTGCCTCAAGCTTTGGAAGAGCAGCATGCAGATGCTGGAACCACAAGGGGGAAGCATGACACGACATAGGCGTTTGTTCTTTTTATTTGCAGCCAGTGTACTCTTTTTGTTGAGTGGGTGCGACTCAGAATCTCCGCCGCCTATTCTTGAGAAGACACCTCCTCCCGCAATTATGCCTAAGCCGCGTACGCCTATGAAACCGCTAGAGGAACAAGCGCTTAGGTATATCGATCGTGAGCCTAATACACCAACAGTAGGGTTGATGATTCCTCTTTCCGGAAACATGGCTTCTATAGGAGAATCTATTTTAGCGGCAAGTATGCTAGCATTCTCTGAATTAGGCATTGATACGTGTCGCCTGCGCGTTGTTGACACACAAGGAACGCCAGAAGGTGCTCGAGAAGCTGCGAAAGAACTAGCAAAAGCAGAAGCCAAAATTGTTTTTGGTCCCGTATTCGCGCAAGAAGTCAAAGCAGCCGCTCCTATCTTTGCAAGAAGCCATGTGCCTATGGTGGCCTTCTCTAATAGCCTAAGCGTCGCGCAGAAAAATGTTTTTATCTTTGGGCTAAACCCTGACGACGAGATATCGACTTTTCTTGCATTTGCAATGACACAATCGGTGCGTCGTTTTGTTGCTGTTATTCCAGAAAGCGAATATGGAGAAGGGGTTTTACACGCCATTAATGTTGCTTTAGCCGAGCGCCAACGCCATATTTTCGCAGCAGGATCGCATCAGCAAGCGCTGCAGCTAGGGGTTGTTCGTTATCGTCAGGGAGAAACGCGCGCAGAAGAATTCGAACAGCGGTGCTCCGCCCTTTCTTTTGATGCAGCTATCGTTCTTGAACCGGAGAGCGAGACGGCATCTATGCTGGTTAAGGTTCTGAAAAAGAAACAAGAAAACGCGTTAATCTTTGGCTTGAGCGCCTGGAAAGATGCTTCTTTTGCTTTTGTACCAGAGATAGAAGGTGCGTATATTGCCCTGCCACCTCAAGATGGATCAAGCTCCTTCGAAACGCGCTATAGAAAAACTTTTGGGAAAGAGTGCGATTATCCTTTTTGTATGATCGCATTTGATGCAATCGTTATTCTTACGCAAATTGATGATTTTTCTACTTTAACACCTCAGTGGTTTGCCAAAGAAAATAGTTTCTTAGGGCTTGCTGGAGAGGCACGCTTCACCCAGAATGGCCACGTGCATCGAACATTGCGCGTCTATCAAATAAAGAATCATGGCATTGTGCCTGCGCAAGAGCTGCAAACCCAACAAAACGCACCAGCACGACGAGAGCCATTAGAGTAAATGCGCATTGTTGCTTACAAAACGCACAAGATACGCGCACACGAGGATCTGTTGGTCATATTGGACCACTACGTTCCACCTTTAAGAGAAGGAGATGTCATTGCAGTAACATCGAAAATCGTGGCTTTATGCCAAGGTCGTGTTGTTCCCAAAAATGGCGCCCCCTCTAAAAACGATCTTGTTAAGCAAGAAGCAGAGTGGTTTATACAGCAAGATCTGACGCGCCCAGAAGCGATCGCCATTACCATCAAAGAGGGCATATTGATTGCTTCTGCCGGGATCGACACATCTAATGCTGAAAAACAGTATGTTCTATGGCCGCATCATCCACAACAAGTGGCAACAGCTATCTGGACGCATCTTAAGAAGCGCGATAAATTGCGTCACTTTGGCGTTATTCTGACCGATAGCAAAACCCATCCTTTGCGTTGGGGTGTTACTGGTGTGGGGTTGGCTTGGTGTGGTTTCCATCCTTTGCGGGATTGTCGAGGCATGAAGGATATCTGGGATCAAGAGCTACGCGTAACAACGATAAATGTTCTAGATGGCTTGGCAGCAAGTGCCGTTCTCGTGATGGGAGAAAGCGCCGAACAAACCCCCGTTGCCGTTATCCACAACGCTCCACACATGCATTTCTTGGATGCTCCGCCAACAGAGGAGGAAACACGCTCTTTGCGCATTGCGCGGCAAGACGATCTTTATGCTCCTCTTCTGGAAGGGGTGCAATGGCAAAAAGGGGAAGCGAAAACATGCAAAAAACCTCCATGCAAGTCCCTCAATCCATCGGAGTAATTGGTGCAGGCCAGATGGGGCTTGGCATTGCACAGTTGTGCTTGGAGTGCAGGTTATCTGTTGTGCTGCATGATGTAGCACCCATTCTTCTTGACAGGGCAAGAAGAGAGATAAAGGAGCGTCTTTGGCGTTCCAAAACGCGCCCAGAAGATCTTTCTCCTGAGGAGGCTCTGAAAAATCTTGTTCTATCCGATTCTTTACGAGATCTGCACACGTGCAATTTTGTAATTGAAGCCATATTTGAATCCTACGAAGCAAAAGAGGGACTTTTTGAGCGTCTGAAAGAGTATACAACCTCTGGTGCTATTTTGGTGACTAATACCTCTTCTCTCTCTGTTGCGCGTTTGGCGCGCCATGCGCCCAATCCTAGCCGTTTTCTGGGATTCCATTTTATGAATCCTGCCTCAAGGATTCCTTTGATCGAGCTTATTCGCGCGCCAGAAACAGAGGACGCAGTTTTTCATCAATGCCAAGATTTTGCGCATTTTCTTGGAAAGACCTTCATCGTCTCTCATGATGCGCCGGCGTTCGTTCTTAACCGTGTTTTGATTCCCATGATGAACGAAGCAATGCATGTCTTAGAAGAGCGTATTGCAATCGCAGAAGATATCGACACGGCGCTTACTCTTGGGGCACAACATCCCATAGGCCCTCTTCACCTAGCAGATTTTATTGGGCTGGATGTTGTCTTGGCTATTCTGAAAACGCTTCATACCGAGCGAGGTGAGAAGTATCGCCCAAGTGCCCTTCTTATAGAATATGTCGAAAAAGGATGGCTGGGACGCAAAAGTGGTCGTGGTTTTTTTATATATGAGGAGAGGGGCTCCTTCTGATCTTAGTCACGTTCTTCCGAGATTGCTCAAAAAGTGCTATATTGCCCTGATTTTTGAGAAAAGAGATGCTTGACGTTGAAAAAATCCTAGCGACTCCTGCGGAGTTTGATGAGGCAATGCGACTGCGCGGCATTGGTCCATGTGCAGAACAAATCAAGAAGCTAGACCAAACCCGGCGAGCCGCGCTGATTGTTTTGCAAGAGGCGCAAACGCGACGCAATCAACTAGCCAGACAGATCCCAGCCGAAAGGGCTCATCCAGAAACCTTTGCGCAACTTTCTCAAGAAGCGTGCCAACTGAAGGAGCATCTACCTGAGCTAGAGCAGCGTGCCGAAGAGGCGCAAACAGCTCTCAAAGAATGCCTTTCGCACCTGCCGAATATTCCTGCTGAGGATGTCCCGCATGGTGCCGATGAGAAAGCCAATGTCGTATTGCGTCACTGGGGAGAGAAGCCAACATTTGCTTTTACCCCAAAGACGCACGACGTTTTAGGAGAAGCGCGTGGATTAATGGATTTTCAGCTTGCTGCAATGCTTTCAGGTGCACGTTTCTTTGTGTTAAAGGGTGAATTGGCGCGGCTAGAGCGTGCTCTTTCAGCGTTTATGCTTGATATCCATACGAAAGAATTTGGATATCAAGAGGTATCGCCCCCTTACCTTGTTAGATCGGAAATTCTTTATGGCACGGGGCAATTGCCAAAATTTCAAGAAGATCTTTTCTGTACGAAAGATGGACGTTGGCTGATTCCCACGGCTGAGGTTGTTGTGACAAACTTTGTGCGTGAGAAGATTCTCGAAGAAAAAGACTTGCCGCTGCGCTTTGTGGCGCATACGCCTTGTTTTCGGTCAGAAGCAGGAGCAGCTGGTCGCGACACAAAGGGACTTATCCGTGTGCATCAATTTTCAAAAGTTGAGCTTGTCTCCATTACAACACCTACGCAAGGCGAAGAGGAATTTCATCGCATGGTTGGTGCTGCAGAAGCTGTGTTACAGCGTCTGTGCCTTCCGTATCGTGTTGTGGCGCTTTCAACGGGAGATATGGGCTTTTCGGCAAAAAGAACATATGATCTGGAGGTTTGGCTGCCAGGTTCGGGAGAGTATCGCGAGATCTCTAGCTGTTCATGGTGTGGCGATTTCCAAGCGCGACGCATGCAAGCGCGCTACAGGCCTGCGGAAAAAGGTGCCCCTCTGGTGCACGTACACACATTTAATGGCTCAGGATTACCGATTGGGCGGACACTTGTTGCCATCATTGAGAATTATCAGCAAAAAGGGGGTTCTATCGCCATACCAGATGCGCTAAAACCTTACATAAATGGTCAGGAGATGATTTAATGCGTTCGAATACAACACCGACATCTGGACTGCGTATCCTTGTTTGCAACGACGATGGTGTACAGGCCAAGGGATTAGCGATCCTCGAGAGGATTGCAAAAGATTTATCGCCTGATGTATGGGTTATTTCTCCAAAAATTAACTCGAGCGGGAGAAGTAGCGCTGTAACATTTGACGATCCCGTTAGAATTCAAGAATTGTCTCCTCGTCGCTTTGCTGTACGAGGAACGCCCGTGGATTGCGTTATTTGCGCTCTACGCCACGTGCTTGCAGACCGTGCTCCCGATGTCATTCTGTCGGGTGTAAACGCTGGAAGCAATGTGGGTGAAGCCTCTATTTTCTCTGCCACTTTAGGGGCCGCTATGGCAGGTGCTTTGCAAGGCATAAAGTCGATCGGAGTAAGTCTGGACGCCGGCAAAGAAGCATCTTTTAAATATGCTGCGGTGGAGCATTTCCTGCCTGGTATTATACGCAAATTGCTAGCACTTTCCTGGCCGGAGCGTACACTAATGAACGTGAACTTCCCCAACGTTCCTGTGGGTGGCATTTCTGGCATTAGAGCTGTTCCTCTAGCGCCCTGTCCTTTGCAATGGACTGTGAACGAGCGTAAAGCGCCGGACAACACGCTATACTATTGGATCGGCACACATTGGGCAGAGACGCAAATCTCTTCATACCCTCGAACAGACTTGCATGCTTTGTGTCAAGAAAACGCAATCACGGTTACACCTGTTCAGCTTTATGCTAACCACGATGAAGCCATTCGTATCCTTGAAGAAGTTTTTTCGTCCTATGTTCCATAGGCTGAAGCCTTGTGCTTTATTGGTGGGAAGCTGCGCATTTCTAAGCAGTTGTTCACGTGAAATACCAGCGCCTATAGACATTAAAGTAGAAGAGCCAATGTTGTACGAGCCATCTACGACAGAAACGCTGTCATACACAGCAAAAGCGGGAGATACGTTATCAACCATTGCTTCTAAGTTTGGAACAACACCGCAAATAGTCGCTGAGATTAATCAACTAGAGCCTCCTTATGTCATTGCGGAAGGACAGATCTTGCGTTGCCCAAAAGAAAGAACGCAAGAAGAAAGAGCCTTTGCCTCCTCAGGTAATATCTCTGGCCAGCAAGAAACGGGTTGGCAGAGTGGTGTGCAAGTAGTACCTCTTACTCCCTCTAAGAAAGACGACGCACTCGGAAAAACGCTCAGTGACCGCCTAAAAGAAGCGCGCTTGGAAGGTGATGTTGAGAAGGGAAACACTGAAGCAACTGTAAAGAAAAACTCTCTCAAAGCAGAAACTAAGAAACACACTGATGCAGAGCCTGAAGTTCTTGCACCTTCGAGACCTGCTCCAAAAACCAAGAAAGAAATCCCTAAATCAGTGTCTGGATCTGTTTCCAGCAAATCCGCTGCACATGGGTCTTTAGTATGGCCCATTCAAGGCGAAGTGCTCTCTTCTTTCGGACAGGGCGATAGCGCAGATGGTATCAATATCACCGGACAAGAAGGAGCAAAAGTACTGGCAGCAGATGACGGTCTTGTTGTGTATGCGGGGGCCAAACTAAAATCGTTTGGGAACCTCGTTCTTATGAAGCACGAAAATGGGTTGATGACAGCATATGCACATTTGAGTAAAATCACCGTTAGCAAGGGAGATTATATCGATCGTGGACAAGTTCTTGGAACCGTGGGGAGAACAGGAGCCGTCTCTCAAGCGCAAGTGTATTTCGAAGTGCGCAAGAATAAGAAACCCGTTGATCCTATGATTTATCTATCGAAGAGCGATTGAGAATTTTTGCTGAAAGGGTAAGGGAAACAGCATGGCTGATCTAGCGCAAGCACAGGAGCAATCTACCGCAAGAGGAATGGATTTCATGGGGCTAGTACCTCTTGTTTTGGTAGCCGTCGTGTTTTATTTTTTTCTTATTCGGCCACAACAGCGCAGAGAAAAGCAGCGGCAAGAGATGATTGCTGCTCTTTCTCGTGGCGATCGTGTCGTGACTAATGGGGGGCTCATCGGCACTGTGTATCGTGTTTCAGACAACGAGTTGGTCCTGGAACTAACAGAAGGCGTTCAGGTTTCTGTTCGGAAAAGTGCCATTTCTGAAGTCTTGGCAAAAATAGGCACGACATCAGAAGCAAAGCTAGCCACAAAAGCAGAGGCGAGAAAATCACCAACAGCATCTCACGTTAAGAAAGTGGAAAAGAATAAAAAATAGGATGTACAGAAACGGGGTGAAATCTATGACGCAATCTCCTCAATGGAAGGTCGTTCTTGTTTGGTCTGTATGCTTGGTTGGTGCCTTGCTTGCGCTTCCGAATGTTCTATCTCCACATATTCTGAACAAACTGCCTGTTTTCTTTCCAAAAGAGAAAGTGCGCCTTGGTCTCGACCTAAGTGGCGGCGCACATCTTCTGTTGGAAGTCGATTTAAAAACAGCTGACCAGGAATACCTCAACCAAACGATAGAGGCTGTTCGCTTGACTCTTCGAAAGGGGAAGATCGGGTACGTAGATTTGCCGGCTTCTGCCTCTTCGGGAGAAACAACACTCACGTTTTCTATACGCGATAGCGCACAAGCCGGCCATGCGAAATCCTTGCTCAGTGCCATAGATCCTGATCTGAAAGTAACAATCGAAGGGACAACGGTTCGGATGAGCCTTACGGACGTAGCTTTGTCGCGCCGTCACGTGGATGTAGTTAATCGTTCTATAGAAGTCATTCGCCGCCGTGTTGATGAGACTGGTACACGTGAACCGACCATTCAAGAACAAGGCAAAGATCGGATTCTTTTGCAGGTACCAGGAGTCCAAGATCCAACCCATATCAAAGAGCTACTGGGACGTACGGCAAAACTTGCATTTCGCTTGGTGGAAGACACAGGCGGTGAAGTCTCTGGAAGCGAAAATCGACCTGGTACGGTAATGCTTGCACATGACGAAGGCTCTGGGGGGCATTTGCGTGTGCGCCGCTCGGCTATTATTGGTGGTGAGCATTTGGTTGATGCGCAGCCTGGGTTCGACGAATATAATCGTCCGGAAGTAACGTTTCGACTCAACGCTGTAGGGGCTAAGCGCTTTGGTCAAGCGACTCAGGAAAACGTGCGACGCCGTTTCGCGATTGTTTTAGATGACCGCATCATTAGTTCCCCTGTAATCAATGAGCCTATTATGGGAGGATCGGGTCGTATAAGCGGCAGCTTTACAGCCGAGGAAGCACATGATTTAGCGTTGTTACTGCGAGCAGGCGCCCTTCCTGCTCCGTTAGTTGTTGTTGAAGAGCGTATGGTTGGGCCGGATCTTGGCGCTGATGCCATTAAAGCGGGTATCTATGCGACGTTGATTGCGGTGATGCTCGTCATTGGGTTTATGCTATTGGCATACTCTTTTTTTGGCCTGATCGCGGATATCGCTGTTCTTGTGAACCTAGTACTGTTGGTCGCGGCGCTTTCTTTTTTGCAAGCCACTCTTACATTGCCTGGTATTGCGGGCATTGCGCTGACGGTGGGCATGGCGGTAGATGCGAATGTTTTGATCAATGAACGCATTAAAGAGGAACTACGTAAAGGAATACGGCCACTAGCAGCTGTTGGGCATGGGTATAATCTGGCAATGACAACGATCATTGACACAAACCTAAACACGCTCATTGGCATGGCGTTTTTGTACCATTTTGGTACAGGTCCAATTCGCGGTTTTGCGGTAACAACGGCGCTTGGTGTTGTTATTTCTTTCTTTACGTCCACAACGTTAGCACGCTTAATCACATTCTGGTGGTTAAGCAATAAGCGCCATACAACATTGTCTATATAGGAGGTCCTTATGGGGCTGCAATTTATTCCGTACGACACAAATATTGATTTTGTTGGAAAGAAATCTTTTACCTTTGCTTTTTCCATTTTTCTAACTATAGGAGCAATCGGTGCTTTTTTCTGGAAGGGGCTTAACTACGGTATAGATTTCGTCGGCGGTTATGTACTTGAGGTCCGCACTTCTGAAAAAGCAGATCTTTCTGGAATGCGTAAGACTTTATCTGACCTAAACATCGGGGAAGTTTCTTTGCAAGAGTTCGGATCGCCACAAGATGTGTTGATTCGTATCCCATCTCTTGAAGGTGACGCTCGTGCGTGGGCAGCATCGCTGGAGCGCGTCAAGAATGCGCTTGGAGCTTCTGTTGAGATCCGTCGGACAGAGACAGTTGGCCCAAAGGTAGGAAAAGAGCTTATTGAGAACGCGACTTATGCCGTCATTCTGTCTTTGTTGGCTATTCTGGTCTACATCTGGGTACGCTTCGAATGGCAATTTGCGGTTTGCGGTGTTATCGCTCTGGTACACGATTGCGTTATTCTACTCGGGCTTTACTCTCTCTGTCATTTCCTCGAGTTTAACACCAACGCTATTGTCTCATTCTTGCTCACCGCCAGCTATTCCATTCACGACACGGTAGTAGTATACGACCGTATTCGTGAGAACATGAAAAAGATTAAGTCAATGCCGTTACCCGATATTATTAATTTGAGCATGAACGAGACCCTTTCTCGTACGGTTTTGACAACTGTAACCACGTTGTTGGCATTATTAGCTATGTGCTGTTTTGGTGGTGCAATTATTATGGAATTTAGTTTTTCACTGCTTGTAGGTTTTTCGTTTGGGGGTTTTTCTTCTGTTTGCCTCTCTGCTCCTCTTCTTTTGCACACAGGATTGAAAAACACAAAAAAGACGCCAACGAGTGCCTGATTCTTCGCACCGTCCTTATATCATCGCAATTGACGGTCCTGCAGGCAGCGGCAAAGGCACAGTAGCGGCAGCACTTGCCCGACATCTTGGGTTTTCTTATGTTGAAACCGGTTCCTTCTTTCGCATCTTGGCTTGGCGTGCTCTCGATGAAGGTTGTCCTTTGCAAGATGGCGCGCGTTTACAAGCCATTGTTGATTCTGCTTGGTTCCAGAAAAAAAGAAACAGCATTCCGACCCAAGGGTTACGCGAAGAGTATGTCGGCCTAGCCGCTTCAGAAATTGCAAAAATCCCACGGGTGCGTGCTGCTTTTACGGCATTCCAGCGCCAGACTGTGCTCAGGCTGAGCGTTCCAGGAGTAGTGATAGAAGGCCGCGATACAGGCACCGCTCTTTTTCCCGATGCCGATTGCAAGATTTTTCTGACAGCTTCGCCAGAAGTGCGTGCTCAACGTCGGTTTTTAGAGTTGAAGCACAAAGACAAGACAGTTCCGTACGGTCAAGTCTTGCAAGATCTTTGTATGCGGGATCGGAATGATTGTGAACGCGCGCTTGCTCCTTTGCGTCCGGACGAGACGTACCAACTTTTGGATACCTCGAGTCTTTCTATCGAGCAGACGGTTGATGCAGCAGAAGCTACTGTGCGAAAGACTCTACCCGCTACCTTTCCATAAAGGAACGCTTTGAAATAGCTGGAGTGTTGGAGATTGTCCATGAAAAAAGTGATAGGAAGAAGGAGTAAGTATCCTTTTTCTGCAACCTTCATCCCTTTCCTATTTTCTTCTGTTCTTCCTCTTTTTTCCTAATTGGTGCCCTCTCAGATAGTGGTGCCTCATCCTCTAGCTTTTTTTTATTTTCCTCCTTTATTCTTCTACTGTCTAAGAAAACAAGACTTTCTGCCTCGCTTTTTCTCCCTTTCCCCCTCCCTTTCCCCTTCCATTTTCTCTTCCGAGATTTTTTTCTTTTTATTAACCGGATGGTAACTTTTTTATAGGAGTATAGGGAGTATAGATTTAAGACACAGCA
>JAITIJ010000049.1 GCA_031279495.1 Holosporales bacterium | reverse complement strand
TCCAAATACCTACTTGTATAACGTCAATAGTTGAAATGTGGTTGAGATATACAACCGTAGGTTGTGTATATCGACACATCTACACATTCCTTACACACAAAACCCAATACAAACACTCGCCAAAAGAGCTTTATGGAAAGAGTCTTAAACGATATCAGTTATCATAAATTCAGAGGAAAACTTTGACCCCAAGCGTGGATACACATCACTTACACAGAAGATCAAAGAATTTTACTTGTACCGAACTTACAGCTTCTTCCTATCGTTTTGCCTCTTTAAAAGGGCAGCAGCACATCAAAAGTTGTGTGAACTGGAATGTACCCGAGGGTTATATCCTCACTTCTTCTCTCACGTTCCATATCTCGTCACGTCCATCATCCTTGAACAACCCTATTCTGCTTAAAAAATACTGTAGTGGATCAAAAATAGCGAAAAGATTATGAGTTACAACCACAGGTTGTATCTGTTACGCATAAGAACAACCCAGAGTTGTATTATCGCTCCCAATCGCAATTGCGCGGCGTACTCTTTGGCAGCTATACCCCACCGACATCTGCTTTGTTTTATATCGCACCGCTTCTCAACTTCCCCAAGAAAGTGCTCAACAGAGGTCTTGTATTCTGCCCAATCTTCTTCCTTATTAACAGATCTTATGAACAAGGCTGTTGCGTTGTCGCAAGCAGCTTTGCTAGAGCAGCACCGCTTCTCAACTTCCCCAAGAAAGTGCTCAACCGAGATTTTGGGCGATGTTGTAGCGCCTCCTTTTTATTGTCTTCACATGCAAAGACAATTGCTGAAACCTTTTCTACTCTTTCCAAATAGGACTCATAGTGCGCAGTTTTTTGACGGATGAGATCAGTGTCGTTGCAGCATAGTCAACTTCTTCTTCTGTTGTGAAACGACCCAGGCTGATACGAACAGAACTATGAATGATATTCGGATCAACACCCAAAGCAACCAAGACATGGGAAGGCTGCAAGGACAGAGAATTGCATGCCGATCCTGTGGATAGCGCCAGGTCTTTGGTACCCATAAGGAGTGCTTCCCCCTCAATGCCCTCGAAACTGACATTTAAATTACCTGGCAAACGCTGCTCTGGATGACCATGAAGATGGATTTTGGGAAGAGCCGCGCGAAGTTTACCCAACAGCCGATGGCGCAAGGCCAGTAAACGGGTGTTTTCCTCATCTCTGAGAGAGTGCATCAAAGCGCTGGCAGCACCAAAACCCACGCAGAGTGGAACAGGAACTGTTCCTGACCGCAAGCCCTGCTCTTGCCCTCCACCACTTAAAAGAGGAACAAAGCGCACGCGCGGTTTACTTCGGCAATACAATGCTCCTATTCCTTTCGGACCGTAGATTTTGTGTCCAGAGAGACTCATCAAATCAATCGACATATCATCGACATCGAGTGGAATTTTTCCGAACGCTTGAGCAGCATCTGTATGAAAAAAAACGCCGTATTCTCGACACAAAGCCCCGATCTCTCTAATCGGCTGAATAACGCCAATTTCGTTATTTGCGGCCATGATAGAGACCAACAGCGTCTCTTCGGTCAAAGCTTGTTGCAAGACATCAAGAGTAACAAGACCATCTCGTTGTACAGGAAGGTAAGTAACGGAAAACCCCTGCTTTTCCAAGAAGCAGCAAGACTCCAAAACGCAATCATGCTCGATCTGCGTTGTGATAATGTGCCTTTTGGCACTGCGATCTTTATGCGAGAAGGCAACACCCTTTAAGGCAAGATTGTTCGCTTCTGTAGCTCCCGAAGTAAAGATAATCTCTCTCGGATCTGCATGAATCTCTTGTGCGATCTGGGCGCGCGCGGTTTCTACAGCTTCTTCCGCTGTCCAGCCATAAACGTGTGTTCGCGCATGCGGATTGCCATAGTGCTCCGAAAAAAAGGGAAGCATTTTCTCCATCACACGAGGATCGCACGGTGTCGTTGCTTGATAGTCCAAATAAATCGGCCTACGAATGTCCATTCTCCCTCCCTCTAAAGAGATAGAGCGAGTGTATACCAGTCTCCAAAGAACAGCTAGGAGAAGGTAAGAGGAGAGATTCCTTATTCCTAATTGAAAATGCGTTTTTCAGAAAGATTTGTGTGGATGCGTCACTTCCTCTTTTGTTTATACGAAAATAATAGCAAAAATAAGAAAATAAAGTTGAAAAACAAACGAGGAAACAAGACCTTTCGCGGTGCTCCTTCTTTTTGCTTGAAGAACCGAGTAATCTTGGAGTGAGGTGCATCGAACGGGTATATTTTTTGCTACTAAAATAATGAAGGACGAGTGAGACACCTCCTACTTCTTGAGAACACTTTCCCATTTATGAAGAGGAACGCTAGTTATGATTGCGATGATAGTGCGACGATAGATGGGAGATTGCGAAAAATTACCCAATTTATCCTACAGGAGTGGGGAATTTGATAACTCTTTCGAGAGTACAAAAAACGACCAACAAAATAAAGAGTGGTTTCAAGCGCTATCGTAAGAATTGCAGCAACTTGCTATACTGGAAACGTTTTTCTTAATGAACTTATTTTCATCGCCATTTTACCACATTTGCAAACACACGAAGCAAATTGCTGTGCGGTGCTCCTCCCCGTAACGGTAAGAGTTGACTAGAAAAAACGATTATGCTAGAAGCCTCTGTAAAGGAGTATGTTATGAAAGTGGCAAATTCTTTAAAGACGTTAAAAATGCGTCACAAAGCATGTCGCTTAGTGCGACGCAAAGGGCGTATTTACGTTATTAACAAAACAAACCCGCGATTTAAAGCAAGACAAGGATAGTCTTGAGACAGAGGATCGCGCCCCCTCTTTATTGTGGCGCCCGCAACAACTTCAGGTTTATTCATCCTCATGACACAAGAGATACACGAGTCCGAAGCGAAAGTTTCGGGAGAGAGTTTTGCTGATCTTTTTGAACGCTCTGCGCGCATTCCCTTGCAAGGGCGCGTTGTTAAAGGAACCGTTGTTTGTCTTGACAGAGACTGCGTTCTCGTCGATGTAGGATTAAAGTCGGAAGGACGCGTTCCTTTGAAAGAGTTTGCGGTGGAGGGACGCACACCTGAAATAGCTGTGGGGGATGTGGTCGACGTTTTTATAGAACGTTATGAAGATCGCAATGGTTCTGTTGTACTTAGCCGAGAGAAGGCCTTGCGTGAAGTCGTTTGGGGAGAACTTGAAAAAGCGTTGGCGGAAAATCTGTGTGTTCCTGGTGTTGTTTTTGGAAAAGTCAAAGGCGGTTTTACAGTTGATCTGAAAGGAATGATCGCTTTTCTGCCAGGAAGCCATGTGGATATCAGGCCCATGCGCGACATAACGCCACTTATGAACATAGAGCTACCTTTTCGTGTGTTAAAAATGGACCGTTCTCGTGGAAGTGGTGGCAATATCGTCGTTTCTCGACGTGCTGTTCTTGAAGAATCTGGCGTTGAAGGGCGTGCCAATCTAGTTGCCACTCTTAAGGAGGGGCAAGTGGTGTCAGGAATTGTGCGTAGCACAACAAGTTATGGCGCTTTTGTCGATATTGGCGGTCTTGATGGGCTGCTCCATAATACAGATATCTCATGGAAACGAATAGGCCACGCATCTGAGGTGCTTAAGCATGGACAAGAGATACAGGTTAAAGTTTTGCGATTTAATCCAGAGACGCAGCGTGTTTCGTTGGGCATGAAACAGCTCGGAGAAGATCCGTGGGAATCTTTAGATGATTCGTACACCGTCGGGACACGTCTTAAGGGTCCAGTCACGAATGTTGCGGAATACGGCATTTTCGTTGAGGTAAAAGAGGGTGTCGAGGGACTGGTGTATGTCTCTGATATGAGTTGGCAAAAAAATATATCACCGGCAAAGATTGCTTCTGTAGGCCAGGAAATGGAGGTTGTTATTCTAGATGTTGATAACACGCGTCGTCGTATGAGCTTAGGAATCAAACAACTTACAGAAAATCCTTGGTTAGCGATTACAAAGGATTTTCCAGTTGGTGCAGAGTTCGAGGCGCCCATTAAAAATGTCGCTGAATTCGGCCTTTTTGTTCGTATTACGTCTGACATTGACGGATTGGTGCATGCTAACGATCTTTCATGGGAAAAACCTGGAGAAGAAGCGCTTAAGGACTATAAAAGAGGCGATATTGTTAAGGTAAAAGTTATCGACATTGATATGGAGAAAGAACGTGTGGGATTAGGCATCAAGCAGCTTTCTCCGGATCCCTATCGCGCTGCTTTTGCGGATCTTAAGAAAGGCATGGTGGTGACGTGTACCGTTGCTGCGCTAAAAGAAGATGGAATCGATGTCACGCTTTCCAATGGAACGCTTGGATTTATTAAAAAAATAGACCTTGCTAAAGACCGTCAAGATCGTCGTATAGATCGCTTCGCAGTTGGAGAGAAGGTGGATGCAAAAATCCTCACGATTAACAAGCCTCAGCGGCGACTGTCTCTTTCGATTCGCGCACTAGAAGTTGACGAAGAAAAGCAAGCAATGGAGGAGTTTGGATCCTCTGATAGTGGAGCCAGTTTAGGTGATATCCTCGGAGCTGCTATTACCCGCGTAGAGCAGAAGAGAAAAGGAGAATAAGGACCTTATTGCCATTACTTGGAGAACGGACCCCTGTTTCCGATTGGCTCTAGCTGAGTTCCGTTGCTTGTGTCTTTTGCTGCAGAGACTGTATTTATACTATATTCGCTAGAGTGAGTGCTGTTGTTTGTTTCTCGTTTTTGGCTTTATGGGGAGAATTCCGTTAGCTGCTATCATGTCTTTTCAAGGCACGCATTTACCGAGTGAGAAAAAACCTCTTTTTATTCACGCTGTTATGAGCGAAGTGGAGAAATATGTTGGTGTTTTGCCTCCCTCTGCTTTAGCGGCTATAGAACACG
>JAITIJ010000045.1 GCA_031279495.1 Holosporales bacterium | reverse complement strand
TTTTGCAGAGGCCGCCGTACGTGCACGAATCCTGCATACCTTAACCGGTCAAATCCTGCAGCAGGTTAAGAAGAACCATAAGATTTCTCCAACAAGCATTGATTCCGCACGTCTTGCAGAGATCGGGAGATTGTTGCATTAGGCTTTTTCTGCTAGAGGAACGCACGGTACAAATGTACGCAGAGATCGCGACTCTTAAAGAGGCAACGCACGCGATTTGGAAGACCGCAGAAAGGCACATGCTCTGTTACTTGAAGAGCAATCGCATTTTCTTTGCTGTTGATAAGGGAGTGTATTCTTGACTCTGTTTTTAGTGCGGAGCTGATGAACAAGCGTATTCGAAGTTCATTTAGCATGGTGGTATGGAACGATCTCCTCTCTTAAGTCCAAGTTTTTCTAGAATTTGCCTGATCCATCCGTGTGATTTTCGTGAAATAGATAAAATATATGGGAGAATAGGAGATTGAGAAAAAGGCGCAAGACGAGCGCTATCGATTAGATGCAAGCCGAAGAGATTGTTTTCTTTAAACAGAAGGGAGATGGTAAAGGAATATTGCGAATTTAGCTCGAGTAGAGTTCTTAATCTTTTGCACAAAGACTATGTTGGCGCATCTGTTAACATGAGTATTAAACTTATTGCAAAGGTGACGCGCTGATTCAGTCAGGAGGATTTTAGGGAATCTGGTGCGATCAGTTGCGCTCTGGTTATGGAAGGTCTATGAGTGATACCACTCTTTCCTCAATGATTGACAGGGGGAGGCGGATCTCTTAAACACAGGGCAACAGGAGGGGTGGCCGAGCGGTCAATGGCAGCAGACTGTAAATCTGCCGACGAAAGTCTACGTAGGTTCAAATCCTACCTCCTCCACCATGCGGGCGTAGCTTAATGGTAAAGCCTCGGCCTTCCAAGCCGATGACGTGGGTCCGATTCCCATCGCCCGCTCCACACGCTTCCGCCGTGACTTGGGGGTCATAGCGCAATCTTTAAAAGTGCCCTTTTCCATTGATTCTCAGGGACCATATCAGGCTATATCGTAGAGTATACTTATACCACAACCCATAAGAATGGTGGAGTCAAGGGGGATCGAACCCCTGACCTCTACAATGCCATTGTAGCGCTCTCCCAGCTGAGCTATGACCCCATAGCACTCTTATTAGGCGGTCAGGAGGGGTCTGACAAGTCTTCCCGCCCTTGTTTCTTTTGAAGCTCTGGGTAAGAGGCCTTGCGACGACCCAATGGCTTTATCGGCGGTATCTGTTCTTTTGCCTGCCTTCTTAACAGAGTAATAGCGTTTTTGCTGACACTCTTTTCTCTGTTATGACGACGATAGTCATCAAGATGAACGATTGTCCCCATGGTCCTAAACTCCATTTGCGATCCTTTCAACCGTACAGGAAGAAAGTAAAAAAACTTCTAATAGACTACATTTAATGGCTAAATTTTGGAAAACGGCCGCCTGCAATAGACGGATAGGGAAGTTAGACCGTAGAAGGCGGCTTTATTTAGTGGGGGTTTTCTTCGAATCTCCCCAACGCTTGTGAGAGACACGACAAGACGCTTTTAAGGTGTTTGGCCCTCGTCTTGCTGTTGTTGCACGCGAATTGACGAAGAAATTTGAGGAAGTTCGTCGACAGACGCTAGACCATCTTGTTGCTCATTACAGCAAGACCACGCCAAAGGGAGAGATCGTTTTGCTGATTACGGGAGTCTGTGATGTTTATGATACTTGCGTTGATTGCGATGCTTGCGATACCGGTGAGAAAGAAGGTTCTCGGGAGATCCTGGAACGCCACTTGGCCTGTTGTTCTGTTAAAGAGGCTGTTCGCTTGACGCATCAATAGACAGGATGGCCGCTTCTTCTTGACGATCGGGATCTCTCAGCCACAGTCGATAGAACATCGTCTCTGCCGCTTCCCACTGAAGATCAGGATCCGCCGTTGGGTCTGCCAGTACCCCTCTCGCTACTTCCGCTTTAAGTTCTCTATCTGCAGAACATTCCGCTTGTCGATGAAGGATGTCGTATTTTTCTCTGGGAAGCAGATTGTTGAGATCCACAACCATTGCTTCACAGTCATGACGGTAAACACTTTACAAGTACTGTTCATGTTTTATCTCCTCTATTTGAACATAAGGGAAGAATATCATAGCCTTCTATTTGTCAAGTTCTTGGAGAAAATTCTTTCGCTTCGATCAGAAAGGTGGCAAATTGCAACCTTCCCTCTTCCTTCCTATCGTCGCGTCTGTCTTTTCCTTCAATTCATCAATACGAGTGTTTGCCTCTAACCATCTGCACAAGAGATCGTGTTACTTTTATAACCTTTAACGATACTGGCGCATCTGTTTCATTCTTGGTTTTTTATTGCCGTGTTCTTCTCTAAATTTGTCGATACAAATATCTACAGTAGGGGTTTATTTGTAAACGGTATGTACGCAGTAACTAAAATTTCTCGTCCTTGCTGATACAGGTGTTTGCATTGAAACCCTCGTAAGGGTGCTGTAGGAGTTTCTGCGCCTTTGTGTCTTTACAAAACAAAGGATTGTCACAAAGGCCCCGCACTATGGGCGCGGCTACTCCGGACTTGATACAGGTGGTGACCATGGAATGTGTCCGTGAGGTTGGTGTAGGCGCAATACTTGGATGGGGTTATGTTGTTGGAGAGCTCTTTGTGTAATTGCGATTAGAAACGGCAATACAACGCTAGTTCGTGCTTACACCACCCTTACGCATTAAACTCAACGTAACCACTTGTATTTGAATAAAGCAGATATCCTTACAGCACCCTTACAAGTACGTTTCAGGATAAGTACCGGCACAAAAAACAACACTCTCTCGTTATGCAAAAAGTAGAGACAAGCTCTCGTGTTAACAAACTAAAAAAGAATGATTGATAAAATTTAGAAGCAGATTTTCATTTGCTTTAAGTTGTTGCAAAGGCGTTTCTCGAGTGTATATCTTAAGCATGAAGCTTCGACAGATTTCACTTTGGCTAGCACTTTTGCCAACATAGATCTAAACATAAAAAAAAACCCACCTTATTGAACTTCAGAGCGCAGTTGCCCGCAGGCTGCGAGGATATCTTGGCCGCGCGCTCGACGTCTGAAACAATCGATACCACCCTGTGTAAGAATCCCGGAAAACGCAGCACACGCTTTCGCGGAAGATGGAGCAAATGGCGCGCCTAGCCAGGCATTGAACGTCAGTAAGTTCACTTTCACTGGCAAACCTCGCAGTAAAGACAATAGCGCGCGCGCCTCCGCTTGACTATCGTTAATTCCTTTAAGCAAGGTATAAGCGATCGTGACATGCTCTGTTTTG
>JAITIJ010000087.1 GCA_031279495.1 Holosporales bacterium | reverse complement strand
ACGCATTACTGGACGAAAGAAGAAGTACAAGCGCTTATGGAAGGTGCTGGCCTAAAAAATATCCGCTTGCAGCATGTTAACGATATGTCCTGGGCCGCTATCGGCGAAAAATAATGCTTGACGAAATCCTCAGAAAAAAGAAGCCTTCAATTAAAAAGCCAGCTGAACTTTGTCCAAGAAGATAAACAATATCTTTCTTGTCTTGTTGCTTTTTTGTCTAATTTTTCGGGAAAATGTGCCAATCAATGGGCAGATTTGCTTTTACTAACAGGAAAAGCGCAGTCATACTGGACAAGCGTCAATGGAAGGAGAAACATCTGGCGGGGTTCCACTTGCTGGATACAAACGATGCTTCTCAAAAGCAGAGGCCATTATTCTAAATCCTATCTCTTTTGAGCCTATGCAGATCCTTTTTGCTCGTCAAAAACCAAGTTACCCTCTTGAATGCTAAGAGAAATCGTCGTATCAGGCAACAAGCTTCTTTCTAAAAGCTTCGTTGCGAGCGGATTTTCAAGACGTCTTTGCAAAACACGTTTTAAAGGCCGCGCTCCATAAGCGGGGTCAAACCCCTCTTGCGCCAAAAGGGCGATCGCTTCTGGATCCGCCTCTAACACGATCTTTTGTTCCGCCAACCGGAAACGCAGTCGTTGCAGTTGAATCTCGACGATTTTAGTCATATCAGCCAAATTCAAGCGATTAAACAGCAGGATATCGTCTAGGCGATTGAGAAATTCCGGACGAAATGTCGCACGCACAACCTCCATAACTTCCGCACGAGCCTCTTCTGCCGAAGCTTCCGGCGATAGGCGCATCAAATACTCCGCTCCAAGGTTAGAGGTCAGTAAAATAAGAGTGTTTTTGAAGTCCACCGTATGACCTTGACTGTCGGTGAGACGACCGTCATCCAACACTTGCAACAAAACATTAAAAACATCGGCGTGCGCTTTTTCTATTTCATCAAACAGCAATACGCGATATGGCCGCCGCCGAACCGCTTCCGTTAGAGCTCCGCCTTGCTCGTATCCTACATATCCAGGAGGAGCTCCGATAAGACGCGCAACAGCATGACGCTCCATATACTCTGACATATCAATGCGTACAAGGGCCGCTTCGTCATCGAACAAGAAAAGAGCAAGGGCTTTAGCAAGTTCCGTTTTCCCCACTCCTGTAGGACCAAGAAAGAGGAACGATCCGAGAGGCCTCTTTGGATCTTGCAAGCCAGCACGCGAACGGCGAACGGCTTCTGATACTGCAGCAATCGCCACATTCTGACCTACGATACGTTGCTTCAGAACCTCCTCCATGTGTAAGAACTTCTCACGCTCGGATCCCAGCATTTTTTCAACAGGAATGCCAGACCAGCGCGCTACAACTGAGGCAATATCTTGTTCCGTCACCCGCTCTTGCAACAAAGATTGCGTGTCTCTTTGGTCTTCTCGTTCGCAAATCTTGCGTTCCAGATCTGGAATAATACCATAAAGCAGCTCTCCAGCCCGACTCCATTGACCTTGACGCTGGGCCTCTTCTAACTCTTGACGCCGCTTTTCGAGCTGTTCTTTTAAAGACCGCACTTCAGCAAGCTTCTCTTTTTCAGCACGCCAAGTAAGACCGAGAGCCTCTGATTGTTTTTCAAGATCAGCGATTTCTTTTTCAAGCCGTTCCAGTCGTTCCTTCGAGGTCGCATCTTCCTCCTTAAGAAGCGCTTCCTTCTCTATTTTCGCTTGCATCAGACGCCGATCAATCTCATCAAGAGCTTCTGGTTTTGAATCCACCGCCATTCTCAGTCGGCTGGCGGCCTCATCTACCAAATCAATTGCTTTATCCGGCAAATGCCGGTCAGAAATATACCGATTGGATAACTCTGCTGCAGAGACCAACGCTCCATCCGTGATCTTTACACCATGATGCAGTTCATATTTTTCTTTTAGACCGCGTAGAATAGAGATCGTTTCTTCAACGCTTGGCGCATCGATATACACTGTCTGGAAACGGCGCGCGAGGGCAGCATCTTTCTCGATATGCAAGCGGTATTCGTCCAACGTGGTCGCGCCAATACAGTGCAACTCTCCGCGCGCTAGAGCCGGCTTCAACATGTTGGCCGCATCCATTGCGCCATCCGCACGTCCTGCACCGATCAATGTATGCAGCTCGTCAATGAATAAGATAAGGTGATCCGTTTCGGCCGAGATTTCAGCAAGAACAGCTTTAAGGCGCTCCTCAAACTCCCCACGGAATTTCGCTCCTGCAATAAGAGCTCCAAGGTCCAGCGCCAAAAGTCGCGCTCCCTTTAAGCTCTCTGGCACATCTTGAGCAACAATCCGTCGAGCAAGTCCCTCTGCAATCGCCGTTTTCCCAACACCAGGATCGCCAATCAGCACTGGATTGTTCTTCGTTCGTCGACTAAGTACCTGGATCGTGCGGCGAATTTCCTCTTCTCGACCGATAACAGGATCCAGCTTACCTTTGCGCGCCTCTTTGGTCAGATCGCGTGCATACTTTTTCAGCGCATTAAAAGCACTTTCTCCGTTTTCGGTTGTAACGGTGCGGCCTTGACGCTGTTGCGCGATTGTTTGTTCGAGGGTTGACTTGCGAACCCCAGCTTTCTCAAGGACTTGAGTAGCGGGCCAAGAGGAGTGCTCAAAATATGCCAGAAGCAGGCGGTCCAAAGGAATAAACCCATCTCGCGCTTTCTTTGCAAGCGTTTCTGCGCTGGCAAGCAGTCGCGAAGTCTCGGAAGAAGCAAAAATCTCTCGCGTTCCCTCAACAACGGGAATTTTTGTCATTGCATGATCGAGTTCCGTGCGCAAAACAGCCATCTGCGCTCCGCTGGCTTTCAGCAAGGCACTCCCTTCTGTGTCTTCAGCAAAAGCCAGCAAGATATGCTCTGGCATCAGGCGTTGATGGCCTTTCTGCACACAAAGACGATGTGCCGCTTCAAAAACAGTGCGTGTTCGCACGCTCATCTCTAACATAATTTCCTCCCTTTTCTTGAGGCCGACCCTATACTACCGCTATTCTGCAATCTTGTCTCTGGACGAGAGAGTCCTTTTTAAACTTGCTAAAATATCACGATAATTAAAAGTTTTCTTTTTGTTGAAGTATTGCCTATATAAGAAATGTGAGCACTGTGCTCATAAAATTTAGTGAAATAAAAATGGAGTTTGAAACAAAAAATCGTTATTTACTACTGTTGCAGTAGCGGCGGTGCTGATGTTGGGCGCCCTTGAAGGAAGAGGAACGGGCCCAGGATAGCTAAGGATCTTAATGAGCCGGCCGTTCGAGCATTCGTACTGCAGCTGAGAGGGTTTGATAATCCTGACAGGACAAATGACTCTCTTGCCCTTATGGAGGACTTATTAAGCCCTATAAAGGGTAGAGTTTACAAACATAGTGGCTACGTTACTACAGATGAAATGAGTGTACTATGGGTACGACGCTTTTTTGTAGTTGGAGGTAGTAGCAATGTTTATCTCAGAGAAAATCCGCAAATAGAAGAACCATTCCGCGGGGATAACTTTGTGCAACAGAAGTTTGCGCAGCTTGTGCATCATCCATTGATCGGCAACCTTAGCGAGTTCATTCTGTATAGAGTCCCAAGCAGCAGAAGAAATAATTCGCAGTGGAATGATTAGTTAAATACCCCCATAGACTGTTTTTTCTCCTGCAGTCTTCTTATGCTCCCTGGTATGCTCATTGTAGTGTGCCAGGGGGGCTTTTTCATCCCACATTAGCATCCAGCACTCCAGGAATGGATCGAAAAGCGACGATATCCTCGAAAGATATGGCGTACTTCTTTGGTAGAATGTACCTCTTAAAAGCAGGAGTCTTTAGGCAAACACGAGTTGTTCCCTCTGGCTTGCTCTCTAAATACGCCGCAATAGCTTGAAGAGCTTCAGTATCTGAAAAAGAGATCTGAATCTCCGCCAAAGTGGGCGCTGGAGCTGCAGCTAGATCTTGCACAGAAACGGCTATTAATCGGTAAGTATCACCCTCGAATCTTGCTTGTACTGTTAGCAAAAGGCACTTTCCTTCTTCCAACAGATTGCTGGCGCTAGCAAGCAGTTCCGAGAAAACAACGCATTCCCCATTGCCGCTGGTGTCTGAAAATTGCAGGAAAGCGTACCGATTTCCTGAACGCGCTACTCGTTTTTGCAGACCAAGGACAACGCACGCGATAGTAGCTTTTCCTTTCTTCTCTTCGATAACATCGCATAAAGCTGCTACCCCCAACGCTCGGATAGTTGGGGCATAGGTATCCAATGGGTGCGCAGAAAGATAAAACCCAATGACTTCGAATTCCTTTTGAAGGCGAATGAGTGGTGGCCAATCAGGGCCTTCTAAGGCATCCCGTTTGTAATCTGCCCGAAGGCTTTCCTCTCCGAACAAAGAATCTTGCTGTGTAGATGCGATGCTTGGTCGATTTGGTTCGACTTGTTTTAGGATACTATCCAGCTGTTCGCTTAATAACCGACGTGATGTGTGCAATGAATCAAAGGCACCCCCTAGAATCAGAACGTCCACAATGCGCTTATTTGCAATGCGTGTGTCAAAACGCTTGCAGAAGTCGAAAATATCCTTGAAGGGTCCGTTGGCTGTGCGCTCTTCCACAACCTGGTGCATAGCCAGCGCACCTCCTCCTTTGATTCCCATTAATCCGTAGCGGATTGCAGGCTGACCATCGTGTTCTGTCACAGAAAACTCGGCTTGAGATGCATTAATGTCCGGCAGTAAGAGAGGGATATTCAAGCGTTCAAGCTCTTGACGATAATTCGTCAGTTTCTCAATGTTCCCCGTATCGCAAGTCATTAAAGTTGCAATAAACTCAACCGGATAGTTCGCTTTCAAAAAAGCCGTTTGATAAGCAAGCATGGCATACGGCGCTGCGTGTGACTTGTTGAACCCATAGCTTGCGAATTTGGCCATTTGATCGAAGATCTGATCGGCAGTGCGATCTGCGACGCCGTTGTTCAGTGCGCCAACGAGGAAACGCTTGCGCTGCGCCTCCATCTCGGCATGAATCTTTTTTCCCATCGCACGGCGCAAAAGGTCTGCTTGACCAAGTGTATATCCCCCTAGCACCTGCGCAATCTGCATAACCTGTTCTTGGTAAACCATCACGCCATAAGTAGACGCCAAGATAGGCTCAAGCTTTGGATGAAGAAACCGCACAGCTTCTTGGCCATGCTTACAGGCGATATATCGCGGAATGTCATCCATTGGCCCTGGACGAAACAATGCCACAAGCGCGATTAGGTCTTCAAACCGATCGGGTCGCAAGTTCTTAACGACCTCTTGCATCCCACCGCTTTCTAATTGAAACACACCGATTGTTTCAACACGATGTAGCAGCGCAAATGTCTTCGGATCGTCTAAAGGAATCGAAGAAAGCGTTATATTCACGCCACGCGCACGCAACAAATCGATGGTTTTTTGCAAAACCGTCAGCGTCTTAAGTCCAAGAAAGTCGAATTTAATCAATCCTGCCTTTTCGACACATTTCATGTCAAATTGTGTAACGGGAATATCCGAACGAGGATCTTTGTAAAGCGGAACGACCTCATCAAGAGGCGCTTCAGAGATTACAACACCAGCGGCATGGGTTGAGGCATGCCGAAAGAGCCCCTCCAGCTTCAGAGCGATAACGACAAGGCGTTCGACTTGCGGATCCTCCTCTGTCATCTGCTTGAACGTTGGTTCTCCTTGCATGGCTTCTGTTAGTGTCAGCGGGTGAGCAGGGTTATACGGAACGAGCTTGCAGATTTTGTCGACGTATCCGTACGGTAAGCCTAAAACGCGGCCAACATCGCGCAAAACGGCACGTGCTTGCAGTTTCCCAAAAGTAATAATTTGCGCAACGTGATCAACACCGTATTTCTGACGTACATATTCAATAATTTCGTCACGTCGATCTTGACAAAAATCGATATCAAAATCAGGAAGGGAAACGCGCTCTGGATTCAGAAAGCGCTCGAAAATTAGAGAAAATCGAATAGGATCAAGATCTGTGATCGTCAGTGCCCACGCAATCAGCGAACCTGCGCCCGAACCACGTCCTGGCCCTACAGGAATGTGTTGATTTTTTGCCCATTGCACAAAATCAGCAACCACTAAGAAATATCCAGGAAACCCCTTCTGTTCAACGACATCGAGTTCATAATCAAAACGGTCATAGTACTTCTTACGCCCTTCATCCTCTGATGGAAAAGCACTGAAATCAACGGTTTCTAGCCGTTTTTCCAAACCTTTGCGAGCTTCCTCACGCAAAATCTCAGCCTCTGTTTTTTCTGTGTTGCGGTAAGCCTTTGGAAAGACGGTTTTCTGTGGCGTTACTGCAAAGGCACAACGCTGCGCAATAACCGCTGTGTTCTCAATAGCTTCTGGAAGATCCGCAAACAGTACGCGCATTTCCTCTTGCGACTTAAAATAGTACGCTTCTGACGAAGTTTGTCGATCTGTATCCGCTAAAACAGCTCCTTGAGAAATACAGATCAGCACATCGTGTGCATCAAACATATCGGGGGCGGCGTAAAACACCGAGTTCGTCGCCACAATTGGAATATTGCGCGCAAAAGCCAAGTCAAGAAGAGGCTCTTCGATAGCTTGCTCGCGTGCTTCTTGGTGACGCATAAGTTCGATGTATAGACGATCTGGAAAAGTCGCCTGAAGCTGATCTAGAAACTGCTGTGCGGCGTTTCCGTCTTTTTCAAGCAAGAAGCGCCCGAGACTGCCGAGGATACCAGCGGTCAGTACGATCAGCCCATCTGCATATTCCTCGAGAGCAGCAAACGATACCTCTGGCCAGCTTGCGTGTGAGGAATTCAGGTGCGCTTGACTGACGAGCTTTGAAAGGTTCCGATAACCACGCTCGTTCTTGCTCAGAAAAAGAAGAGAGGTTGGTGCGCGCGTTGTGCCCTCTCGTGCTCCTGGATGAGAAACATTCAGTGAGCATCCGATAATGGGCTGTACACCAGCAGACAACGCATACTCAGAGAACGCACAAGCACCGAACAGATTATTGCGATCCGTCAGCGCAATCGCCGACATCGCGTTCTTTTTGGCAAGATCCAAAAGATCGGGCACTTTGATGGCGCCTTCTGCCAGAGAATACGCAGAATGAGCGCGCAAATGAATAAAAGGAGCACGATTCATTAGCTATCCTGAGCGCGATGAACAAGAACACCGTCTCTTAAGTGTATGCGGCGATCAAGCCTTTTGGCAAACTCAGGATTATGGGTTGCTATAAGTGCGGATAATTGCGTTGTACGTGCCAGATGCACAAGATCGTTGATAAGAGTATCCGCCGTCTTTTCATCCAAGTTACCTGTGGGTTCATCTGCAAGCAATAGCTCTGGGTTGTTGGCTAGGGCTCGTGCTATGGCAACTCGTTGCTGTTCTCCTCCTGAGAGGGCTGCTGGCAAATGTGTTATACGATGCGCAAGCCCCAGGCGTACAAGCAGTTCTTGCGCACGTGTTTGTGCTTTTGTGGGAGGTACTTCAGCAAGACGCTGAGGAAGGATAACGTTCTCAAGCGCTGTTAACTCTGGCATCAGATGATGAAATTGATAGACAAACCCAATGTGCTGCCGACGCGCTTGCGTGCGCTCTGCATCTGAGGCATGAGCGTAATTCTTGCCCAGAATGTGGATAGATCCAGAATCTGCGGTATCTAAAAGCCCTGCAATGTGCAGTAAAGTTGATTTACCAGTACCAGAGGGACCAAGAAGAGCCATCAACTCTCCCTTCTGAAGAGTTAGTGACGCATCTTTTAGAACAGCAACGGTATTCCCCGCGCCTTTGTAGCTCTTGCAGATGTTGTCTAGGACAAAAACATCATTCATATCGCAGAACTTCAACCGGATCGCATTTGCTCGCCTTCCATGCAGGATACAAGGTTGCAAGAAACGAAAAGAACAGGGCTGTTATAACAGTTACAGCGACATCCACGGGCTCCACCTGAGACGGCAACGTCGAAAGGAAATACACCTCGTCAGGGAACAGGTTTGTCTTGAGCAATCTCTCGAGGAAATGCCGAATAGATTCGATATTCAACGAAAAGGCCAGACCAAGCACAAGGCCAGAAAAAGTTCCTACTGTACCAATGAAAGAACCAATCATTAAAAAAATACGCAAGACACTTCCGCGTGTAGCCCCAAGTGTGCGGAGGATGGCGATGTCTTTTGTTTTATCGCGCACTAACATGACCATGCTCGAGATAATGTTGAAACTGGCGATTAAGACCATTAAAGACAAGATCAGAAACAGCACATTGCGCTGAACCTCAACAGCGCCCATAAAGGTTTTGTTTAAGTGTTGCCAATCGATAACTTCCATCAAAGGATCAAGGCGTTGGCGAATATCCTCGGTTATTTGCGCTATTTTTAGGGGATTTTTGACGAAGACTTCTAGTGTATCGACGCCTTCTTCTATGCGAAATAGGCGCTGGGTTAAAGAGAGAGAAATGAAAACGATATGTCCATCATAGTCGCGCATGCCAACTTCAAATATCGCCTGTACTCTTAGCGTTTTTGATCTGGGCACAAGGCCGAAGCCGGTTTCCGAAAACTCTGGGGTGATGATCGTTATTTTGCTGCCTGCCGTAACATGCAATCGCCTGGCAAGCTTACTCCCAATCACGCATCCACACGCAAGTCCGTCTTCCTCTTCTCCAAATGTCTTTAGGTCTCCCGCGACAAGACCATTCTGAACGGATTCCTTTTGCGCCAGATCCTTTGGCTCTATTCCTTGCACAAGCACGCCGAGAATACGAGAAGATGTGGAGATCATCGCCTGACGCTGAATAAGCGGTGTAACGTGAATCACTTCAGAGTGCGTAGCAATCCTCTGGCATATTTCTTTGTACTCCTGAATGCCATAAGGCGCCTGAATCGCCAGATGCCCGTTAAACCCCACAATGCGGCTCATGAACTCGATTCTGAAGCCATTCATAACGGCTGTGACGATGATAAGAGTAGCAACTCCCAGCGTAATGCCTAGATACGCGAAACCAGAGACAACAGAGATGAAGCGTTCTCGGCGTTTTGCTCGTATATAACGCCAGGCTAGAAAGCGTTCCGTCGCGCTGAAAAGCACGCTAAGCGCATCCGAAAAAGTTTAGGATGCCGTCTTGAGACAGTTCCCGAACCTCTCCAGTCCTGCGGTTTTTTAACTCAACCATACCTGCAGCGAGTTTTTTTGGTCCGACTAAAATCTGCCAAGGGAGTCCAATAAGATCCATATCAGAGAGCTTTACTCCCATACGCTCGTCCCGATCATCGTAAAGCACTTCAACGCCTACATTTCTAAGCTTTGTGTAAATATCGCTGGCTACATTAGCGCAATTAGCCTCTTCAGCGCGCAAGCTAACTAAGCCGACACGAAACGGCGCAACTGCTTCTGGCCATACGATCCCTTTTTCGTCGTGAGACGCCTCAACAATAGCGCCAACAAGGCGCGTTACTCCAATGCCATAAGGCGCC
>JAITIJ010000065.1 GCA_031279495.1 Holosporales bacterium | reverse complement strand
ACGCCCACGCTAAAAATCGCTTCAACGCCCACCCCCGCTATTCTCAACATCAAAAATCTCCTTACAACAAATAACTCTTGAAAAATCTATTGCTGATACAACAAGCTCCCTCCTTCTACCTGGAAAACCATATAAGGAAAGCCATCACCCGATAGTTTCCGGGCGCTCACCATAAGCAGAGAACCTTCATTTATACTTCCGATCTTTTTTCAAGGAAGAGGCTCTTATTTGACAGTTTGGTGAGTTACTTTCTCAACGATGCGCGCAGCTTTACCACGCAAAGAGCGCAGATAATACAGTTTTGCCCGACGCACAACACCGCGTCGTACTCTTTCTATGGCAATATTAGGAGAGTACAGAGGGAAAACGCGCTCAACACCTTCTCCAAAGGACAATTTTCGTACTGTAAAAGAAGATCCTATCCCCCGGTTCTTGCGAGCTATACAAACACCTTGAAAAAGCTGGGTATGCTCTCTGCCCCCCTCGGTTACCTTAACAGAGACGCGTAAAGTGTCTCCTGGAGCAAACGCTGGAATAGCATTTT
This sequence comes from Holosporales bacterium, assembly GCA_031279495.1. GTDB lineage: Bacteria > Pseudomonadota > Alphaproteobacteria > UBA3830 > JAIRMZ01 > JAITIJ01. Next base: position 18,288 of record JAITIJ010000065.1, on the reverse strand, counting down.
TCTGTAACAATTGCTCGATCTGACGTTGCTCAAACTGCTGAACCGCGTTCATCGTTTCCTCCTGTGCTGGCAAGCGAACCCTTTAAGATTCAAAGAGAATCTCTAAAGGAAACGCGAACAAAAGTCTACCCTCTTCTCAATATCCTCCATGTAGACCAACTATTCTCAAAAAACAGATAAAAAACGCCACTCAACAAAATGTTCCTTGTGATGGTCTGCCACTCTTTAAGGTCTTTGCCATCTGCTAACCAGCATTTACAAACAGCCCATTGTGTTTCACGCTGATTATGTGTTGTATTCTTATCGAAATTGCCGAAAGGAGCCCCGCTATGCCTTATTCCTCTGTAAAATCCATAGAATCCGAAGCAGATCCCGTTTTTTCAATCATTAACGCGGAACTGGCGCGTCAACAAAATCAAATAGAACTCATTGCTTCTGAAAACTTCACTTCTATAAACGTTTTGCGTGCAATGGGATCTGTTATGACGAACAAATACGCAGAAGGATATCCCAACAAAAGGTATTATGGAGGATGCACGTTCGTTGATCAAGTTGAGGAATTGGCAATTGAACGGGCTTGCGCCTTGTTTGATTGCGCTTTTGCCAATGTGCAACCACATTCTGGCGCACAAGCAAACACAGCTGTCCTATACGCTTTTGCAAAGCCAGGAGACACCATCTTAGGCATGAACTTAAGTGCTGGAGGACATCTGACGCACGGAGCGGCTCCTACTGTTTCGGGTAAATGGTTCTCATCTGTCGTGTATGGCGTACGTGCGGATGATGGCCGTATCGATTACGAAGAAGTGGAGCGTTTGGCGCATCAGCATAAGCCGCGTATTATTATCGCAGGCGCTTCGGCGTATCCCCGTCAGATCGATTTTGCGCGTTTTCGTCATATTTCTGATGCAGTAGGCGCTATTTTAATGGCGGATATCGCGCATTATGCGGGACTCGTGCTTGCGGGATTGTACGATAGTCCCTTTCCGCATGCGCACGTGGTTACCTCAACAACGCATAAAACACTACGTGGTCCAAGAGGAGGGCTGATCTTGTGGAATGATGCATCCTACACACGAACGATTAATAGCGCGGTCTTTCCTGGGATCCAAGGAGGACCGTTGATGCATATTATTGCGGCCAAGGCGGTTGCTTTCTATGAAGCGCTGCAGCCTAGTTTTAAAGACTACGCCCGTCAAGTCATTAAGAATGCAAAAGCTTTAGGAGGGGTCTTGATCGAAGAAGGACTCGCACTCTCATCGGGCGGAACGGATTGCCATATGCTTATCGTTGATCTGCGTCCTGTTGGAGTTACGGGATCAGAAGCCGAGCAATCCCTAGAACGTGCCGGCATAACGTGCAACAAAAACGCCATTCCTTTTGATCCCTTACCACCCGCTGTTACATCTGGCATTCGTTTAGGGACGCCCGCTGGAACAACACGTGGTTTCCAAGAAAAGGAATATAAGGAAATTGGGCATTTGATTGCAGAGGTGTTGCGCGGCATTCGTCACAACGGTGCCGAGAACAATCAAAATGTAGAAAAATCTGTCCGTCAGCGCATCACGACTTTATGCGATCAATATCCTCTTTATCCAGAGGGTGCTGCTTTACAGGGCTGCCTATCTTAAAATTTCAAGAGTATCCTGCAAAATGACCTGACTCTTAATGTGTGTTCGTAACACTGTCAGCAAAAAGCACACAATAAAGTAGATATTTTATACGAACATTGACTCTCTTATCGTGGGACTTTATCTGATCGTTACTAACTGTTGGCATTAAAGATTTTATTATGGCAATAGTTCTGTTCATGGCGGTGATTACCGGGAGCGACTGACAGAAATTGTTTTTCGTTTGAATTGACTTTCTTTGCATATATTTGCGACTATTACTGTAGAGAAAAGGATCTGCGAATGGACATTGATATAATTATAGTCGGGCTTTATCTGGCAGCAACTCTAATTATTGGTGTCTGGAGTGGGTGGAAGATTAGTACGTTTCGCAATTATGCGATAAATGATCGCAGCACTTCTACATTTGCATTATGCATGACAATTGCTGCAACGTATATTGGCGGTGGTTCGACCATTGGTATGGCTGAAAAGGCTTTCTCTTCTGGTATCGTATTCCCTGTTATTTATTTTTTAGGAAGTCTGAATCTTTTCTTTATCGGCTTATTTATCGCCCCCAAGATGGAGGCCTATTTGGACAAAGCGCAGACACCAGGGAGTTTAGCTGGCCTGTTTTGGGGTCATTCCGGAGAGTTCACAGTAGGCGTTGTTGGGTTATTCCTTTCGTTGGGAGGAGTAGCCGCCCAGATCAGTGCAATGGGGCTTATTTTCCATGAATTAATGGGTGTTTCTTTTGAACTCGGAGCCTGTATCGGGTTCGGTGTTCTCGTCATGTACTCAGCCTTAGGAGGCATTCGTGCCGTCGTTTCAACAGATACAATTCAGTTCATGATCTTGGCAATTTCTATGCCTCTGCTTGCTTATCTTGCAGTGACGTCTGCTGGTGGCCTGGATCACCTTCTTGCTTCTGTCCCTGAAAGTCATTTAACCCTTGCTCCTATGCGCGACCAGCCTATGCGGTATATCCCTGTTTTAGTGTCTTTCCTTCTATTCCTTCTGGCTCCAACATGGATACAACGATTGCTGATGGGAAAAGATATTCGGCAACTCAGAAAATCGTTTTGCACTAGCACGCTGGTAACGTCAGGAGTGTTCATATGCTCTGCTATCATTGGTCTTAGCGCTTTAGTCGTCGATCCTAACATCCCGTCACAATTAGCCATGCCTTATATGATTCAGACAGTTATGCCAGTGGGCATGAAAGGGCTCATGATCGCGGGATTGCTAGCTGCTATTATGTCAACAGCGGATTCTGATTTGAATGTGTCTGGCATTATGGTGGTAAGAGATCTCATCAGGGCGTATCGAGGGACTATGACAGATCGTCAAATGATTCGATATAGTCAATATGCGACGTTGATCTTCGGCGTTCTGGCATTACTCGTGGCGCTGCGATTTAAAAGTATCATCGATATTCTGCTGTATTTTAATGGATTTTGGTGTGGCACGGTACTGGTCCCTTTGTCGGCACGTTTGTTAGGACACAAAAGCAGCAAATACGCTTTCATTTGGGCAGCGGTAATGGGCATACTTGTCGTCATTAGCTGGATCGCCTTCGATCTGGAACAACACTGGGGCATTTATGGCCTTTTCCCAGGCATGTTAGTCAACACTATTGTCTTCTTTACAATGAATGCTTACAGCAAGCGATGCGGTATTTTCGCTCAAGAACTAGAGCAAGCCAGATTGGCCCAACAACAAGCGCTTGAGTGGCTGGATGCCTACGAAAAACCTATCCCAGCTAATGATAAAAACCCATATTGGGAATAACCATGGACACTGTGGGGTAAATCGATATATTCGCTAATGATTCCCCATATTGGAAACAACTCTGGGTACTGGGGAGGTTCAATTAATGCGTATGATGACAATAATATTTTATATTTGGAAAAACTCTGGGCGTCGGAAAAGGAGAGAAGTTAAATCGACTCCAGCGTGCGCTTAAAACAACCGCTGTAGAAAAAAGGACCTCCGCATGGATGTTACCCCCTCCCCTCATCGTCAGGCTGTTTTTCTAAATGAAGCAAACAAAATCAGTCTCTTTTCCCCACACTCTTACTCTCTTGCCTACTTTCGCAGAAGGTTTAGTGTAGTATGAGTTTCTTTTCATACTCATAAGCACCCTATCTAAAAAACCAATCTTACATTAAATATAGAGAAAATTCGATTTTCCGCTCTTTTTTGATTATTTCGTCTCTAGATTTACTCCCTTGGGAGCCGACCATGGTGTTTGTATTGTCACGGGAATTCGATGCGTCAGAGTAGTTTTAGGCCGCAACTCACGCAGATCTATGCGAATAGAGGTGCAGCATGCTTTTAAAGCAGCTAAGAATTTTTCTGGTGTTTCAATGTTGCGTGTTGCTAAAAAATCTTCCTGATCTGACGGCAAATTGGCGATGTGAATCTTTTCTATAAGGTCTCTCTCGTCCCAAGCAAAAATACCTGTAAATCCTGTTGTCGGAGCGTTTTGAGAAAAATCCTCAATCCTTAAATCCTCTAGAAGAACCCCTTGTGCCTGTCTGTAGGTGTCAGGTTCGGCATAATCTGTCTCTGCGTAGAGCTCTTCTCCTAACTGATAGCCTTCTCGCACAGGATAAGTGGCCAGGCCCACACCACAGGCGATTCTGACCTCTCCCCAGCATGTTTGTGTTTTTCCATCGATAACAAGACGTGTTTTAATAACCTTGCCGCAAATGGTTCCTCCAGGCAGACGCTGATCTTTTAGTACAACTGCGTCCTCAATCGTAATCCCCGCTAAATCTTCCAATGGCCCTCGGAAAGAGACTTCAAACGAGCGTGAGGAAGCTGCTAAATAGGACCGGGCGCGTGCAATAGCGTGCACAACAGCCTTTTGCCCGCGACGCGTTGTGAAAAAACTCGCACGCGAAGGATCGCCAAGAGCAATCGGAATCTCTTTCTCACGTTCCCAGAGTGCGCCGTCGTCAAGAAATTGACATCCAGATCGATGTTTGGTCAAACAACGATATTGCCACCCACCGAACGCAACGCGGTCTCCTTCTTTGTACCATTTAAACCCGCACCACGGACACAAGTCATAATGAGGAGCAATCGCATTTAACTTAAAGTGTAACCGCTTCACGTGCGCATGATTTTCTTTTAAGGGGCGCAATTGATGGTTGTTCTTTAACATAAAATGCGCAATTTCTCGACGTTTTTGCTGGTAATTCCAAGCGATTATCAACTTTCCTCTGAACCAATACCTCTTGAGCTGCACTTTTACCGGCCTCCTATGCAGAGACTCTGGATTAAGAGCATCTTCCTCTTCTTGATACGAGTAATAAACGGGCGATTGTCGTGGATAAAGGTTTAATATTCCCGTTTCAGGCGGAAGAATCTCCTGAATCGTACTTTTCAGTACTTCATACCCTCCACAATGCAGCTTGCGTTCCAGCGCTCGCCAGGATTTTTCGAGATCTCGGCCCGAATACGTATTGATCATCTGCCCAGGGAACAGAAGAGCAATTCTTGGCGCAAGATCCATGCATCCATAAGCACGCTGTATCCATTGCGCCTCAACAGTTACCTCAACGGCATCTAATGGCTCCGGACCTCGATGCAAACGCACTGTATTCCTAAAAGCATTCTCTACCGTAAAAACTTGCCGCCCTTTATAAAGATCCGAAACCGCCAACGCACCTGTTACCCGATGCCATGCAAACAGCGCCGTACGTGCTTCTAATACCTCATTTGGCATATTTTCTGCTTCTGCGGGGATAAACAAAGGATCCCAATACGGTTCTGTGCGCAAAGAGTGCCCCAAAGTACGGAGTTGATCTTCTGCAGTATCAGGCTCTGCAATAAGTTCTACTTTCAGTAAGCTCCCATCTAGAGCAACCGGAAGTGTAACCACACGACCACAAAATAAGGGCACAATAGATTCGTTCTCCCGCTGAAAAGCGATACGTCCATAGGCGCGCTGTTGAACAGAAAGTTGTTTCAGGCGCGGATTAAGCAATGTGACGTGCGCAATAGCGAACTCTCCTTCTGCCTGCGATATCTCTATCGCAAAGGGATCTTCATCTCCTCTCCAAGGAGTTGTAAGATCCGCAAATGTTTCCGTCCAATCAAAAATAAAACGCATATTTTTCTCATACTTGATTATAGTAAGTGTTCTGTCTAAAAAGAGGAGCAAGCGAGGAGGAATCTCATGTCCGATTCTAAGACTAAAATTTCGCGTGACGGCTATGTTGCTGGCATAGTGTTCTTCATCGCGAGCCTTCTTGTGGGCTCTACAAATGACGTCATTATGAAATTCGTCGGCAATCGCTTATCCAGTATTGAAGTTATTTTCTTCCGCTTTTTGTTTGGGTTTATTACGCTTGTTCCTTTTATCTTCACACGAGGCAAAGAGGTGTTTCGCACTCAACAGCCAGGTCTACAAGTCTTGCGTGCTGTCTTAGGATTTATCTCTTTAACAGCGTGTGCGTATAGCGTTGTTTTATTGACTCTTGCAGAAAGCACAATCGTTTTTTGGACCATTCCAACATTTACGCTGATCCTCTCGTCTGTCTTTCTTAAAGAGAAGGTCCCTCTTGCGCGATGGGTTGCGACTATAGTCGCGCTTGTGGGTCTTGCTATTTTGGTGTGTCCAGATGGCGTGCACTTGAAGCCTGCAATGTTTGTTCCTATTGGCGCTGCTTTCCTTTTCGCGGTCCAAGATGTTCTCGCTAAACGCATGGTCGTTGATGAAAATCGCATCACGATGCTGATGTACTTCGCTGTAGGCACAACGATCCTAAGCTTCTTTCCAACCTTGTTTGTGTGGGAGGCACCAACGGCTTATGAGCTATTCATCCTGTTTCTGCTTGGTGCTGGAGGAAACCTGATTCAATACCTTCTTTTTCGCGCCTTTTCGGCGACAGATCTGTCTGCCACCGCACCTTTTCGGTACACAGATTTTATCTTTGCAGCTCTTTTTGGTTGGGTCTTTTTCGGTGACGCTTTAGACACAAACGTCTATCTTTGTGTTGCTGTCGTACTACCCAGCACCTTTTATCTGGTTTACAGCGAAACCCGACGCTCCTTTAATAGAAGCGCGCAGAAGAAATGAGACGAGAAACAGAAGGCTATTTCCGCAGTCGCAAATCTACGGTTAAGGTCCTCAAGAGTGAGGAGTAAACGTCTATCATCTTAAACGTTGATGCCATAAAGCACTCCTCTAGTATCCTGAAGAAACGACAGAAGACAATAGAAAAAACATGTTTATATCTTCTCGATAAGGAAATACTACTCTTTAAATCACATGAGTTATTTGGACTTGAATTAATAGATCTTTTGTGAGGGGGTAAAGTATGGATGAATTGCTTCATCTATAGAGATGAGTATAGATCACTTCTTAATGATGAACTCTCGCCCAATCTCTCTCATTTCAGATAGCCACCTTTTTGTTTCGCAAGCACTTTGAGGGGGGATAGACCTGTTAATCAGGAAATTTTTAGGAGAAGAACAGATAGAGCAAACTAGATTAAAAGCAGACGGATTCCTTCCTTCCCCTCTCTAAGAATCTGCTCTACAAAGGCTTTGAACAAGCGTACAATCCGCCACTTATTCTAAGATCTTCTATGGGCCAATTAGCATACTTTGACGAGGATTTTTCTAACTTGTTTCGCACACGTTCCAGATACGCTTTCCCTTGCTCGCTGGAAGCTACAAGGTGTACATTTTTAAATCCGGCCGTTTCAAAAAAATGTAACCATTCAGAGTGGCGCCACTGACACCCCATTTCACAACGAAATGCCGCTCTCCATCTAGAAAATTTCTCATAATCACATATCAGATGGTCAAGAGGAGATGTCGATAACCAATGGTAACGCAGATCAATTTGGTGAAGATGCCTCCCTCCAGGGACTGTTACAGAGAATAAACTGCTCAAACCCAAAACAGGATCTTGTAAATGCTCGAGAACAGCGTTGGAGGTCACCCAATCGAATTTAGCGCCACAGTGTTCAGCAACACATTCTGCCGCAACAGGTAACACTTCAAAGACCGCGGAAAAATCCTCTTTTCTGAGCAAATAATCAAACACGCGCATCTCAGGGAGAACACGGCGGCAAGCTGCGTATAACTTGGGGTGAAAAGCAGCGTTCCATCTCACGGGAAAACGATCCGCTACCGTGACCTTTGCCCCTTTTTCTACTCCTGCCAAGGCGATAATAAAGGCGTTGCCAGGACCTACTTCCAGCAGGCTCTCTCCTGTTTTTAGATCTGATAGGATCCCTTCCCAGTTAGAAATACACGAAGCAACACCTTTTGCTTTCTCATCGAAATTTCCCCACGTGCAACGTTCTTCACGTGTAACATAGGGAAGATATTTAAGAAAAACTGTTTCCAAGTCCATAATTGGAGCATAAAGACTCGCTCGACCGATGAATCTCTTTACCTTTTTTAAGTCCATCTCAGGATATACTCTCACCTTATCTTACAATCGTGAATGCTCCAGAATCTCTGTACAGAATCAACGGGACCCCCGCAGCGTTCAAGAGGAGATCTTTATACCTCTTCTAAATGTAGTTGCCAAGCATTAGCCGTGCCCCATTCATCTGTTTCAAAGCCAAAGTTGAGCACTGACATCGTCAACCACGGGCGAAAACCGACAAATACTTCATCTGCAGCGGCGTGTTGTAAAGTAACGTCTGCCCCCTCAACTGCGAACGAGATAAGGTTCCCAGTATGACCCACAACGCACACGGAATTCTCTACGGGAGGGCGTACTAACGCCAGCTGTGTCTCTCCTTTTTTAAAACGCTGCCATAACCTGTGAATACATCCAACTGTCATCTGCGTCCCCACCCAGAACGTATCAAACGCTGGCGAAGAAACGTCACGTCCACGAATGATGCTGCGGTATCTTTGGCGTTGATCCAGACTAACGCAAGCCAGCGCTCCATTAACGGTCCGGCGAAACGCCGCCTCCTGCACAGGCATCAATTGCTGAGAACATCCTCGTCCGCTATAGGGTGGGAACCCTGCAATGCTTAAGATAAGTTCAGTATCGTGCATGGTATTTTTCCTTTCTTGAAACAATTCTCATTAGTCGCTAGGACTTCCCAGACAAAACCGACTATACAGATTTCTGGATCAGCTCTGTTCGGAGGCTTTTTAGGAAAAGACTATCGTGTACAACCAAAGCGCATAGCGCACCGGATGATTCAAACCTCAAAAAGAGCTTATGAGGTCTTCTACCCCGCCTCTCTCACTCCATCCAACGTGGAAACGTCATAAAACGTGTGCGGGCGCTCATTTCAAAATACTCTTCCAACGTTTCTATGGACGTTTCGGAAGGTTCTTGCTTCTCTTCTTCTGATAAGTTTTCTTCGCTCATATATCCCTAAAAATATTTTTCAATCGCAAAAATGCATCGAAAGCTATAACGGTTAAATTCGCCTCTTTCTTGACGTTTCGGTGAAAAGACCTTTCTTCAAGATACGCTTTTCCTACGAACTGCTCTCCTTGCATCAAAGGGAGAGGTTGTCGTAAAATATTCCGAATCGTCTCCATAATCGACATAACATCTTCTCCTTTAAGTAATGGCATGGATACGCCGATTTCTCCTTCCGCATGAACGCGATCAAGCCCAACAACACGCGCTTTAGAGACCTCCACCCACAGATGCGGTTCCTCTATATGACTCAAGGGACTGCCAATGCGCATAATCTGCAAATGGCGTTGCAACTCTTCTTTACGATATAGCGTGCTAAGGAGCGATTTTTCCAAATCAAATGTCGACAAATGGAGCATGCCTCTTTCCTCCTCTTCATTTCGTTTCAATCATTGAAAATTCAATCCATCGGTTCTTAGTGTGTACTTTCAAGTACGAAGCGGGCACAAAGATGGTATTTTTCCACACGACCCGAAAAAAGTGAGGAAACCGCGCGTCTCCACGCACTACCACGCGGTAAGCAGCCGGTTTCCATGACAAGCGAGGCGAGATCTTCTCTGAAGCAGCTCGCAAATACGCCCATACATGGCGCCATGTCTGCCACTGAATAGCCTCTTGCCCGTATTCGGATACGGTGTATTGACCCTCTTGGATTTCGATTTGATCTGACAATCGGCAGAGAAGATGTTCTTGTGCAGTGTTTTGCATAAATCCTCACAACATATTCAACAAACGATAAGGCTGGATCAGCGCGAGGACGCCCTGCGGCAAACCCGCTTTCGCCGAGAATCCATCGCGCTTTTCGTAAGCGTCCGCAGCCAACATTAACGTGGCTAGACATAAGGCTTCTGGAACGCTTCGTGCGGTCTCTCCGAATCCAGCTAGAAAAGACACCACCAACGCGTAAGGCGCCTTGCAGGGCGACAACGGTGGCAAACACACCGTCAATTGTGCTGGTCCATGGTGTGCAATCACACTGTGTCTTTCTGCTGGAATCTCCTGTTCCTGTAGACCTGCTTTCAGCACCACTGAAAGCACCCTCTGAATAGGAGGACGCGGTAACGGAATCCGCACAACAGAAGTTGCGAAGATGTGCGATCCCCCTTCTTGCTCAGAACCAAAAAGCTCTAAAGGTGCTGTGTACTGATAGGTCTTTTGTAGAAAAGACTGCCCTGTGATAGCCTCTAGACTCTCTGTACTCGCAGCAATCAGGCGCAAAATCAGCGCATCTTCGGCATTACCTTCAAGTCGGAGGTATGCCTTCGTCTCTTCCAATGAGACAAGAGGCACTTCCGGCGGCTGTAAAATAGTTAAAGACATAGGTTTTCTCCCATAACCATAAGAAGTAAGAGTTTTTGTTTTAGATGTGATAAGAGAAAGGATCTCGCCCTTTCTCTTTGAAATCAGTTCTATTCGTAGAGTTTTAAGAAGAAAACTCCGCAGGATCGCTGCATAAAGAATACAGAAGCAGTTTCTCTGCGCTTATGTCTCTGTGAAATCCTAGCTACGACACCATTTGCGCAACGATAGAGCCAATCATCGTATGTACCAATTTTTTGGGTCTCTTGTACCGGTAGAAACGTCCATTTTGTTATGAGTGTTTTTATCCAATGCATGGATCCTCCATAGGTTAGATTGCGATCTTTTTGCTACATATAGTTGCTTGATAGCAACACTATGCGCTTCCTATCGACAGACGACAATCTTTTGGAAGATTTTTATTTAAAAACAGTGAGTTAACAGAGAAAGTACAACTTCATCCTCTGGATAATCTTTCCCTGGATCTTTTTATATCGTAACTATCTTTAGCTTTTCTAAGCTCGCTAAGAACAGCGGGATGCACACCAGAGGTGCCACCGGCTTTTTGCAAAATCATGGCGCCCACCTTACTCCCCTCCTTACATGGCCATAATACAGGATTACAGCTCTCAATATGAAGAAACCATGAATCCTCTACAGGCATATCATAAAGATATTGCTGAGACAGTACCTTCTTGTTTAGGCTGAGAACTGTGATTGCGTTTTCTTGCACACCAAATCTTCTTTCGTTGGGATAGAGAGAACTCGAGCATTCATTATCGTCTTTGTAGAACAGAACCCATCCATCGAGATCTATGCGTTTGCAGTCTTTAGAACGTGTTGCCACATCTCTCACTGGAATCCAATGCACACACATTGGCACACTCGAAGAGATAAGAACACCACCCGGTTTTAAAAGAGCAAGCGCGCTTCCGATAGCTGCTCTGCTAAAGGCAGCATCCGTATCCACACATTCGAAAATAACGACATCGTACATCTCGCAATCAAAATATCTGGGTAACTCTCTAATGTCGCAAAGGGTGTCTGCTCCAGTATTTGGATCTATATCTACTAAAAAGTAAAGCTCTGGATTCCTATATACGGTCTCCGCATAATCTTGTGTGCTGCGCACTGTTCTCCTCCCAGAACCAACAATCAGAATTCCTGGAAGCGCAAGAGAGTCCACATAAGCGAGATAAGCCCGTTCTCCTCCGGGAAAAGAGTCAAACCAGGGCAACGCCTCTGGAACAAAAAGATCATAAAAGCGGTGCTTTGTTTGAATATCTGTTCTGTTGGATAGAAAACTAGAGATTCGATTCCATTTCGGACCAAACCTTTTATACGTTTCTATGATTACCGCATCTTCTTCTGGCGTCCAATCGGCGCGGCTAACACCGTTAGCAAGATACCCAAACCACATCTCAGTACACTGCTGTACAGTTTTTCCCATTGCTCTGGCTATCTCCTGCCAACCCTTCTGTGTCAATAGTCCATGATTTTTCTGATCCATCATTGTCACAAGTTCGTATAAGTGCTGCACCTCCTTACAGACAAACTCTTCCTCATCCGGTAACATTCCCCGTCCTAAAGAGCTCGTCATTGCCATAAGCAAAGCGACAGCCATTAACCTCTTCATAAGAACCCCTATTGATCTCGATGGTAGTGTGGATAGAAATCATTAACAAAGCGTAAATATGAAGGGATTAAGTAAAATTGTAATCTGAATTATTAAGACTTTATTTTCTCAATGCCTTTCTATTTTCTGGAATACACCCCATACGAATGATGATTCTGTATCCTTAAACAAAAAACGCTTTACTACTGCTTTCGAGCCATAACGTCCGGATCAAAGGTCGTGGAAAGGAGATTCTTGCAGAAAAAAACACCTTGACATTTCATTCTGGCAGTAACGTTCTTGACAAAAGCGTTAAAAAAGAGGCTCTTATGAGGAAAATCTTACTCGTCGCAATCGCCCATCTTAACTGTGTGACCACGATGGGAATGATAGACAATTGTGCCACCGCTTATGATAAAGAGGATAAGAGATACGAAATATACCTGCCGGCCATGAAAGAAAAATGTCCATCAATAACGCGTCTTCATGCAAGAGGCACGATAAATCCTCGCTGTTGGCCGAACCTTCCAAATTTCCCAAATCTAGAAGTACTGTCACTGGAAAATGTTAATCAGTGCAACTTCCGGACTACAGAAAATTGGGTCCTTTTCTTTAGGAGTATTCAAAGACTACCTATTAAGATCCTTAATTTGTCACATCAGCTTACGCAAGATGGCTTTTGGGGAGATGTCCCAGAGTCTGTCAAATACTTAATCTCTCGCATACTTGCGTCTTTGGGTTCGGCCTGAAGGAGCAACTAGGAAATCGAAAGATGACCATAAAAATCACAGGTACGTATATAGGACCAGAAGATTACGAAGGAACAAGTCTTACTATAGAAAAATAACAGCAAAGAAGCCCCAGCACATCAAATACGCTGGGGCCATGTCTTTTCTCCCAGCAAAAGAAGTAGCCCTCAGCGACTATTCCTCAAAACGACCGATCTTGATGGCTTCAAAGTTCACGACAGCTCCGCCTACGCGTCGTGTCGTATAAAATTCAACGTAGGGTTTGGCACTATAAGGATCGCGTAAGATCCTCAGATCTTGGCGATCAACAATCTGATAAGCTTCTCCAAAATTGCCAAAGGCTATCGAAGAACTGGCTGTCTCATTCACAAGATCGGGCATGTCATCGGCGATAAAAATCGGATATCCAAGCAACGTTGTTGGTGTTTTGTCCAAAGACGGTTGCCACAGATAATGTCCCGTTGCCGGATCTTTTAGTTTACGCACTTCCGCAAGTGTCGAACGTGGCATCATCCATGCAGATCCTTGCAGATATTGGCTTTTCAGCGCGTGCATCAAATCCAAAACAAAATCTGCCGGATTCCTTTCTGCAAAGGCGCCATTTACACCGCTCTTTACATGCTCGATTTTCCCCCATTCCCAAGCATCCCCTGCAACAGTTTCATAGGCCAGGAATCCTTTGGGTTTACCCTCGCCGTCTCCTGTTACAAAAGCAGCATTTTCAAGAACCGCCATCTTCTCTGCAATCCTCACAATAAGCCACGACTCCAGGTCGATTTGCGCGTCATCTAGTAATTTCTGCGTTGCACGCGGTTTAGCGTACAACTCGTGCACCGGAATACGGATCTGAGCAATTTCCTTCGTGTTTGTCTCCGTACGTTCTGCCGTTTCTGTTGCCCAGTTCGCATCTGGTAAGTCCTTATCGACAAGAATATCAACCGCATCTGTTGAAATTCGCTCGCAGCGAGCTAGTTGTCGCACAGGAGAATGCGCTGTCAAAATTGCAAAAACTCTCTCGATAGATGGTGCGGGGATTAAAAATCCGCCATCTCTTCCATTCGCAGCGCTCAGCGCCTTTTTCTCAAACATAAACAATGGCGCATCTATTCCTTTGCGCACGTAATCTAGAAACAGTTCTTTATGCTCCGTCTCTTCGGTATCGTGTTTTAAGGGCACCGAAAGATACTTCTTGCAAGCATTTGCTCGCTGCAGCGTCTCTTCTGCTTTGTTTAGCTGCGCATTAATGCGCACTAATTTTTCTTCTGTCAAAGAGTCCACACCACGCGCGTGTTCCAACGCTGTTAAGCGCTCGTCATTTGCTGCTTTGAAATGCGCAAAAGCGTCGTAGAGTTCATCGATCGTCGATCGGATATCTTGGGTCATATTATATTCCTTTAATTAAAAAATTCTGCAAAAATTGCACTAAACGGCGGAGAGCAACCGCCACAAGAGGATCTTCTCCCTCTATCTTTTTCCGTTTACAGTCTGTGACGCTTGCTAATGGATTTGCGGCGAAAGTAACAAGAGAAACCTCCACCAAAGAAACTTCTTCTAACAAACGTTTCGCCTCTTGATTCAGCGCAGGACGACTTTTCCTTGGATAAAATCCGATAGATAGACCTTCTAAAGCTCCGTTTTTTAGCAGCGCATAAGCTTCGCGCCCCTTCTCAATATCTAGCAGGATTCTTCCTTTAACAAACAATCCATACGCATCCTCGCGAATTTCTTGCAATATACCGATCGGTTGCGTAACGTCATGCTGCCAAAGTAGTTTTGGCATTTTTCCGATTTTTGCTTGATGCTTAAGGCATTTTTCAAATGCACCGCGCATCAAGACGTCTCCGTCTTTATCGACAACGTCAAAGACGCTGGCGTATCCCTGAAACTCTCCCGTTTGAGAACAAGTTTTCAGTTCCAATGGCGCAGGAATCCTACGCACAATAGAGTTTTTCATTGTGTATTCCTAAATGTGTTGTGTTGAAAAGAAGCTACAGGTGCAGCTCATCTCCTCCAGGAAGCGGAGGATATCCTAATGCTGCACGCTGCTCATTGCACGTTAAGAACGTTGCTTGGGCCACACGCGTCCAAATCGCTTCTCGACGTGCGGCTAAAGCAGGAATCGCATCGGGGTTATACCCAATACTGATATCCTGCCCGAATTTCGGCGCAAGCCATCCACTAAGCTCTGCCACAATCAGATCTAGAATAGGCAAGATAGTGTCTTCCCATAAGTGAAACCGCGCTTCCTTATAATTAGAAAACGTCGCATCACCAGGAACTCCGACAAACATAGGAGGCACACCGAACGCCTGCGCAATCTCGCGCGCAGAAAGCTTTTTGCCAGATATGAAATCCATGTCCTTAAGCGAAAGTCCCATTTCTTTCCACTCGAAGTCTCCTTCTAGGACTAATATCTTTCCTGCATTCGCCTTACCTTCATAGTTTTCTCTTACTTGCGTGCGTAACACGGTGCGCTGCTCTTCTGTTAATCCACCATGCGGACTTTTTACGATCAAGCATCCTGATGGTCGCCCTCCATTTTGCAGTAAAGCTAGATTATGCCCAGAAACCGCATTATGCTGATCAATCGATCGCGCAGCAGCTTCAAGAGGACTCATACCGTACCAATCGTCCAGAGGGTTGAAAAATTTTAGGTGTAGCAGTAATGCTTGCGCCTTCGTGATCTCGTAGTCTTCTCCCGTTGAAGGTAGGGTGAGTTGTTTGCCATTCACCTCATAGATATAAGAGACCCTTCCAGATGCAGAAGTCGAAATGCTAATTCGATCCGGCCGCAATGCAAATAACGCAATCGGCATTTCTTCAGGCCCGTATGTGGCTTCTACATAGCTGTTGCCCGACAACAGCAAATGGCTGGTAAGCGTTTCGATAAAAGACGTCCTCGATTGCCGTTCATTCGGCGCCTCCAGAAGCCGTTGTAAAGGATGCTTCGCGTCTATGGGAACTTCACCTATTTTTGCTGTAAGCGCAACACTCGCGACACACCGCGAGATCAGGGAAATACATCGATAAGCGATCACATTCCCGCGAAACCCTTCGTTTGCCAGACTCTTGTATGTCGGCGCTGTCCATCTGGGCGGAGTTAATGTGTCATAAGCTACAACGCTTGTTTCTGTAGCCTTTTTTCTTTTTCGCAAAAAAGAATACGCCTTTGTTCTAAGAGTGCTCGTCCAGAGCATAAATCCTCCTTTGGCTGAAATATAATATTAGGGAGATGCACACGACGTGCTCGATAATGCTAATATGGACTGAAACGTAGGAAACATGCAATTCCTTTGACGGTTTTCGTTTGCAAACAGAGAGTTGGATAAAACTGCCAAGCACTTCTATCTATCATCTCAGTTCCTACCTTGCCACACCTCAAAGAAATCCCTATATCCCTAAAACCAGAAGATTGCGAAGGAACAAGCTATAGAAGAATAACGGAAAAGAACTCTACCGAAGAGACAACCAACTCTTGCTAAGCACCATTTTCATGCCAGTAGCTAAAAAAATCATTGACCCTTTGCCCTCTTCATTTTAGAGAACTAAAAGAGGAGGGCCGAATGGACTATCCCATTGATGAAAATTCTCTAACGCCGATGATGACACAATATTGGGCTGTAAAAAAAGAGCATAAAGAGCATCTTCTTTTCTATAGAATGGGAGATTTTTACGAACTCTTCTTCAGAGATGCTGAAATAGCGGCCCCTCTTCTTGATATTGTCTTGACACATCGCTCTAAACACATGGATCAAGACATCCCTATGTGCGGTGTCCCTGTCGCAACGGTGAACGATTATCTTGCAAAATTAGTGCAAGCAGGATTCACAGTCGCGATCTGTGAACAGCTAGAATCTCCGCAAGAAGCCAAAGAAAGAGGGTACAAAGAGCTCGTTCGACGTGGAGTTGTACGCATCGTAACCCCAGGCACACTTACAGAAGAAACCCTCTTAGAGGCACGCAGACCTAACAACCTTGTTGCTATAACCGTTTCCCAAAACGATACCTTTAGCCTCGCCAGTATTGACATTTCAACGGGCCGATTCCTGGTGGAGAGTTCTCCAAGTGTCGAACTTGCAGCCACCATCAGTCGCTTATGCCCCCGAGAGATTCTTATGTCTTCACGTATCAGAAATGGACCATGGGGGAATTTTCTGGCGCAACAAGCCTCTGTGTCTATCTTACCAGATTCGAAATTCAATTTGCGTATCGAGGAAGAGCGTTTGCAAAAATTTTTCAATGTTCACGATCTTTTTTCTTTTGGCTCTTTTTCAAAAAGCGAGATCATTGCTTGTGGAGCTCTTCTGGACTATCTCCACCTTACACAGAAAGAAGCCCTCGGCCCGCTCTCTCCTCCTCGCAAAGTCGTACCTCAAGAATATGTTGTTGTTGATGCGTCCACACGCCGCAATCTCGAGCTCGTATGTTCTTGTAAGGGGGATCCCAAGAACAGCCTGCTTGGCGTCATCGATCAGACAATTACGGCGCACGGAGGGCGCCTTTTGTTCGAGCGTTTATCTAGCCCCATCCGGAACATAAAAACACTTGAAGCACGACTGGATGCTATTGACTTCTGGCGACACCACACAGAAGAGCACATCTTTGTTACAAAACTGCTTAAAAAGACGCCCGATGCTACTCGGGCGCTTAGTCGTCTTAGTTTAAAAAGAGGAACTATTCGCGACTTATACACGATTCTTGAGACTTTGAAAAGTTTTCGATCGATACAGGATCATTTTTCCGTTCTTTTCCAAAGAAAAGCCTTTTCTGTTGCCTCAAATGACTCTGCCTCATGTTCTGAAGAATGTAAGAACGCGCCCGAGAATACTGGCGAATTGTCCTCAACACTTTTTGCTCTCTCGTGCCCGGTTCAGCTTCAAGAATTGCTAGAGAAAGCGCTTTTTGATGTTTGTAAGGGAACTTCTCAAGCTTCCCCAGAGGATTTTATCGCTCCTAATTTTTGTGCAGAACTCGATCAGTATCGGATGATGCGAGATCGTAGCAAGGAACTCATTGCGAATTTACGCAAGCATTACATTACAGAAACGGGCATAAATTCATTAAAAATACAGTTCAATCATATCTTAGGATGGCATATTGACGTTCCAGTAAGCCAGGTATCGCGCTTACCAGAAACCTTTATTCATCGTCAAACTCTTGCATCTTCTGTACGGTATACGACCCTTGAATTACAGGAATTGCAAGAAAACCTCGCAACAGCCACCGATCGATGCGCTGTTTTAGCACAGCAGGTTTTCTCAGACCTTGCAAAAGCTATCCTAAACCAGGCAAAAACTATCAAGGAGATTGCGTACGCCTTGGCTGTTGTCGATATCTCCCAGAGCTTTGCGCATCTTGCACGCGAGCGGCAGTATGTACGTCCCACGTTTACGCAAGCACCCATTCTCTCCATCACAAAGGGCCGCCACCCCCTTGTCGAATGCCGAGATATCTCTGCTCAAAAGAATGGTTTTGTTGCCAACTCTTGCCATCTTGATGACTCTGCAACTTTCGTGTTGTTAACAGGCCCCAATATGGCAGGAAAAAGCACTTATCTACGGCAAAACGTACTTATTTCTTTGATGGGGCACATGG
>JAITIJ010000027.1 GCA_031279495.1 Holosporales bacterium | reverse complement strand
TTAAAGAGACATCTTGTAAGGAGGAAAGATAGAGAAACTGTTATTTTCGGTTGGTGCCATAGCGGTAATTTCGTCGTAGAAGAGGTTGAAGCACTCGGGGGCTTCTCTAGCCCTCTTAACTTGAGTTTTGGGGGCGCTCGTCCTTTAGAAATTGCAACTCTGTTCAATCAAACTATGAAATGTTCCTGCGTTAAAACGGTCATCGCCATCGCTTCTTCCCTCTTGTCCGATGGTCCGGTAGATCTTTCTGCTCCATTCCCTAAGACGGTGGAAAAATTTCAGCCTTTTCTGAGGGAAGGGTACTTTCTGCAAAAGCCTTCGCTGCCTTCCCTCCTCCTATAGGACCACATCCCCTGGATCCTTGAAAAAAAGAAAAGTAACCAGAGAAAAGTGCCATGAGACAAAAGATACAGCTGTTCCACTATTAACAAGAGTACACATTGGCATGGAGGTATGATCCTGTCTTTCCCTCCTATAGGACCATACCTCTACGGAACCTCGAAAGAAAGGAGAGTAACCAGAGAAAAGTGCCATGAGACAAAAGATACAGCTGTTCCACTATTAACAAGAGTACATATTGGCATGGAGGTATGATCCTGTCTTTCCCTCCTATAGGCCCACACTTCTACGGAACCTCGAAAGAAAGGAGAGTAAACAGAAGAATATGCATAATACTCGTAAACTTCTGATCATAATGCATAGACTCACACGCTTGTACGGCCTAGCGGATTCCCTCAAAGAGAGTCCTTGGGAGGGAATCCTATTGAGCCTTGCGTGTCACCAATAGCCGCCCGTGGTACTCCTTGCCAACAAACATAAGGAAACGCAAAAGGAACCGGCTCTGGGCCTTGTTAAATGACACACATGGAGCCATCTTTCCACTCCTCTAACGCTTTGGCTCTTTCGTTCATTTTTGCAGAGGGTTTAGTAAATAGCAGAAAGACCGCATTTCCCTATTACGGCGAGTTCTATTTCTATAAAGCACTAAGTGTGTATTAGTGGTTTAGAGTTGGGATGCGTTATACTTCTTTTCCGGATGGAGAATTTCCAGCAATAGGCTACGTGGAGTCGTGTGGACTCGTATAGGTCTTGCGCTCTACGTCGTATCTGATGCGTTTATCAAGCCTATTGCGCGGCAAAATTCAGTGAGCCAGGTTACGTTTCTCCGTGCTTTTATGCGCCTACTGTTCTCTTCAGCATCTCAAGGATGCTCGATACCCTTATGAGAATGTAGGAAAGAGAGTGAGCTTCCTTCTCTCCTCCTCTCTTGCACAAGACATAATCCCTCTGTAGCGTAAGCTTTATGGCCCGTGTGGCGGAATGGTAGACGCAGCAGGCTTAAAATCTGCGAACCGAAGGGTTGTGGGGGTTCGAGGGAAAAGAATGGGCCTGATGATTCAGGGATAAGAATGGACAAGATGATGTAATTAATAATAACGCGAGGTGCGGAGAATATAAAGCAAGGGCACAGCAGTAAATGCGAGACATGGAGAGAAGCTTAACGATTCGGACGGAGCCACATCCCCTACGACTTCCGACATGATCGACACCCCCGATGAAATTTAGGAGGAGCGATATAAAAAAGGAAGAGAACCCTAGCGGTTCAAGGAAAAGAATGGATACGGTGATGTAATTGTAGAAAAGATGACCGTATCAGATGCGGAGAGATGTTCAGTAGGTTTAGAGGATGGGAGAGAGAAAGAAATTTACTCCTCCCACTTCCTACAACTTTTCAAAACGCTCGACATACTTATGAGGTTGTAAAGAGGGGGATGAAGTGCAAAGAGGCTCGGTAAATCGAGGTTTGTAAAGAGAGGAACACGCTCACGATGAGAGCTGAAGAGGATGAGAAAGTGCAAGACGGGAGTGTATGCCGCGATACCCTAATGAAATTTAGGAGGAGTGATCCAAGAAAGGGAGAGAACCCTGGTGGTTTAAGAAAAAAGAACGGACACAGGAATGTAACTACAGAAGATGACAGCATGAAGCACGGAGAAAAACGCAAATAGATTTTAGAGAGGAAGCGAGGAAATTCATTCCACCTCCCCTACGAGCCCCAATACGCTCGATACACTATGAAAGGTAGTCTGTCATAAGGCGGGCGCAAGGAGCCCCCCCCTAACCGTACCGTCCAAAATAGGACCCTGGGGAGATTGCCGATACGACCTCTGAAATGCTCGACACATCGAAAGACTGTGAGAGGGGAAGAGACGCGGAGAGGCCAAAAGACAAAAAATGAGAGAAGAGAACACCTTACTTCAATTTCTACAGAGCAATACGCTTGACAGAGGTGTCAAGCTCTCTCTTAAGCTCCTGAAAACGTCTTAGGTCTTTGCCAGAAAGTTTATTTCCAGAAAGAGACTGGATAGAAGCGGGGTTAATAGGACTTCCACGCAGCCGAACTTCGTAGTGAAGGTGACTGCCCGTTGCGTTGCCGCTAGCCCCTACATTACCGATAACTTGCCCACGTTTCACATGCATACCTGGGCGTATACCCTTAGCAAAGTGACTTAAATGCGCATAGAACGTACCATACCCACCAGGGTGTCTAATCGTAACACAACGTCCGTAACCGTGCTCGGACGAAACTTTCTCTATAACTCCTTCTGCTGAAGCGAGTATAGGTGTGCCCCGCGGCGCGGAGAAATCGATACCTCTATGGCAATGAATGCGTCCAGAAACAGGATGCGTACGTCGACCGAACCCAGATGTCTTGCGTGCCCCTTGAATGGGCAGACCAAACGCGCTACGCTGTACATTTTCCGCATTCGCGGTATAAAAACTATCTCCTCCTTTTCCTGGAAAACGATATACAGCAACCTTACCGCTATTTGAGGCAATGCTCGCATACAACAGTTTTCCGGGCTTGCTCTCCATAGAGCCCTTTGTCGACACTTGATCGAACAGGATCTCAAAACGATCTCCCGGGTGCAAAGATCGCTTAAAATTAATCAGATTCCCAAAGGCCCCAGAAATGCTTTTGGCGATTTCTTTTGGAGCACCACATCGTATTATATCAGCCAAAAAACTTGTTCGCAGAACGCCACGTACGCACCGCACCGTTTTTACAATGGGCAAAGATACTTTTCTAAGGAGATACGTCCCGTTTCCACGCTGTGCAACAACTATTTCCTTTCCAAAGTCGACGGGAATAACAAGTCTGCGTAAATGTGTCTGAGAACCAATGTGCTCTAGCGTATAAGAGATCTTTTGGCCAACTTTTAATGAAAAAGGCTCTTTCCCTAAGATTTTCGCAATCTCTTTTGTTGTTAATGGGTCTATACCAACACGGAGCAAGAATCCGGACAGCGTCTCTTTTGGGCGAACAGAGGAGGTGTCCACAATAGTGCAGGGTGCAGGAAGCGTATCTCCCATATCAGCCACCCAACGCATCCAATCTAGGGGCGCAGAAGGAGGAACTAATTCAGGACAAGGGACAGGAACGGCAGAGGTTGTATCGCGCAGAATGGAGGGAGTAGGATGATTCGTGGGAGAACGCGCCTTCCAAAGAGCGTGCCCACAGATCAAAGCTAAGAGCACTAGCCCGGGCTGTCTTATTTTCTGTAATCGAATTATTTGTGTAGCTGCCGAAGCTTGCAATACTCTATCCTTCTCTTGAAGACAAAAATATATTAGGGCATCCTAAGCAGGAACGTCAAGTCTTGGTGGGCAGTGCATGTTGTTTTAGCGATACTCGCCCTGAGAACAGGAGGAGCAGAGCGTGATTTGTGTCGGGTTGCCAAATCTTTGGCACATGACCACAAAGTAACGATTGTGACTCTTATTGTATCCAAGGAAGAGCGGCCTTTTTATCCTGTAGATTCTGCTGTTCGCCTTGTTCAGTTGGATCTAATGCGAAGCTTGCAAGATACGCTCGGGTTTTGGCCCCGTACAAAAGAGATCTGCCTGCGCCCTTTTTGTGTGCTGCGATATCGTAACGCCTTGAGAAAATTGCGGCCAGATGTTGTCATTTCTTATCTTACAAAAGCCAACATTCTGACACTCCTAGCAACGCGCAGAATGGACGTGCCGGTTATTATTTCGAAGCGTTCCGATCCTTGGAAGACATGTTATGCTTCTTTTACAAGGTTAATGCGTTTTCTCACTTACCGATGGGCGAGTCTTATTGTTGTTCAGACAGATCTCGCAATCTCTTTCTTAGAGAAGTTCCATACCTCCACTCTTGTCGTCCCTAACACAGTACCGTGCAGCCTGCAAATTACCTATTCTCATGAAGTGAAAATGATTTTATCAATAGGACGTCTCAATGAAGGGAAAGATTTCGGTACTTTCGTAAAGGCCTTTCACAGAATATGCTACCATTTCCCAGATTGTTGTGCAGCAATTTGTGGAGATGGCCCAGAGAGGAATGCTCTACAGCAGACCATCCATTGTTTTGGACTGCAGGACCGCTTCTCTTTGCTGGGACAAGTGAAAGAAGTGGACTCTATCATCTTGACATCTGATCTTTTTGTTTTTCCATCCCGTCACGAAGGATTTTCCAATGCGTTGGCAGAAGCCATGGCATCAGGGCTGCCCATTATAGCTTCGGATTGTATGGGAAACAAGAATCTTGTGCGAGATACAGTGGACGGCCGTCTATTCCCCGTTGGAGATGCAGGTCGCTTGGCTGAACTTATGGTGGAACTTATGATGGACTTTGAGCAACGCAAACGCTTGGGTCAGGAAGCAACAAAAATTACGCAGCGATTTTCCCTGGAGCGCAATCGCACCCTCTGGAAAGAAGCGATTGAACGCGTTACAATCGGTCGGTCTGAGGGATGACGAGGAATATGATTGTTGCGGTTGTTGGTCTCGGGTATGTTGGGTTGCCCTTAGCGCTAGAATTTGGCAAGAAATATAGGACTGTTGGGTTTGACCTTTCTCAAGAGAAAATAACTGCATATCAACACCACGAAGATCCCACTGGAGAAGTTGCACGCGAGGATTTTCTCGAGTCTTGTGGATTTATCCCGACAGCAGATCCTTTTCTGCTCAATGAGGCGGATTTTATCGTTGTTGCTGTTCCAACGCCTGTGGATAAGGCGCATAAGCCGGATTTTTCTTGCCTTATCGGGGCGAGCACAACGGTTGGAGCGCATCTAAAAAAAGGGGCAACTGTTGTCTTTGAATCGACCGTATATCCTGGTGTTACAGAAGAAATTTGCATTCCCGTTCTTGAACAACATTCTGGGTTGAAATGGAAACAAGATTTTTTTGTTGGTTATTCGCCAGAGCGGATTAATCCTGGTGACAGAGATCGTACGGTCACAAAAATTACTAAGGTTGTATCTGGAGATACGCCTGCAACTTGTGCTCGTGTTGCGCAGATATATAGCGCGATCATTCCAGCAGGTGTTTTTGCTGTAAGTTCTATTAAAGTAGCAGAAGCAGCTAAGGTCATTGAGAATACGCAACGCGATCTCAATATCGCGCTGATGAACGAATTGTCTGTTATTTTCCACCGTTTGGATATCGACACAGCGGAGGTTTTAGAGGCTGCTGGCACCAAATGGAACTTTCTTCCCTTTCGTCCCGGTCTTGTAGGAGGGCACTGCATTGGCGTTGATCCCTATTACTTAACGTATAAGGCCCAAGCCCTTGGATATCATCCAGAAGTCATTCTTGCTGGCCGGCATTTAAACGATTCTATGGCCGCCTATATAGCCCAACAAACGGTTAAAAAGCTTATTCGGATTGGATCTCCTGTAAAGGGTGCGCACATCATTGTTTTGGGCGTTACGTTTAAGGAAAATTGTTCGGACATCAGGAATTCCAAGGTTTTTGATTTGGTGGAAGAATTGCAAGAATTTGGATGTGTTGTCTCTGTCGCCGACCCCCTTGCTTTAAAACAAGCTGTACTCCAAGAGTATGGGCACGGTTTGACATCATGGGAGCATCTCCCTCACCAAACAGATGCTTGCATTCTTGCCGTTCCACATCAGAATTATGTGGATATGCCTCTACAAGATCTGCTTTCCAAGTTAAAAGCAGGCGGGCTTTTTGTGGATGTAAAATCTGTTTTTGATCCTACAGCTATAGAGGGTCTTGGTCATCGCGTGTGGAGATTATAGATTGTGTGCGGCATAGCGGGTCTTATAGATGCACGGCATAAGCTGAACCATACGGCATTGCAAGTATCTATTGATACTATGACCGATGTTTTGACACATCGCGGCCCGGATTCTCGCGGAACTTGGATAGCACCAGAACAAGGAGTAGCACTAGGTCATCGACGTCTTGCAATTCGAGATTTATCAACAACTGGGCATCAGCCGATGGTATCCGCTTCGGGTCGTTATGTTCTTGTCTATAATGGCGAGGTTTATTCCCATAAAGAAATAGCGGCAGATTTAATCAAAAATGGGCACTCTTTTCGGGGAGCCTCCGACACAGAAGTGATCTTAGAGGCGTGTGCTGCTTGGGGCATAGAACGAGCCTTAGAGCGCCTTGTTGGAATGTTTGCTTTTGCCCTTTTCGATCGTCATGAGGGTGTTTTGTGGTGCGCACGCGATCGTTTGGGAATTAAGCCTTTATATTGGGGAGAGTTAGATGGTGTTTTTGCTTTTGGATCGGAATTAAAGGCTTTACGAGCTTATAGTAATTGGCAACCTGTTCTCGATCGCGATTCTGTTGCCTCTTTCATGCGTTTTAATTATATTCCCGCGCCGCGCACAGTTTACAAAGGAGTGCATAAGCTTGAGCCTGGATGTCTTCTCCGATTGAAACTTGGCGAAGAACCCGTTGTTCGACCCTTTTGGCAAGCACGCGATATTATCCTGTGTGGACTAAAAGAGAGAGAACACTATAGCGATGAACAGATGCTTTTAGAAGAACTGGAAAGACTTCTAAAGGAAGCAGTCAAATGTCGCATGGTTGCTGATGTTCCCATCGGCGCTTTTCTTTCTGGAGGGATAGATTCCTCTCTTATAACTGCGCTAATGGTAGAGCAAAGTGACGTGCCTGTACGAACGTTTTCTATTGGATTTACAGAT